>JBHJIP010000036.1:0-2005 GCA_050043365.1 Leptolyngbyaceae cyanobacterium
CCAGTAAAAGTCCACCTAAGGCCTATGCTTCTCAACGAAAACGGCTTGCTTTAGAGCAGCGCATAGAGTTCAACAAGGTGATCAGATTCTCATGGTGAGACTGACTAAGATGCTGAAAAGTTTTCTGCACCACTAAGGTAAGCCTCCTATGCCTGACGCTTTAAACGAGTGGCGATAGCACCAAAAATAGCAAGACCCAACGTAGCCGTAGGCTCAGGAATTCTAGGAACTACTGGCTCAGCCTCCTTAAAGCGCAGCCCACTAATCGCGCCACTGCCATAGTACTCAACTGCTACCGTTTTAATTTCCTTCGCTTGAGTTGGCGAATAAAACTCGAGCTTATTATCCCCAGCAATATTGATGGCATCGGTTTCCATCGTATCGTCGGCAAACGTATAGGTGATTAAGCCACCGGAGATATCATCCACAAAACCGATCTCTTCAAGAAACCAATTTTTACTGGAGACATCAAAGGTAATAACGCCACCATGCTTCGTATCATCAGGAGCCCCGTCGCCTGGATTCTCTTCAAAAATAAGCAGGTTCCCCTGAGGTGATGTCCCGAAGAGTGTACCTGTCGCTAAATCTGGATCCCCCTTCCACTTGCCGCCGATTTTCTGTTCGCAGGGGTCAGTCGCTGCATGTCGATCAGGGTTACAGTTGCTGTTAAAAAGCCCTAATGGATCAGTTCTACGGCCTTTAGGGTCAGTCGTAATGAAAATACCATCATCTTCCCAAATGGTACTGATCGCATCAAAAGAGCCGGCAAGAGTACCGTAGCCATACTGACCCCCTGCACTATCTAACAAGTAGGCACTCAAAGGGTCACCAGCCGAACTGGTATCACCATTCTTAACTAAGCCGTTGTAATTGAAATCTAGGTCATAGTACGTAGCAGCTTGGGCTGCCGGAGCTAGGCAGACAGCACCAACACTCAGTGCAGTAGCAGCACCTAGTGCAAAAGCTGGTTTTGAGAAGGAATAGGTAGAACGCATGCTGGACAATATTTTCAGAAACGCCGAAGGAACTTAAGACAGTGCCAGTGGGCGTGGGCCACGAAAAACACAGAAACTTCATACTTTCATCTATACTTTGGCACCTACACCCTGATTTGAACAGGGCGTTCAACCAGGCTTCATGAGAACTTTAAATAACGATTACGGGTATTTAGGGAGGCGTTCAGGTTCTAAATGTACTATCAGCATTGCCTATTTCTGACACATTTCAGGACCTGGAATTCCCAACTCAGATTGATCATGCAGCTCACCAAAACCTTAATAAGCACAAGCATTGCGGCACTATACTCAGGTCACAGTCGCGCAGCATCGTCGAAGTCTGTCAAGTCACCGTAGTTGGGGGAAATGCCGGGCGTAATGCTCCAACTTGCCAGACTCGCTATTGTGAGGGCGGTGGTTTTTACGGTGCAGAGTCTATGGCGACTTATCTCATTACTGGCGCAAATCGTGGTATCGGCTATGAGTACTGCAAACAGCTCCATGAACGAGGCGATACCGCGATCTCAGTTTGTCGTACATCCTCCCCTGAACTTGATGCCCTGGGTATTCGGATCGAAGCTGATGTTGACATTACTGACGACGCCTCCGTGGCCCACCTGGTCAAGCGACTGCAGGGGATCGCCCTAGATGTACTGATTAACAATGCTGGTATTATTCACCGCATCACCCTCGACAATCTGGACTTTGAAAGTATCCGCGAACAATTTGAGGTGAATACGCTTGGTGCTCTCCGCCTTACCCGGGCACTCCTGCCTAACCTTAAAGCAGGCTCCAAAATTATTCTGATGACCAGCCGCATGGGCTCTATTGATGACAATACATCTGGCGGGTCCTACGGTTACCGCATGTCTAAGAGGATATTTGGAAACACGTAGAGCGTCTAAATCGTCACGCTAACCTGCGTAACATGACACGGATCATGGCGATGTAGATGAGTGCTTCAGAGGATTCAGGTAAGCGCTCATAATCAACATTGAGCCGTCGACACC
>JBHJIP010000037.1:0-34468 GCA_050043365.1 Leptolyngbyaceae cyanobacterium
GCAAAACCGAGACCAGAAGCCAATCGGCCACTTGGCCAGCCTGCTCAGGAGAGAGTTGAAACTCTAGTAGGACTTGATCAAAAACCTGATTGAGCTGGGGCTTGAGAAAGCTTTCGCGCCTGGCCCAAACCCGGATCAAGCGGGGTAGGGATTCCCCTGCTAAGTCTTGGAGCACATTGCCCACCACCTCGGCGGTACGGGCCTGGTTGCGGGCTTGCACTTGATCGAGGGCTAATTCTAATAGCCACTGAATCGCCTGCTGGATGCGCTCGGTTTGCAACAGGCGACGGGCCAGATTTTGGAGTTCTTCGGGGGTGAGGAGCGACCCCATAATCGTGTCGGCCACCCGTTGGGCCAAACGGGCCTGGTTGCTGGGAATTAGTCCTGGGGTGAGGGGTAGGCGGCGCTTAAAGATATAGATGGGCCGATAGGGCCGAAACAGCATGGTAATGGCTAGGTCGTTGGTGAAATACCCAATTACACCCCCCACCACTGGCGGTGCAATTAATAACCAAACATCGGACCAAGCCATGCCACTCTATCGGCGATCGCCCCCAAAGTCGGAGGATGAGCCGAAATATCATAGCAAATGAACCAAGGGGACCAATTCAGTGGGTTGCCACCAAAACCCCCATCAGTCCCCCGGCAATCGGGTAATGGGCGGCCCGATCAAAACCAGCCCCGTAGGCCAGTTTGACCTGCTCAGGCCCCTGGGGAAATCGCTCTAGGCTGGGGGCGATGTAGGCGTACTCATTGGTGAGACCCTGACGGGCGGCGGTGGGCACCACCACCTGGGCTAAATACCATTGCTGGAACTGCTGTATCCAGGGCTGTTGGGGCTGATGAAAGTCCAGAATCGCGGCGATCGCCCCTGGTTTTAAAACCCGGTGCAGTTCTCGCAGCCCAGCAGAAATGTCGGTGAGGTTGCGCAACCCATAACCCATGGTGATGGCGTCAAAGGTGTTATCAGAGAACGGCAGGGCCAGCGCGTCTGCTTCGATCCATTGGATAGCTAGGGGTGGCCAATGTTGGTCGGCCCGTTGCTGGGCGATCGCCAGTTGGGCCGGTGCAAAATCAAGGCCATAGACCTGTCCCGTCGGTCCCACTTGTTTGGCTAATAGCAAGGCCAAATCGCCACTACCGCAGCACACATCCAAGCAGGTTTGGCCCGGTTGCGCTTGACTCCAGCCCACGGCCATACGCTTCCAGACCCGATGGAGGCCGCCACTGAGCTGATGGTTGATGGTGTCGTAAACCGGAGCGATGCGATCGAAGAGATCGCGCACAGATGTTGCAGAAGGGGGATTATTCGCAGGGGGCACGGTGGGTCTAGGCTTCAGATTGCCGCAACACCATAGCGCATCCCGATCGCTTTACCCACAGCAGGCTAAGGTCAGCCCCACCTGTCGTGCCGCAATGGTGAATAGGTTCAGCTGAGCTTCTGAAAAGACCTGGGTCTTAGGCCATTGGCAAGAAATGATCGCCACCACTTCGTCGCGGAACAGCACGGGAATAACAGCGTGGGCCTGAATACCAGCCCCTTGATAGGCGTCAGCATTTTCCGCTGTGCTGGCATCGGGCAAGGTCTGGGGGGTATGCTGGGCGATCGCGGTCGCAACCAGGGGATTCTCTTTCAGCACTGTGGCTTCCCCTTTACCGCCAATGCCAACCCCATCGCCCAATTGGCCTTCCGCTACGGTGGCGACCACACAGCCGCCGGTATTCAGAATCTCATTAAGGGCTTCAGCAGTGGCGGTTAAGGTCGCTGCTTGGGGTTCTCCCTTTTGAGCAATATCTGCTAGAGAGAGCACAATTGCTTGCTGAGTCTGGACTTGCTGAATCGCATCGCCCCGTTGCTTCAAAATTTCATAGGTATCGGCAGCCCGCTGCACCACTTGCTTCAGGGCCTCTGGATCCCAGGGCTTGGTGATGTAGCGATAGACCTGACCGGCATTAATAGCATCCACCAAATCTTCCACATCGGTGAAACCAGTCAAGATAATCCGCACCGTATCGGGGAACTCGGGCACCGTCTTGCTCAAGAATTCGGTCCCTTTCATTTCTGGCATGCGCTGGTCAGAAATGATCACGGCCACTTCGCCCTGCTCCGACAAAATGTTCAGGGCCTCTTGGCCGCTCTCTGCGCGCAACACCATGAAGTCGCGGCGAAAGGTGCGATAGAGCAAATCGAGATTTTCAGGCTCGTCATCGACGACCAGCATTCGAGTCTTGGGGGGCTTGCGGGTACGAGCTGATCGGGGGGTCAATGCGCTCATGGGGGAATTCAGTAAGTACGGGTCAAAGCGAGAGGTTAGGGTAGAACGCGGGGCCGGTGGCGAGATCGCCGATGTCCTTTAACGATGACAGGATACCCACAATCCCTTGATCATGGCACGTTAGCGAAGGGCAACGAACAAACGAACGTTGTAAGAGTTGCCTCTAAAACCCGTTACCTCATCTGGAATCATTGCTGAGTGCTGCGTAGCTTCAAGGGCTCACCGCATCAATGTCGCTCCATCCCTTGGGTTGCGCTCTTGGCCGGAAATCATGGACATCGTTTTTTTCAAGACTCTGATCGCGTCCTGTCTTAACGACAACCTCGATCAGATGCTGACTACAGCCTACCGGGACTACCACGTGCCGGGTTTCAATAGCCTGATCCTCAGTCAAAGTCCTGCTCTTACCCTGCGGCTTTATGTGTGCAAACCAGGGGAAACGGCCCTGCGTCCCGACAATGACCAGATTTTGGTCCATAATCACAGCTTCGACTTTCAGACCCAGGTGCTGTTGGGGCATATGGAAAATGCAGTATACGAGGTGGTGGCCACACCAACAGCCCAAACAGAGCCCTGGTATCAATACACCTACGCAAGCGCCCTGCTGCGAGATGATCACACCATGCGCCTGAAGTCCTTGGGGCAGGTTCCCTTCATCCTGAGTCGGTTAGAGCGGGTCGCAGCCGGTCAGTCTTACCGGCTGCGCCACCCAGAGCTACACCGGATTTTTGTGCCCAGCGATCGCCTGGTTGCCAGGCTGTTTTGGCAGCATCGCCGGATAGACCAAACGCCACTGATTTTTAGCCGGATCCCCCAACCTGAAGTCTTTCCGACCCGAGATCTCTACAATCGCTTCAACAGCGTCGCTGAGCTCAAAGACTTGATTTATCTGGTGCTAGATCGCCTCTGAGATGGTCTTTTCCTGTGTGGTGTGCATTGGCCGGTTTCAGCCCTTTCATTGGGGCCATTGGGCAATGGTACAGGCGGCTTTAAACCAGGGTGAACGGGTGATTATCCTGCTGGGTAGCCACCAGAGCCGTCAGTATCGGCAAAATCCTTGGACGGCAGCGGAGCGGGAACAGATGATTCGGGCCAGCCTCAGCCATGGAGAGAATGAATGCATTGATTGCTTGCCCATTCCTGATTTCCCGAGTTTCGCAGACTGGTCAGCCCATATTCACCAACAGGTGACTGCCAAACCCACCGAGCAAGTCGCTATCCTCAGCTATCACCCGGAAGGGATCGCTTTTTTTCGCGAATACTTTCCCCACTGGACCTACATTGAGCAGCCTCGTCAGCCCCACCTTCATGCCACAGATATTCGCCATGCCTACTTTCAAGGGGCACCTGAACCGGTTTATCGAGCCAAGATTCCGGCTGGAACCCTGGCGTTTTTAAGGGAATTCAAGGGGCGATCGCGCTATTGGGAATTAGTTCAGATTTACGCCCTGGGGTAAGACTTCAAAATGGGGAGATTTAGGACGCTAATTGCGCTCCATATTCTGCAAAGACTCCGCCAGGGTGTCACCCAATTGATAGCCCCAAAACACTGCTGCCCCCAGCAGCGCCATCAGCCCCGCCCCCGCAAAAACTAACTGCACCCCCAGAGGCTGGGCCACCGTGTAGCCAAACCGTTCAAAGATCAGCGGCAGCAGCAGCGCGGCAAAGGCTGGCCCTACCCCGGCAGCCAAAGCAAACGCCCCATAATAGGTGGCCTCTCGGCGAGTTTGAGTGAGGTGGGCATCGTAATCGACCACAGCTCCCATCATGGCGTAGACCAAGACGAGGTATCCCCCCAGAAACGGGCCAATCAATACCAGACTCAGGAGGGCATGGGGCCAGAGCGGCACCGGCACGGCCCCCACCGTTGCGGTTAGTAACGCCGCGATCGCCAGCCCCACCAACGCCACTAACAGCAATTGACGATGGCGGTAGCGCTGACCCAGCCAGTTCCAGAGGGGGGCGGTGGCAATCATTGCCAAGACGACAATGCCCTGCAGACGGCTCACGTCAGCCTCTTTGCCCTGCAGTACCACAGTCACGAAGTAGGGCAAGTTAGCCAACAACATGGCGTAGGCGGTCTGCACCAAAATTGTGGAAGTGGCCAGCCGCAAAAACGGCCCATTCCCCAGGGTGGCCCGCACCGCTTTGACAACCGAGAGTTGGGTCGTTTGGGGCGGTGTTTGAGGCAGTACCCCCACGGTACAGACCACGGTCAGCAAACTAACAACGCCCACTACTAAGCCCAGCACCTTGGCCCCGTCATGGACGTAGAGGGGGGCGGCAATCAAGGCCCCCAGTAGTACCCCCACCGTGCCAAAGATGTTTTTCCACATGCTGAGGGTGACCCGCTCAGCCGGGGTGCGGGCCATCTCGGGCAGGCTGCTGTCGTAGGGGATGCCAATTAGGCTGGTACTGGTGAAGAAGGCGATGGTAATGGCCAGGAAGTAGAGACTGTTGCGATCGCTGGGAAACGCATCGATGGGGGTCCACAGCAGCACCGTACACAGCAGGGTCAGAGGCGCGGCCCCGATCAAGAAAGGCTGGCGTCGCCCCCAGCGACAGCGGAGGGTATCGCTCCAATGGCCGATTAAGGGGTCAATAACGGCACCCCAAACCTGGCTGAGGGTCAGCAAGATACCGACCTGGGCGATCGGCAGGTACTGGATGGCGTCAGCATCGGGGGGCGGGGCGTAAAAGTAGAGCAGCCAGATAGAAACCGTGGTGCCGACGAGGTTGATGCCTGCGGAGGTGCAGCTGTAGCGGAGAATGCGGGGCAGGGTCAGAGGCGGGGACAAGCCAGAATTTTCTCGCTAAGCGGTTGTTTGAAAATTATTCAGAACTTGCTCTACGGCTTGTGCCCAGCCTTCGGGGGCGGGGGCAGGGGCAAGGGTCCAGCCTCGGTCCTTGAGTCTGACGTGCGGGCCGTCTTTCCCTGGCAGGACGATCGCCTGATCGACATTCTCAAGCATGTCAATGTCGTTGGGGCTGTTGCCTAACCCCACCGTGGTGATGGTTTCCCCTTCAGGGAAGGTGGGGCGGTAATGGTCTACCAACTGGCGCACGGCAACCCCTTTGCCAGCGCTACCCGCAATTAAATGGGAGAAGCGATCGCCCACCACCACCCGAAACCCAATCGATGCTGCCGCCTCTGTAAGTTTCTCGACAGCGACATTTTTGGGGGTCATAAAGGGTTCGGTAAACTCTCGGGCCTTGGCCTGTTTGGCATCGGTTTCACTGAGCCCGGTCAGCCCCTGAATTTGCTCCACCGAAAAGTCGCCAAACCCTTTTAAAGGCCGACCAATCTCCTGGGCCAACACCCTCAGCCCGGCCCGAGCCATCACATAGGCCACCCCTAAGGCCACCACCCGATAGGGGCCATCATCTTCCCCTTCGGGTAAGGCAAAAGGGCAAGTGTCTCGGGGAATAAAAATGGCGCTGCCGTTTTCCACCACAAAGGGATCGGTAATGCCCACGGTCTGAATCAGCGTTTCCACCTCGGCGCGGGTTTTGCTGGTCACCGGAATCACGGGAATGCCCGCTTGCTTCAGCCTATCGAGCACCGTCAGGGCCGCTTGATAATCATAGGATTCTCCATTTAGGAGGGTGCCATCCAAATCGGTGAAAAGAATTGCAGCCATGGTTACGGGGGCGCTAGGACGCTACCCATCATCGTATGGTTCTGGGATTTTGAAAGGCGATCGCGATGATCCGTTGCAGATTTACGAAATTCCTGGCGGGATTTCTGTAATACCCAGGTGTAATCGCCCCCTGAATCTTGGCTGAATTGCCGCTGCCCTGACCTGGCAATTAGGGCTTAACCGGCTTATGGCTCAGCACCATGGGAGAATGAGTCGACTATGTTTGCCACGAGACGGTTTTCACCGGGACTGCAATGGCAAACTAATTTCTGGTTTGGGTGAGGTTGCATCGTTCTAAACTGGCATTACCCTTTATTTATCCTGCACAACAATTTCACGATCATGATAATGAAACGATTTTTGCCGCTACTACTCTTGCTCCTGGCTGGCATCACCGCTTGCTCTCCTGGCGACGACGCTGCCAGCGATACCGACACCGCCCCTGTCGAGACTGCTGAAGACGTTGAACCTGCCGAGCCCGAGGCCGCTGAGCCTGAAGGAACGATCGTGACCAGCACGAACGGTACTGTGCAACTCACCGTGCCGGATGACTGGCAAGAAACAGATGAACTCAATGATGTGGCGATTTTGCAGGCCGCTAATCCCGTAGATGAGAAATACGTGATTGTCATTGACGACACCAAAGAAGATTTCGCTGATGCCACCCTTGAGCAATACGCTGAAATCACCTCAGAGATGTTTTTAGACATCCTGACTGACCCCAACGTAAGTGAGCCGGTTTCTCTGACGATTAACGGTAACTCGGCTCTGCAACAGCAAGTAGAAGGCTCGATCGACAATATCAATGTCATTTACCTGCAGACCAATGTGGAAACCGACACCCACTTCTATCAAGTTCTAACCTGGACCCTAAAGTCTCGCTTTGACGAGCACGAGAGTATCTTCAAAGCGGTCACCGAGAGCTTCCAAGAAGTGGGCGAATAGGCGATTGACACGCCGCGTCATCCTACGGAAACGCTTTCAGTGATGGAGGATGGTGCTAAGCCATAGCTTGCATCAACTGACGATCTAGCTGCCTCAGATAGTCCAATCCATAATCGCCATTCTCTAGGGTCTCGGTGAGTATGGATGGAATATCTGGGGCGATTTCGTTGGCGCAGGCAGCGGCCCCTAGGGCAACTGTTGCAACGGTATCCACGTCACCGGTGAAGGCAATGCAGGCTTTAAGTATTTCGCTGAGAGAATCGTGCGCCATGACGGCGGTGAGGGCAGCATGGACGCTCATCAGCCCCTTGGCCCCGACTTTGCCCTGCCACCAAGTCGTCCATGGGCCAGGCACCCATTCGCTAATAAATTGAGGCAAGTCAGCTTTTGGCCCCAGGTTATAGATGAAGTAATGGGCCATTAAGCTAGCCGCGATAGCGGCGTTAATCCCGTCTGGCGTGTTGTGGGTAATGGCGGCTTGGAGCTGGCACCGTTCAATCACAGTTTCAATATTCGGGAAAATCCCAATGGGCACGGCCCGCATGGCCGCGCCACTTTTGTCGCTATGGGGTCGGATTTTGGCTAGAAATTCTGTGCCATCGTTGATTTCTTGCAGGAAGCCATAGAACCGATTGGCATAGCCTTCTCTCGGATCTTGCTTGAATGCGGTGACAAATCGCTGTGCTAGATTTTCACGGGTCCAGGGCTCACCCGAAGCGATCGCTTCGGCGATGGCAAGGCTCATCTGGGTGTCATCGGTGTAGCAACCGGGTTGGATATTGTGCTTTGGGTGCTTTCTATAGCCACTCAGATCGTTTTGCTCATGCACCATGGCATCGGGGGCATATTCAAACCCCGCCCCATAGGCATCACCGAT
This sequence comes from Leptolyngbyaceae cyanobacterium, assembly GCA_050043365.1. Taxonomy (GTDB): domain Bacteria; phylum Cyanobacteriota; class Cyanobacteriia; order Phormidesmidales; family Phormidesmidaceae; genus PCC-6406. The sequence goes on from JBHJIP010000037.1 coordinate 7,740, forward strand.
CGCAAGTTCTACCAACATTTCAACCTCAGGGTACGTTCTTTGCTGCCCAAGTTGTAATGTAATCACCAAGAAATCAAGCATCATTTCTGGAAAGGAGTTTTCTGATGGATTTCAATCTCGTTGTAAATAGCGCGATCGAAATTTTGATCGCGGTTGGTTTAAAGATCCTCGGAGCGATCATTTTTTGGTTTGTTGGCCGCTGGCTGATTGGCATTGCCATGAAGCTAATCACCCGCGCCTTTCGCAGCAGCAATATTGAAGAGACGCTGCTCGTTTACTTGAAAGCCGCCCTAGGCGTGACGCTCAACCTGGTGTTGATCGTGGCGATTCTAGGCTTCTTCGGCATCGAAACCACCTCCTTCGCGGCCCTGTTAGCCGCTGCCGGTATTGCGATCGGGGCGGCTTGGAGCGGATTACTCGCCCACTTTGCTGCTGGCGCTTTTTTAGTCATTTTCCGACCCTTCATGGTCGGAGATTTCATCACGGCTGGGGGCGTTACAGGCACGGTTCACGAGATTGGACTCTTTGTCACGACTATTGACCAAATGGACAATGTTCGCACCATCGTTGGCAACAACGTCCTCTTTTCAGATGTGATTCAAAACTTCTCAACCAATCCCTACCGCAGGGTTGATCTGGTTGCCCAGCTCAATCATGATGTCAATCAAAATCATGCGATCGCCCTGTTTAAGGAAAAACTGGCCGGCATTGCCAATGTGATGGCTGAGCCCGCTCCTGATGTAGAACTTCTAGAATTCACCCCGATGGGACCCGTCCTGGCAGTGCGTCCTTATTGTAATAATGACCAATACTGGCAGGTTTATTTCGACACCAATAAGGTGATTCGTGAAACCTGTGTTGAGGCGGGTTTCTCAGTGCCAGAGCACCACTTTGCCCTGACCCAAAAGGCGGCTTAGCGCTGGGGTTTCACCGCATCCATTCACTCAGCCGCTTATGGCGACTCACCTCAAGTTCCGTCAACAGATTGAATCCCTAGATGGCAAAGGATATGGGGCCTATAAGGCCCTAAAAGGGAGTTATCAGTTTCCCACATTCACCCTGCATGTTGACTCCGTGCAGGGTGATCCGTTTGCGGCCCCTAGCCGCGTCAGAGTGGCCATCCCTCAAGCATTTGCGCAGTTTCCTGAGGACCTCTACCACACACCCAGTCGCGCCATGGCGCTAGCCGATATCTTGAATCGGCAGTTCTATCAGGCGACTCAGACCTTGCCACGCCAGAGCGGTTCTGGAAAAAGTGGCTCAATTGCGATCGTCCGTCCGTCCCAAGTGGTGATCCATCGCAGTTCGGTTCTGGTGTCCAAGTCAGGGGTAGAAGCCCGATTCACGGTGGGTCTACCGGCCTTTGGCCGTCGCATTGCCGGTGAGCAAGCGGTGGTGCTGCTCTGTGAGCAGGTGCCTCAGCTCGTCGAGCAAACCCTATGTTACGGGCCATTAGATGGGCTAGCGCTAAGACACCACTGTGATGTTGTGGAAGCCTCGGATTGGCTGCGATCGCAACTGCCCCACCATAATTGGGTCACCTTTATCCCAGATGGGGCCATTATGCCCGGTTGCAGCGGTGTCGATGATCGGCCTCTGAGTCAAGCCTTACCGTTTCAGTCTCCAGAGTCGCTGCGGGTCCAGTTTGAGTTACCAAATGGCGTGACCTTAACGGGAATGGGCATTCCCCCTGGGGTTACCCTGATTGTGGGCGGAGGCTACCACGGCAAATCCACCCTTTTAAAAGCGATTGCGGCAGGCATCTACGCCCATATCCCTGGGGATGGCCGTGAGTATGTGGTGACGGATCCGACCGCTGTCAAAATCCGGGCAGAAGAGGGGCGTAGTGTGATGGGCGTGGATATTTCGCCTTTTATCAATCATCTTCCCCAAGGGCAATCTACCGCTGATTTTTCCACCGCTAACGCCAGTGGCAGCACCTCTCAAGCCGCCAACCTCATGGAGGCAATCGAGGCAGGCGCAAAATTACTGCTGGTCGATGAAGATACCTCGGCGACGAATTTTATGATTCGAGATCGCCGCATGCAGGCCCTAGTGGCCAAATCTCAAGAACCGATCACGCCGTTTGTGGATAAAGTGCGGCAATTGTATACCGACCATGGCGTCTCAACCCTGTTGGTGATGGGGGGCAGCGGTGATTATTTTGATGTGGCCGATACCGTGATCGCGCTGGACAGTTATCAGCCCCATGATGTGACGGCTCAAGCGCAGGCGATCGCGGCCCAATACCCAACGACCCGCCAATCCGAAGGGGGACACCAATTTGGGGCGATCATGCCCCGCGTCATCTCGCCAGCCGGGATTGATGCAAGTCAGGGTCGACGGGCCGTATCCATACAGGTCAGAGACACCCAGAACATCCGTTTTGGCAACGAAAGCATTGATTTGAGCGCTGTAGAAGCCCTTGTCGAACCCGCCCAATTGCGGGCGATCGCTTGGGCGATGGTCTATGCCCGCGATTGCCTTGATGGCGATCGTACGCTTTCTCAAGCCTTATCCGACGTGATGGCCGACATTGAGCAGCATGGACTCGATTGCTTAACACCAAGGCCATATGGTGATTTGGCTTACTTTCGAACCTTGGATTTAGCCGCCGCCCTCAATCGTTTGCGGTCTTTACAGGTTGTCTCTGCCAACCCTCTGGCTTGATTAGCGGGCAGGATGTTGAGCTAGGACGCGGGCTAGGTACTTACCGGTGTAAGAGCGCGGGTTCTCGGCAACCGTTTCTGGTGTCCCTGTGGCGATGATTTCACCGCCGCGATCGCCCCCCTCTGGCCCTAGGTCAATCAGCCAATCCGCACAGCGAATCACGTCCAAATTGTGCTCAATCATCAGCACCGAATTGCCCTTATCCACCAAGCGCTGCACCACATCCAGCAGCTTGTGGACATCATAGAAGGACAAACCGGTGGTGGGTTCGTCGATCAAATAAAGGGTTTTGCCCGTGGCCCGTCGCGCCAGTTCCGAGGCCAGCTTCATCCGCTGGGCCTCTCCCCCTGACAGGGTGGGGGCCGTCTGCCCCAGCCGCACATACCCCAGCCCCACATCCACCATGGTCTGTAGGCGAGTTGCCGCCTTGGGGATATTTTCAAAAAATTTCAGGGCTTCCTCCGCCGTCATGTTCAGCACATCGGAGATGGTTTTGCCCTTGTACTTCACCTGTAGGGTTTCGCGGTTGTAGCGCGCCCCTTTGCACACCTCACACTGCACATAGACATCGGGTAGGAAGTTCATTTCAATCACGTTCACCCCCTGGCCGCTGCAGGCCTCACAGCGCCCGCCCTTCACGTTGAAAGAAAACTGACCGGCTTTGTAGCCCCGCGCCTTGGCCTCGACAGTGGTGGCAAACAACTCGCGAATCACGTCAAAGACGCCAGTGTAGGTGGCGGGGTTGGAGCGAGGCGTGCGGCCAATGGGGGATTGGTCAATCACAATCGCCTTGTCTAGGGCCTTCAAGCCCGATAGTTCGTCTAAATCTTGGGGAAACGGAATTTTGCTGCCGAAGTGGTGGCGCAGCGCCGTGTAAAGCAGCTCATTCACTAGGGTGGACTTACCCGACCCAGAGACGCCGGTAACGCAGACCAGTTTCCCCAGGGGAATCTCCACGTCCAAGCCCCTGAGGTTATTGCGACGGGCATTGTGAAGCTTCAAGGTGCGACTATTGCCCTCGCGGCGCTCTGCGGGGGTCGGGATCACCCGTCGCCCCGACAGATAGGCCCCAGGCAGCGACTGTTCGCTGGTTAGAAGGGCAGCGAGATGGCCCTGAGCCACAATACTGCCCCCATGGACCCCTGCGGCAGGACCGATATCCACCAGGTAATCCGCCGCCCGAATGGTGTCCTCATCGTGCTCGACCACGATCAGGGTATTGCCCAAATCCCGCAGACGATGGAGGGTCTGGAGGAGGCGATCGTTATCCCGCTGGTGCAAGCCGATACTGGGCTCGTCCAGCACGTAGAGCACGCCGGTCAAGCCAGAGCCAATTTGGGTGGCCAAACGGATGCGCTGGGCTTCCCCCCCAGAAAGGGTCATGGCGGTGCGGTGCAGGGTCAGGTAATCCAGACCCACATCCAGCATGAACTGCAGCCTGGCCCGAATTTCCTTGAGGACTAAGTCTCCAATCTGACGCTGACGGGAGGTCATCAGCGGTTCATGACCCTCATCACCGGTGAGCTGGTTAATCCGGTTCAGACATTCCCCAATAGAAACATCCGTTAGTTCTTGAATGGAATAGGGGCCAATACGTACGGCCAGGGCTTCAGGCTTCAGCCTTGCGCCGTGGCAAACTTCACAGGGCTGGTCGATCAAGTACTTCTCTAACTTCTGTTTATAGCTGTCAGAGCTGGCTTCCCGATACTGGCGTTCCAGCATGGGCAGCACCCCTTCGTAGCGGCGGTGGTAGCCTTTGCGATCGCGGTAGCGTGAGTCTGTCTCGATATAGATTTTCTCCTCAGAGCCGTGGAGAATCACGTGCTGCTGGTCAGGGCTGAGGGTTTCCCAGCGGGCCTGAATCTCAAAACCGAATGCCTGGCCGACGCTGTACAGCAGCGAGAAGTAGTAAGTATTGTCTTTTTCAGACCAGGGGGCGATCGCCGCATAGACCGGCAGAGTGGGGTCAGGCACCACCAAGTCTGCCGAAAAGGTGCGCAGATTGCCGAGACCGTGGCAGTGGGGGCAGGCCCCATAGGGCGAGTTAAACGAAAACAGGCGAGGAGACAGCTCTTCCATCACCGCCCCATGTTCAGGGCAGGCGAAATTTTCAGAAAAAACTAAGTCTTTAGGCCCGTCGTCTTGAGGGTCATCTACAGGGACACGATAGGCACCGTTCCCTTCTGCTGCCCTCGGTAAAGTATCAGACAAGCCCTGGGGATGCAGCGGCACTACCTTTGCTTCTTTGGTCTTGGCGGCAGTCCCATTGCGCTCAGGCAGTACGTTGATTACGGCAATGCCCTCAGAGCGCTTTAGGCACGTGGTCAGGGAATCCGCCAGGCGCTCTTGCAGGTCATCTTTTTTGACCAGGCGATCGACCACCACCTCAATGGTGTGGGCATGGTTCTTGTCGAGTTCAGGCAGATCGCTTAGCTCCTGAATCTCGTCGTTAATGCGGACTCGCACAAATCCCTCTGCAGCTAACGCGGAGAGCAGCTTTTTGTGGGTGCCCTTCTTGCCGCGCACAACGGGGGCCAAGATTTGGAAGCGAGTGCGATCCGGCAGCGCCATCACCTGATCAATCATTTGATCCAGGGTTTGGGGGGAAATGGAGCGATCGCAGTGGGGGCAATGGGGCTCTCCGGCCCGACCATACAGCAGCCTTAAATAGTCGTAGATTTCAGTGACCGTACCCACAGTCGAACGGGGATTGTGGGAGGTAGATTTTTGATCGATGGAAAGGGCGGGGCTCAGTCCCTTGAGCGCATCTACATCTGGCTTATCCACCTGGCCCAGAAACTGACGGGCATAGGCGCTGAGAGACTCCACATAGCGACGCTGCCCCTCGGCAAAAATTGTGTCAAAGGCCAGGGAAGACTTCCCGGAGCCAGATACCCCTGTAAACACGATGAGGCGATCTCGCGGGATATCCAGATCAATGTTTTTTAAATTGTGCTGCCGTGCGCCCCGGACTCGAATCAGATTATCGTCCTCACTTGCAGCCGACAACCGCCGACCGTTGTGACCGTTCAAGCTCTCAGCAGCAGAGGACTCGGTCGGCGGAAAAGGCTGGGGCATGGTGCAAAGCGACCGTAGATTGCGGAAACTGTTAAAGCATCAAACAGTTCTTAACAATACTAACCTGCAGGTCTCAGGGTAGCTGCCTTACAGGTAAATTTAGGCATAGATTCCCAGTACGCTGGGTAATTCACCTTAAACTGGGGCATCAACCTTAGAGAAGGTGTAAAAAAGGCTTCACCCGTCATTAAGGGCGAGAGGAGATCTTCGGTAACTAGAGTGAAGCGCCCATGCTGCCGTTGTCCAATCTCAGTGCTTGCATTATCTGACCCCCTGTTTGAACAGTTCATGTTTATTTTGAATCCCCCCCGCAATACCCCGCTCCCGACAGCACCTCAAGCCAGTCGAGCCGCCTCCCTTTTGCATTTTGCTGAAAGCTCTACAGGCTGTAGCTTGCAAATGTTGCGATAATCCTTCAGACATACGTTTTAGTAAGAGGGTGTTTAAAAAGTTCTTGGGACTTCCTCTAGCGACATGGATTACCCAGAAGAGTGACGGTAGCATAAGGGCTCCGGCCACCCTACTGATTGATTCCGATATCGCTCAAGACTGGCTTAACCCCTTTTCAAACACCCTCTCAAGTGCCCGGCTAGAATTCTCGAAATTTATGAAGCTTTAGCTATAGCAGTTTGCTGTGGCATTCTGGGAAAAGTGAGTAGGTCTTGCGATCTTTGCCGTGCACTAGCCCTGTCAAGATTGCATCTGCCTCACAATTATCCTTAGCCCAAATCTTGAAAAAGAAAATCGCACTGTAAATCAACTCTTGCCGGAAACCGTTCTCAAAACCGAGCACAAGCACCTACAATTTTAAAGTATCAAATTTAACTGCATTTTTAGACTCCCTAAAAGAGGAGTGAAGAAAGAGCTGAAGCCCCAATGAATTACAGAACCAAATTCCTTTTAGGATTTGCCCAAGAATTTCCTTTCAAGATCACAGCAACAGTTTTACTGGGGTTTTCCGGTGCATTATTTAGCGGTGTAAATACAACGTTGCTGGCTCCCGTTATTTTGAAAATAACGGGTCAAGATGCAGCGCTGAAAAATATTCCTCCAATCATCCAGAATCTACTACTGCCTTTTGAGTCCCTTCCAGAAAAATATCAATTTATAGCACTTTTAGGGGCGGTCATTGCCACTATATGTTTCAAGAATCTTGCTGGATATATAGGAGCCCTATTGAGCGTTTTGCTACAGAAGGGCCTAGTTAATAGAATCCGAGAGGAAGCACTCAAGGTTTTATTCGAAGTTGATCTGGATTATTTCAATAAAAATAAAATAGGCGATATCTCCAGAAAGGTTAATGTCGAGGTAAATAGAACTGCAGGAGCAGTGACAACTTATATTAGCTTAAGCAACGTTGTATTTACACTGGTTATATATGCAGGTATCCTTATCGCTATTTCCTGGCAGCTCACAATTATTTCCGTGATAATGGCTTCCGGAATAACGTTGATTAGTCAGCTATTCGTCCGTAGATCAAAAACATTAGGGAAACGGGTCACGGAAGTTAACAAGAAATATTCCGTAAACCTGCTTGAGTCACTTAATGGAATTCGCCTCATCAATGCTGTTTCTAGCGGCAAGCGTGAGTTTAAAAAAATCATGGATATCGTTTATGAAATAGAGGAAGTTGCATTTGAATCTAGAAAGATCTCTGCAGCTATTGGCCCTGTAAATGAAGTGTCTAGCATTGTCGTTGTAATTGCAATTGTGTTATTGGCGAGAGTCCTTCTAGTAGACAGCTTCGAGAGTCTATCTACTATTCTGCTTATATATTTGCTAGCGCTTTTCAGGATGTTGCCATTTGTAGGTAAAATCAACGGTATTCGTACTAATTTAGCTAACTCTTCTGCTAGTGTGGAAGTCGTTCACGATTTTCTAAGGCGAGATAATAAGCCATTTATGGAGCAGGGCGATAATTACTATCAGCCCGTGAAAAATTCTATAAGATTCGACAATATCTCCTTTGCCTACCCTGGTCACTCTAGTCCAGTCGTTCAAGATATTACGCTCAACATTCCTAAAGGTAAAACTTTGGCCTTGGTTGGGAGCTCTGGCTCTGGTAAATCTACGCTCATTAGCATATTGGCCCGTTTCTACGATCCCACGAAAGGCGAAGTTTATATCGACGACATCAACTTAAAGGAATTCCAGCTAGATATATACCGAAAGAAAGTAGGACTAGTTAGTCAAGATACTTTCTTATTCAACGACACGGTTTGGAACAACATTGCCTATGCTAAGCCAGATGCGTCAGATTCAGACATCATTCAGGCGGTTAAGAAAGCAAACGCCTATGGATTTATTGAGCAACTTCCTCAGGGCTGGCAAACGCAGATTGGTGATCGGGGCGTCATGCTCTCAGGGGGGCAACGACAACGTTTAGCGATCGCAAGGGCTCTAGTGCAGGACCCTGATATTTTGTTATTAGATGAAGCGACAAGTGCATTAGACACAGTGTCAGAGCGCTTGGTACAGGAAGCGCTGGATGATTTAAGCAGAAACCGGACAACCTTGGTTGTTGCACATCGCCTTTCTACTATCCGTAATGCTGACCAAATTGCGGTTATGAGTAAGGGCAAAGTTGTGGAGATTGGCACCCATGGGACACTCCTCAGCAAAGGTGGAGAGTATGCCAAGCTCTGGACAATGCAGTTTGGCGATACTGAAGATATGCAAACTGGTGTTGCGCTATCTCCATCTGGGTACACAGAGCACTTATCTAACCATGTTCTGGAAGTTCAGCTCAGTTCAGTCATGAGTTCTTTAGAACTCATTGTCGATGGAGTTGCTGCCGACCCGGATTCCCAAAGTTTGCTGGTTGGAGAAGCTTTTAATGTCGCCAGAAGCCTTCTAAAAACGGTCAAAAACTCCGAGAAGGAAATAGCTGAATTTGCTCAAGTCTCATATCAAACTAGGACACACCTTAACTCAATCATCGGTTCCCTACAGCTTATTTTGCTAGATGATGTATCGGAAGAGTATGACTTAGAGGAGAATAGCGAATTAGCCCAAGAGGCGTACAACGCAGCAGAGAATCTTTTATCCTTAATTAAGGATTACTCTGTCGAAGACAAGACGAGTATTCAAGGGAAGAATGAAACTTCATAATACTGTTTCCCTAAGGTGAAATCTAAAAAAATGAAGCAACAATAGATCTAAGATTACATCTAGGCCATCATGCTAAATGGAATTTGTACACTGGCGAACGATGCTGTTTACCATCAGGTAGTTGCGTTAATTAATAGTATTGAAGCTAATGCAGGCAGTGACTTTCCTGTATGTATTTTCCCCTACGATTCTCAACTAACAAAGTTGTTGCAACTTGCTGAACAACGTCCTCAGGTTAGTGTTTATAGCAATTCTGAAAGCATCCAAAGCTGGGATAATTTTGTTGAACGTCTTTGGAAAACTCACCCCAACGCTTCAGATTGCTGGCTAGCAGCAGGAACGAGTCAAGGTATTCATCGAATGGGGACGCATCGTCGATACTGTGCTTTTGATGGCCCGTTTGATAATTTCTTATATATGGATGCAGATACTTTATTGCTTGACCCTGTTGACGAGCTATTTGATTTGCTTTCTCAACATGATTGGGTGACCTATGATTTCCAGTATAAGGATCCATCCCATGTTTATGAGGTCTCGTCTCCTAAGCTTCAGGCTCTATTTTCTAAAGAGCAAATCGAAGACAAAATCTTCTGCTCAGGATTTTATGCAAGTAAGAAAGGTTTATTCCAGGTAGATAAACTCGACTCATTGCTAGATTTATTGAAGTCTGGAGAAGCCGAAATTCTGTATCCCCTTGCTCCCGATCAAACTATCTTGAACTATCTAGTCATGAGACTGAATATTAATTCGGTCAATCTGGCTAGGGTATGGCCGAGTGAGATGCGAACTGGAAATTCAGTCACGTCTAGCCACTTTAATGCTGTTGGTGAAAAGGTTTTTGACAAAGGGAAACCATTACTGTATCTGCACTATATTGGTGTTTCCTCAAAATTGTTTAGGCATCTCTGTGAGGGCGAGAACGTAGACTTCCCTTACCGTGATGTATTTCTTCACTACCGTTACCTACACAATCCAAGTGAACGGCCCGTCCTGAAGGGAAAGCCCAAGCCTTACAAGCAAGGCGAGAGTAAGTTTCGACGTATCTTAAAGAAACTAGCCAGGAAAAATTAGATATGAACATCAATGAGGAAAGTCCGAGCTTGAATCGTGGCGTCTACATTGTTGCTAATGATCGGGTTGCAGATAATGCGATCGCCTTGCTCAGTAGTCTCCGCATTCATGATCCAGACTTGCCTGTTTTCATGATTCCGTTTGATGGTGAGTACCATTATGTTGCAGATGTGCTCAAGCGATATTATCAAGTCGAGCTTTTCCCAGACTTAGATTTTCTTGAAGCCTTTACGGAGAAGATTGGTGAAATCTTCCCTAGAGACTTTCTGAAATTGCCTAATAAAATGAGAAAGCTGAGTGCTTGGTTTGGCCCTCTTCAGGATTTCTTGTATATAGATACTGACATAATCTTATTTAGACCTGTTTCAGAGGTACTGGACTTTTTGCGTGAGACAGATTTTTTAACCTGTGATTTTCATCACAAGGGAAGAGGTCTAAATGATGTTTTCTCTACTAAGATTTTGGATTTAGGAATTTTCTCAGATCAAGAACTCAAAGATGTTTTTAATAGCGGTTTTTGGGGATCTCGCAAAGGTCTAATCAGCTTGGATGAAATGAGTTCTCTTTTGGCTGAATGTGCAAAACATCGCGAATACTTTGATTTCTCCAGCGGTACGACGGATCAGCCTGTGATGAATTATTTGGTTTTAAAATCCATGCGCCGTCGCTTAAACTTGACTCGCAAAGTCGAAAATGAGCCGGGCAGTTGGGGCGGGTCTAGTCATTTCACTGAGAGAAAAAACATCCTTTTTGATGGAGATAGGTCCCTGAGGTATTTGCATTGGGCGGGTACTCCTATGAGGGTAGGAGGCCCGTATCGAAAACTTTGGGAATATTACCGTTTTCGCAACTGCTCTTTGCCCTTGACAACGGAAACTGACGCGCCGAAACTGGGTTTCGTCCAGAAGATACGCCGCCAAATCAAAAATTTGGTTTCGTAGATTTCTGGAATCTTAATATACTACTGCTCTACTTAAACCGGGGTTAATCAGTACGCTTGGGAATTTGGATGGATAATACATCTAGAAAACTAGTTTTCATAATAGGAATAGGTCGCTCCGGCTCTACAATGCTGGATTTAATGCTGGGTAGCCATTCTCAAGGGTTTTCTCTCGGCGAGATTAGCAAGATACCAGAAATCTTTGCCTGCCATCAATCAGTAGAGGCCTTTTGCCCAGGCTCAGATTTTTGGCCAAGCCATTTTACTGGGCAGGAAGCTAGGCAATTGGCGCAGGGGCTGAGTAACCATCGTATTCATCAACGCATTCCCCTTCGATTAGAGCGAGCTGTCAGGGAATTTATTCGGCAAGATCAGATTTTCAGACCTTACACCCTGCTTTTTGAAAAAATCAATAGCCCCCTGCTAGTTGATTCTAGTAAGTATCCTGACTGGGTTGCCAACAAAATCAAGACGCGCGAATTAACCCAGGGCACTATTCAAGTGTATTTAGTTAATGTGGTTAGGGACGCTAGGGCAGTACTCAATTCCTACCTGAGGGCATTTCCAGATTTGACTGTTGAAAAATTCGCCCATCGTTGGATGAATAACCTGGAAAGTTGCCGGAGGATTTTGAATCGCTATCCCGCACAAATGCAGAAGCAAATTCGTTATGAGGATTTGGCCACCAATCCTCATAGTACGATGCAGTCAATCTGTGATTGGTTAGAAATTCCATTTGAGCCTTCAATGGTTCAATATTGGAAGAAAATGCACCATTATGTTGCAGGGAGCTTAAGCACCCGAGCATTAATTGCGCGTTACCATAACCATCCGATCCCTGATTTGGTTCAGAAAATCCATGGTCAGCATTACAAATCAGTAGACCTATCCATCAAGCTTGATGAGCGCTGGAAGCAACACCTTGACCCTGAGGTTTTATCTCACTTTTATAAGTTGATCGGGGATCTAAATCGGCCTTTTGAGTGGAATAGCTAAATTTAGTTTGAATTCATGGTTAAGGTCACCTAATGGTTAATTTGCAGCGCGTTGCTGGGCTTGATGGAGGGCGACGGCCAAACCAGCGCGATCGCTCAACCCAAAGGGAGGGTATCCCAGGGCGTGGGCAGCGCGATCTCCAAACAAACAGGCCATGATCGTTGGGTAATCCTGGGTGGAGCGGTGGGGCGCAATCACCTCGTCGCTATAGGCCTGGTCTTCTGCTTCAAGGCGGGGCTGTTGGCACCCTGCCATTGCCATGGCCGTACCTTCCTGGTTGAGCATCTCTCCTAAAGTGGTGGCTGCGCCGTGCTGTTGAATGTAGGCGGCGCGATACACCATCGTCAGAGTCGCCTCTCGAATGGTCTGTGCCGAAGGCGTTTCGCTGGTCCATAGGGTAACGCTCAGCCAGCCTCGTTTCAGACTGGGCTTTAGCTCAAAGCGGGCGGTAAATTCGCTGGTGTAGCGGTTGGTCCAGCCTCCCATCAAATCATCGGCAACCACCAACCCCAGTTTGAAGCAACCGGGATCCCGAATTGAATCAGTTGCCGTTGCCAAGGTTTGAGCGGCGATCTCCTCTGCATCCAAGGCCAATAGGGCATCTAACAGCGCCGGAATGTGCGCCTTACCCATCGGATTCATCGCCATCATCGGCAGCAGTTCCGCATCGGAGCCATCCGCATTGAGCAAGGTTTCCAGATACATCTGAAACCGCGCCTGGCCCACGGGCATGTCGTAGAGGGCACGCTGGAGTTGCAGTAAAGGTACAAGTTCTAATGCCATGTCAGGGGGGCGGCATATAATCACCGCAGCTGAATTTCCAAAGTGATTGAGCAGCCAGCCGGCTTCTAGAAACGGATTTCCCTTTTCGGAAATCAGGCTACTCGGGCTGTTATCAGATCTGCTCGTCTCTAGAAGCTGTCATCCAACGACATCAGAAAGTGTACTGCCTAGGTCCACCCTGATTTCCTAGGGGTTGTGGCCGTTCCAACGCCAGGATGTGAGCCTAATGCCATCCAATCAGTCGATGTATTGAAAACGTTATAACCCCTCCAATCACCATGATGCCTTCTAAATTCTTTGCCACGACCTTGGCTGCAGCGGGTCTAGTCACGGTGCTCAGCCCGTCTGTCCAGGCGTTTACCTTTGTAGAAATTGCCAGTAGTCAAACGGCTAACTTTACCGATCTTGTTGATGCAGCCTATGCCATCAATGACTTAGGGACCGTCACCTTTTTGGGTGAACTCGATGGGCAGAATGGGGTATTTGCAGGCGACGGGGGCGTTCTGGCAACAATCGCCGATGAAGGGGACGGCTTTCTCAACTTTAGCGATCTAGATATCAATAGTGCGGGCACCGTCGTTTTCAGTGCTGACGGCAACACCCGTATCGTCAGCAGTAGCGGAGGACTGCTCACCGATGTGATTACCGTCGGCAGCTCCCCTGGGTTAATTGGATTTTCGGCTGCGGATGGGCTATTTGCCCCGGTTATCAATGAATTGGGCACGATCGCGTTTTTTGCTGAGAACTTTGCCACAACCGACGAGGGCATTTTCACGATTAATGGCGGTGGGGTCTCCACGATCGCCGATGGCCCAGACTTTGACCTGTTCCGCTTTTCACTCAATAACAACGACGAAGTCGCCTTTTTCTCGATTTCAGCGCTGGCCCCTGATGGGGATGCCCTATTCATCGGTGATGGCACCGCTGCCCCCGCCCCTTTTGCCGATGCGCTCGGGTTTGGCACCATCGAAGGTCCAGTGTTGAATGACAACGGCACAGTTGCCTTCAATGCCCTGTTTCTAGATGCCATGTTCAACCCGGTTCTGGGAAATTTTCGCCAGGGGCCGGGGGGCTTGGAGCTTGTTGTTGATGACCAAGGGCCTTTCAGTACTTTGGGCCGCCCTGCCATCAACAATGCCGGTACGCTCGTCTTTCAATCGGGCTTAGATGCAGGCGCACCCGCTTTATTTGTCGGCCCTGATCCGGTTGCTGATCGTGTCATTGGGGTGGGGGATATGTTGTTTGGCTCTACGATTACCAGCATCAATTTCCAAGAGCGAAATGGCCTCAACAATCAGGGGCAGTTTGTCTTTACGGCTCAGTTTGAGGATGGCTCTAGCGGTGTCTTCCGGGCTGACCCCAGTCAACCGCCGACGCAGGATGTGCCAGAGCCGACTTCTTGGCTCGGGTTGATGGCGATCGCTGCTTTCGCGGTCAAGCGTAAACAGAAACTTTGACCGGTGCCGGGCATTGATTATCGGCCCGTCAATGCTTCAAGCGGTGCTTGAGGCCGGTGAAGGTGACGGCGCTGCTAGTGATTCAAACCGCGCCCTGTTTGCACTTGGCGGCTCCAGTGCTTGAGTAAGGGAAATCAAAGGGCCTTGATGCTCAGTTGGGGAAGAAGCAGCAAGTGCTGCAAGCTGCGAATCCGACTGCGGTAGTGAATCGGTTGGGGAAAGATACTGGCCAAGGTTGACAGCTGAACTTGGCGATGGACCTGTAGCAAGAGCAGCAGCTCTAGGGTCATACTGACTTTCGCTCAGATAGGCACGCAAAGTCTTTTGGTCGGATACAGGCAACATTTTGATGCGGGGGAGCGCTACCAACGTCCCCTATTTTTTGTCACTGTTATTTTCCCAATCTATTGGCGTGTATGCCTTAGAACCGTCTTGTCACCCCACAAGGGCCATACAGCGTTAAAAGGGTTGGGATGGGCAGGGACTAGGATCACGACCTCATGGTAAAGGTCGCTGCAATTTTATAACGAACATATGTTATAAATAATTTCATGCCCAAAATCGTTGATCGCGATCGCTACCGCAAAGAACTGCTCAGTCAATGTCTGGGTCTGTTTGCCGAGCAGGGCTACGGCTCCACCACCATGCGACAAATCGCCCAAGGGCTGGGAGTTTCAACCGGTACCCTATACCACTATTTCCCCAGTAAAGAGCGCATTCTAGAGCAGTTGGTAGAGGAGCTGTGCGAACAGGGCATCGCCGATTTCTTTGCCCAGGCCCCTGTGGCTGAGGCCATGGGCGACCGACTCCGCGTCGTGATCACGTTTTTCGTTGAGCACTTCCGGTTCTACCAGCAGCAACTATTGTTGTGGATCGATTTTCATCAACATCAGCAGCGTAAAGGGATAGAGCAAGGGGTTTTGCAGGGGGTCTGGCGGCGCACCCATGCCCAAATGGTCACCTACCTACAGATGCCATCCGCTCAGGTGGATTTCATCTTGGTGTTTATGGATGGGTTGATGCTGCAGTGCCTCTATGATCACGGCGAGGGTGAAGCGGACTGGGTCGCCCAGCAAACGGAGCTGCTAATTGGCCTCCTGGATAGATCGTGATCCGGAAATCCGCCCCGACCGGCCACCCCTCCTGTAGAGAGGATATTTGGATATGAATTTCGGATTTTAGATAACAAACATTCGATTTAAAAAATAATGACCTTAGTTGAAACCGCACCCAATCTCTGGAGTGCCACCCAACCCCTGCGCTTTCTGGGGTTGGCGGTGGGAAGTCGTATGACCGTTATCCGTTTGCCCAGTCAGGATCTAGTGTTGATTTCTCCGATTGAATTGGAGACGGAAGATCGCCAAACCCTCTATCAACTAGGCACTGTGCGCCATATCATCGCCCCGAATCTGTTTCACCATCTCTCGATCTCAGCCACCCAGGCCCTATATCCCGATGCCCAGGTGTGGGGCGTGACGGGGCTGGCCGAGAAGCGCCCTGATCTGCAGTTAGATGGCCTCCTCGACCGCCCTGGCAGTTTTGAGAATGTGCTGGACTATTTGCCCTTTGAAGGGTTTGCGGCGATCTTGCCGAGGGGCATCAAGCTGGCGCGGGAGACGATGTTTTGCCATCGTCCCAGTCGAACCCTAATTTTGACGGATGCGGCTTTTAACTTCGACTCGACCAGCGACCTGCTGACGCAGTTGGCGGGTCAATTACTGGGCTCTTACAACACGTTGCGGCCCTCGCGATTGGAGAAATGGGGTAGCCGCGACAAGGCAACGGTGGAATCGTCGGTGCGGCGGGTGCTGGATTGGGACTTTGATCGGGTGATTCCGGGCCATGGGGCGATCGTTGAGCAGGGGGGAAAGGCGCAGTTTCAGGCGGGGTATGAATGGTTTTTAGAGAAGGCGCTGAGCTGAGCGATCGTTTTCCCTTTTGCGGGGGTTAACCTGGCTTTCTACCGGAAGTCGCCGCTATCCTGGGCTCAGGTTTTGTATGCAGCGATCGTGACTGACGCCAGCGATCTATCTCCCCAAGAGCGTCAGCAACTTTTTCAAGGGTTGCGCAGTCTGCTGTCGGTTCAGTTTCAGGAAATTTGCTTTAGCCTCAATTCGCCTGCAGGTCTGATCCCAGAGGGAGCAGCCCAAGGCAATGCGGTCAGTGCGCTGCTGGGTTGGGCTGAAAGTTCTGGGGGGCGGGGCTTGCAGAGTCGGATTGATGCTGTAAGAAATAAGCTGGTTCCGTAAAGACCTAAAGATCCCAGGGTTCTGAGGCTGGCGTTTAAGGTGGCTGGTCATTCACCCCCAAGAACCCTGGGATCTGCAAACCACCCCAACCCTGTCGTCTTACCGTAACCCTTCAAGTCCCAACTAAAATCCCCTTTTCGGGGGACGCGGGCTTCGACCTGAGACTTCGGCGTGAGCGCTCAGTCGAACGCTCAGCCGAAGGGGAGTAGGGGGCCAGCCCCCAATTCCGTGCTGTATTGATGGACGCGCTTACCCTCCTAAATCCACAGCCTCATAGATCAGCGTGACGGGCACCTCAACCCCAACACTCTCCAACGGAATCATGTCCTCTGCCTGATACGCCGTATACAACCACAACCGCCCTTCCCCCCGCCGATACACCTCCACGCTGATCTCTGTCCCACTCACCAGCACATATTCCATCAGCGTAGGCAACGTCCGATATTCCTTAAACTTGTCCCCCCGGTCCAACGCTTCTGTCCCAGGAGAGAGCACCTCTACAATCAACTTGGGATGCCGAATCGCATCAGTTGCCGCCTGGTCACGGGGGTCGCAACTCACTACCAAATCCGGATACCGGTAAATCGATGGGGTGACATTCACCTTGGCATCAGCAATATTGATCCGACAGCCTTGTGCGCGCACCTGAGCACGTAGCGCTGTCAACACATTGATTGCAATGTCGTTGTGGGGTAACGACCCGCCCGTCATGGCAAACACATCGCCATTGACAAACTCGTAGCGCAACTCCTGATGAGGCTCCCAATCCAAATAGGTTGCGACCGTCATCTTTTGCGGCTGGGGCGTGGCAATCATCGCAAAGCTCTGAACGGGATAGCCCCATTATCGCTGCAGCCGGGATTACGAATAAGTCAACGCCCGAATCGCAACCTTGGGCAGATCCAACATCCGCTGCCAGCGCCAGGGCTCCTTATAAAGCCGATAAAGCCATTCCAAATTGTTGTTGCAGAACCAAGCCGGAGCCCGCTCCTTTAGCCCCGCCCAAATATCAAAACTACCCCCCACCCCAATCCACACCGCACTGGGGCAAAGATGGCGGTGATCCACCGTCCAAAATTCCTGACGGGGCACCCCCAACGCCAGCAAAATCACCGCAGGCTGCAGTACCTTCAGCCGTTCTTGAAAGGCTGGTTGTTCCTCTGGCGTAACGTAGCCATGCTGCACCCCCGCAATCTGAATCTTGGGATTGCGCTGCTGCCAATGCTGCGCCGCGGCCTCCGCCACCCCCGGTGCGCCCCCGTAAAAGAAGACCGACTGCTCTGGCCCCAGCCGCTCTAGCACCGTTTCCGCCAGCTCAATACCGGGAGCGCGCGCAATCGTTTTCCCCTTCAGGCGAAAGTAGAGCACAATCCCCGCCCCATCGGGAATCACCAAATCGGTGCGCTGAATCAACTGCTTCAGGGTGGGGTTGCGATCGGCCTGCATGGCCATCTCGGCATTGAGGGTGACCACATGGCTACCGATGCCCTGCTGTTGGCGCAGCAGTAGCCAATCGGCATAGTTGTCGCCGCGATCGCCGTAATGCACCGGCATCCCCATGACTGAAAGGGTTTTCAGATCTCCCATAGCGTCTCCCCACCTCAGATTTAAGGCTCAGCATCGCTTACTGCGGTGTATTTTGCAGCTCGGGTTTCTCCTCCGGCACAATCGCTCCGGCAACCGGGCACACCTGAATGCAAATCCCGCAATCAATACAGGTCGAAAAATCAATCCAGTACCAGTCCGTACCCTTTTTATTCTTGCTGGGGCCATCGTGGATACAGGCCACCGGACAGGCATCCACGCAATCTGCCACCCCTTCACAGACATCCGTCACAATCGTGTGTGCCATCACGTTCCTCTGCAAGTGATCTCGTCCAACCGGCTGACCCATAGGATTGACGGCCCTTTTCGGGAAGAAGGCCCCAATTCAGTCCTTTAAGTCAATACGGCTGATTGCTAAACGTTACTTTAGTTTACAGTCTCAACCTGCGGTGTCCCATCTTCGCTGACCCAGGCAATGTGGGCAATTTCGCGGGTGCGGGCCAGCTCACGAATGACCTCTGGGGTTGCTGCCGCATCCAAGTGGAGTTCCACCCTAGCTTGACTGCCCCCCTCGCGGATGCGTTGGGCATAGTTAAAGGTTGCCGCTGCCGCTGCCGGGGTTTGAGCCACCACCAGCCAATCGCTAGGGGGAATGCGATCGGGGAGGTGGCTGGTGGGCAAAAGAGCCTGATGCAGGCTGTCGATATTCAGCATGAACCCAATGCCGGGATAGCTTTGCTGCTGGGGGTGAAAGACCCCTAACAGGTTGTCATAGCGACCGCCCTGGCCCACCACCTGACGACCCTGAGGGGTGTCGGCCACCACTTTAAAAATAATGCCGGTGTAGTAGTCAAAGGGCTGAATCAGGCTCAGGTCTAGGGTGACCTTGGGAGCCTCTGTGGCGGCGGGCAAAATCTCAATCAGGGTTTTGAGCCCGTGGACGATCGCCTGCTGCTGATCCGATAAGTCGAGCTGACTGACCCGCTGTAAGACGGTTTTGGGTGCTCCGCGCAGATCCATCAGCAACAGCGCCCGCTCCAACAGTTCGGGGCTGAGGGAGAGGGTTTCGAGCTGCACCCGATCTAGCCGAGTGATCGCATCCCGCACCGCCCCTTTGAGATCATTGGGAAAAATCTCTAGCAGCGATCGCGTCAGCCCCGCATCCCCTAACAGCACATCAGTGCCGGTGAGCTGCAAATTGTTGAGGCAAGCCAGCAGCAGCAATACCACTTCCGTGTCGGCCATCATCCCCGCCGTGCCCAGCAGCTCTACCCCAGCTTGGTAATACTCTTGCTGCCCTCCCTGGCTACCCTTGGGGTCATGGCGGAACACATTGGCCACGTAGGAGAGCCGCTGCGGGTAGCACACCTCAGCCATGCGAGTCACGGCGGCTCGGGCGATCGAGGCCGTCAATTCGGGTCGCAGCCCTAAGGAATGCCCCGTCGCAATCTGGAACTGAATCACGGCGGAAGGTTCGATCGCCCCGCCCGCCATTAAAGTCTCTAGACGCTCAACGGTGGAGGTAATGATTTGGTGATATCCCCACCCCTGAAAGACCTCTTCTAGGCGCGCTTCAATCCAATATTTCTGAGCCACATCCAGGGGCAGTAAATCCCGGGCTCCAGAGGGGGGGTGGTATACCATCTATTTTCCCTTGCCGCCAAATAGGCCGAACAATCCGCCACCCCCCTTCTTACCTCTAGAGGACTGCCCTTTTCCACCGGTAGCCTTGCCGGTCGTTCCAGCGGCTTTGTTGATCTTGGGCGACAACCCCTTCGCTAGAGGGTTTTCGGGGTTGATATCCAACGCCTTTTTAAGGTGGATACGGGCCATGGTGGCCTGGTTGGCCTTGAGATAGAGGTTGGCTAAGGCGGCGTGACAATCGGCGTTGTTGGGGTGGGATTTGACCGCTTCTCGCAGTTCTAAAATTGCTCTGGAATAGTCTTTCTTGTTCTCGAATTCCCTAGCACGATTTAGATAGCTGCCGATGATTGAAGCCCTTTGCTGCCGGGGTGAAGCGGTGGGTGCCGGGGCGGCAGCGGGTTGAGGGGCTCCGGGCGGCGGTGCGGCGGCAGGGGCGGCGGCGGGTGCGGCGGCGGGTGCTCCGCCCTCGCCAGCGGTACTAATTAAATAGGCCAGGTTTAATTCACTAATTTGCCCTGTCACCGTGAGCACCTGGTCTAGCGTGTCGTATTGCTCATCGGCCAGGGATTTAAGGCTGTTGTTGTATAGATTGCTGGCGTTACTCGCGCCCACCAGTTGTTTGGCAGGGGTGCTCTCTAGCTGCTGGCCTGCCTGCTGTTGCTTGAGCTGCTGGCCCCGCATCTTGAGAACAATCTTGTACTCAGTAGCCTCTTTGTCTTGGGTGAGTTTTTCATAGGCAGGGTTCACCATCTTGGAGAGAAAGTCGCTGGCCTGCTGTTTTTCGGTGTCGGTAGCGCTCCTTAAGCTATCGGGGTGTAGCTTCCGCGCGATTTTGAGATAGCGCTTGCGAATTTGCTTGGCATCAGCCTCCAAGGACACGCCCAAAATAGCGTGATGGTCCGTAAAGTCAAACTTAAACAGTCCTTGGTCAATATTCATGACTGTGCGCAAACTCCCTCGATCGCCTGACGTTCTACTTGCTTACCTGTTCAAACCAGATGCCCCCGACACAGTGTAGAGGCTGGTGGTGAATGCGGATGGGCTTCCCTTAAAGTTTATCGGGGTCTTTGGATTTGTTTGAGGTTGCCCATGAACAGTTTGGGCGGCAGTCGCCCCTTACTCATCCAGAGCGATCGCCTGAAAATCCGCAAAGGGCTTGACCTGTAGCAACACTTGGCTGAGAGTGTTGTGGATATGGCGATTGGTGGCCAAAATCCGCCCCGAGGCTAAATCAAAGCTCCCCTGATCATAGGCCGTCACTTGCCCGCCCGCTTCTTCGATCAGCACTACCCCCGCCGCCAAGTCCCAGGGGGAGAGCCCCCGCTCCCAATACCCATCCAAGCGACCACAGGCCACGTAAGCCAAATCCATGGCCGCAGAGCCCCCTCGCCGCACCCCTTGGGTGAGATGGGTGAGGTGGCAAAATTCAGCGTAGTTGTTGTCGAGGGTTTCGCGGCGATCGTAGGCAAACCCAGTCACCAGCAGGCTATTGGCCAGCTTTGTCGTAGAAGAGACCTGGATGGGCTGACGATTCAGCGTCGCCCCCAGCCCAGAAGCAGCCCGAAACAGATCTTGGCGAAAGGGGTCAAACACCACCCCCACCCTCGGGTGTCCATCAATCAATAGCCCGATTGACACCGAAGAAAACGGGTATTGATGGGCGTAGTTGGTGGTGCCATCGAGGGGATCCACCGCCCACAGCAGTGGCCCGTCGTTAGCCCCCATCTGACCCGATTCTTCCGCCAGGATGGGGTGGTCGGGCAAATGGCGCTGGAGCACGGCCAAAACCGCTTTTTCCGACGCTTTATCTGCCTCGGTCACCAGATCACCGGAACGACCCTTCTCTTGCACATCCTGCAGCTTGCCCCAGTACTTTGTGAGTTGGGCACCCCCTGCTAGGGCGGCTTCGGTGGCGATATCTAAGTAGCGTTGCAGATCGGCTGGATTAGGCACAGTCATAGGGCGTGATTAAGCGGGTGAAAATTCGTGGGGATGCAGTCGGAGTGGGGTTTGGGGATTCCAGATGCCCAGCCCCAAGATTCGCGCCCGTTCTTGGGCATAGACCAGTTCCCGGCAATGGGATTGTGTTGCCAGGGTGGTCTCATCTACAAGCACGCAGCCGTTTTCCAGCAGGGTGGCATTGATTAACTCGCTTCCACGCCAGACCTCTGCCCAGATGCGGCCATAGCTATCTGGCGCAGTCTCGGTGGGGACCACCCGAACCCGTTGGTCATAGACCCTGGCCTCTAAGCAATCCTTGGCCTGCTGATCCCAGGGGGCTTGCCCGATCTCAGGTGCCAAAATGCCCGTGAGTCTTACCGTCTCCACAGGCAGATCTGAACTGAGGGGCGCCAGTAGCTCTAAAGTTTGGCCGCTTTTGGCCCAGGCGACAGTGGCGGGAAGGCCCTGGGCGCGAACGCCTAAGGTCAAGATTGAGGCGATTACGCTCAAGAGCAAGACGCTTAGCCCCAAATAAATGGATTGAGTCTTTAGGCGATTTGTAGCAACGAAAATACCAAACATACGGTGCGTTACGCTTCGCTAACAGCACCCTACAGTGAGTGCATTCTTTCTTGGAGGCAGGTCGAGTAAGGATCAATCCTCATCTAGGGGTAGCCCAAAACGGACCTTACCCTTAGCAAAATAGCGGCCAAACTGCTGTTCGTAGACTTCGTCTTCATCCTGAGTCTCGACCTCTAGGTCCGAGCGGGGATAGCTGACGCAGAGCAGGGCATAGCCGCGATCGCGCAAACCAGGAGACAGCCCCATGGCCTCAGGCTGTTCGAGTTCCCCAGACAGCACCCGAACGGCGCAGGTGGTGCAGGCCCCGTTGCGGCAGGCAAAGGGTAAATCAGCCCCTTGGTTTTCTGCCGATTGCAAGATGTAGCGATCTTCGGGTACCTGGACTTGGTAATGACGGTCCTTTTGGCGGTGATGGATGCGAATGGTGTGGGAGCAAGTCATGCTGAGATGTCGAGCGGTAAAAGGGCGTCTATTCCAGCCTAGCGGAGTCCTGCCCAACCCTTAACCGTGGGATTCAAGAAAAAACCAGCAAATTCACTCCCATCCCTGGCGTTGGTTTGATAGGATACATAACTGGCGACGCGCTTGCCGCGTCCTTACTTTTGGAGAGATGGCCGAGCGGTTGAAGGCGCAGCACTGGAAATGCTGTTTAGGGTACCCCCCTAACGAGGGTTCGAATCCCTCTCTCTCCGTTTTTATAAGCGACTTAAACGCTTCTCAATTTCTGTCTTGACTGCATCGGCGTCGGCGGGTAAATGAACCGCTGGATTAGCGTGCCTGCTGTCCACATCCTTCAGAGCTGATTCGTGGTAGCCCACCTTAAAGTCAGTAAACTTCAAACCATGGGCCGTGCTCACCACTACGGTTTTATCGCTGGATTTAATCACGCCCCG
The DNA here is from genome assembly GCA_050043365.1 of Leptolyngbyaceae cyanobacterium. Classification (GTDB taxonomy): domain Bacteria; phylum Cyanobacteriota; class Cyanobacteriia; order Phormidesmidales; family Phormidesmidaceae; genus PCC-6406. The sequence continues at coordinate 30,700 of JBHJIP010000037.1, forward strand.
GTTGATCAGCTTCGTCAATACCGCTAAGGCAACCCCGGTATGGGGACAGGTAAACATGCCGGTCAAATCGGCTGTCGCCGCAGCCTCAGCTAGCTCATTTTCGGTGGCCTGCTCAACGATGCCGTCGGTTTCAGTGATCGCCTTGATCGCCTTGGAATAGCTGACCGGATCCCCAATCCGGATGGCGTTGGCCAGGGTGTCCTGAGCTGTAATTGTGACCTTTTCCTTAAACCCGTTCTTAAACGATTGATAAAAAGGATTGGCCTGGGCCGCTTGAGCCGCCACGAGTCTGGGCATGCGGTTGATCAACCCCAGATCCTTCATCAGGGTGAAGCCTTTGTAGAGGGCGCTGATATTGCCGAGATTGCCCACCGGGATGATGATCCAGTCCGGCACTTCCCAATCGAACTGGCGGACAATTTCGATGCCCACGGTTTTTTGGCCTTCGATGCGCAAACTGTTCATCGAATTAGCCAGGTAAATCGAATCGTCCTGGGTGACTTCTTTGACGATGCGCATACAGCCGTCAAAGTCAGTGTCGAGGGCCAGTACATGGGCACCGTTAGCCACGGGCTGGATCAGTTGGGCGGTGCTGACCTTACCCGCAGGCAAAAAGATCACGGCTGGAATGCCCGCATAGGCGGCATAGGCCGCGAGGGCGGCGCTGGTATCACCGGTGCTGGCGCAGGCGACCGCTTTCACCGAGCTGCCCTGGGCCATCATTTGTTTTACGACGCTGACTAAGACCGTCATGCCCAAGTCTTTAAAACTGCCGGTGTGGCTGTTGCCGCAGAGCTTGATCCACAGATCTGGCACGCCCAATTGTTTGCCAAGTCGCTCAGCCCAGAACAGGTTGGTGTTGCCTTCAAACATGCTGACGACGTTTTCATCCGCCAAGGACGGAATCACCCATTCCCGTAGCCCCCAGACGCCACTGCCGTAGGGCCAGGTGGTGGTGCTAGCGCGGGAGGCAAACAACTGTTTCCATTCCGAGGCGCTCCGTTCTTTGAGGGGCTCGCGCTCGTGATGGACTTCTAAAAGGCTGCCACAGATGGGACAGGTGTAGATCACGTCAAAAATCGAGTGCTTACCAGGGCAGCCTGCAGCGCAGCGAAAATACGTGGTCTGACTCTCTATTTTCGATGGGGACTCGACGGCTGACAGCATGGGAAAAGTTTGGTGGGGTTAGTGAAATTGAAATTACATTCATCATCGCAGATGAAGTAAGGCGATCGCCTTAACTGCATCCTCAAACCCATCCCCGCAAAGCTTCGAGTTCTTCTCGTATTAATTGGGGTGTATGACCGAAGCCCCTTAGCCGCAGTGGTGCCGCTAACCGGGGTGCGAATTTCATCCATAAATGGCTTTAACTAAAGCTTTCTGTTCCCCATACAGACTGACGGGGGAAACCGGATCGTCTTCCCGGTAGGGCGGATTGAGACCGTCAAAATAGACCACAATGGTCACGGTCGAGATAAGGCAGAGCCAAAGTTTAGTAATCGAATTCACCTGGCCTAGGTTTTGTATTTGAGGCAGCGGGGATCGGGCAGGGTAGCCTTGTGGGGTTCGCGGGGAAACCAGAACGCCGTGCGTTTACAGACCTCCACCAGCATCAGCATCAGCGGCACTTCGATCAAGACACCTACAACGGTGGCGAGGGCTGCACCCGAATTCAAGCCAAACAGGGTGACTGCTGTTGCGATCGCCACCTCAAAGTGATTGCTGGCCCCAATCAACGCGGCGGGAGCAGCATCTTCGTAGGTCAGCTTTAGCTTTTGGGCCGCGACATAGGTAATCAGAAAGATGAATGTGGTCTGCAGAAATAGGGGCACGGCAATCAGCAGGATATGCAGCGGGTTGCTGACGATCAGTTCCCCTTTGAAGGCAAACAGCAAAACCAGGGTAATCAGCATGGCCGCGATCGCCACTGGGCTTAGATACTTAAGGAAGACGTGCTGAAACCAAGCTTGACCCTTGTAACGCAGAATCCAAACGCGCGACAGGGTGCCCACCAGCAGCGGTAAGCCCACATAGACCAGCACAGATAGCACGATGGTTTCCCATGGCACAGTCAGATTGTTAGCTGACAAGAGCCACCCCCCTAGTGGCGCATAGAGGAACAGCATGGCTAAAGAATTAATCGCCACCATCACCAAGGTGTGGCCTTGATTGCTATGGGAGAGATAGCCCCACATCAGCACCATGGCGGTGCAAGGGGCAATGCCCAGAAGTATGGCACCAGCAATGTAGGCGTTGGCCAAGGTAATTTCCATTCCCCGAATCAGTTCGGTGCCCTGCAACAAGGGCAGAAACAGCCACCCCAAGAAAACCTGGGCAAAGGCGACCATTGTGAAGGGCTTGATCAGCCAATTCACCACCAGGGTGAGCAGCACGGGTTTGGGTGCGCGGGCGGCTCGCTTTGCCTGAGAGAAGTCAATCTTGACCATGATCGGATACATCATGAAAAAGAGGCAGACGGAGATGGGGATGGAGACCTGGTGAATGCCCATGCCATCAAGGGTTTCGGCCAGGGTGGGAAAGCTGCGCCCCAAGCCGATGCCGATCGCGATGCAGAGGATGACCCAGAGGGTGAGGTAGCGCTCAAAAAAACTCAGCGTGCCTCCGGCTTGCATGGCTTTGGAGGGGATTTGTGAATGGTCTGTAGTCATTAACGGGTGATCTCCTCTGGCAGGTCAGATAATCTGAGCAAGTATTGAGGTAAGCAAGCTTTAATGAGTATCAAATAAAAAGTGGTCTCATTGGTATGCAGGGGCTGTTTCCGTTTTATGTCGTTTGTCCTGTCGGAGCGCATGTCTGATTCATTGCCCCCTGCCCAGCGGATGAAGCTCATCAAACTGGTGAGTGAGCTATCACCAGCAGAATTTGGACAACTGTTGTTTAGCTTGAATCCTCCCGCTGGAGTGGTTTCACCTCATGGGTCACCGCAGGGGATCCGGGCCAATGAATTGCTGAGCTGGAGTGAAAGTCCTACCGGATGCGGCTTAGCAACCTTTTTAGAAATGCTGAGTGTTTTAGTGCCAGGTCAATTTGATGCTGATTCATGGATGCTGGAAATACAGCGAGCAATTCTTTTTCAAAAGAAATCAAAAGCGGATGACATAAGTGAAAGACATTTAAATGTCAATAAAGACAAAAGAGCAAGAACACACAAGAGCAAGAACGAGCTAATTCGCCTAAAAAAGAAGGCTTTAGACACTGAGGCAGCTGGTCAGCTATTACAAGCCAAAAAATTGTGGAAGGATATTCTTAACTTATACCCATCAGAGCATGAATCTTACATAAAAGCTATAGAAAGAATCGCAGAAAGAACTGCATCGTCAGATTTTGATCTATCGCCTTTAAAACTCCATAAAAATCAGAATTTTGAGGACAGCAAAAATACTTCGCCGGGCCTAATTCTTGACAAAAAGTCTTCGATTCCCTCAGAACTATATTTGCGGGAATCATTGTCTTCAGAAAGTTTTCTAGTTGATTTCGAGCATATAGTTCTGGATCCAAAAGGGCAAAATATTAATCGCGGCAAAGGGGTTGCCAGACAGAAAAGTGAGTTTGTTGGGAGCAGCGAAATCCCAATGATTGAGATTCCTGGTGGAGACTTTACTATGGGCTCCTTAGTGGTGCAGAAAACTTTTCAGCATCTTAGTCAGTCTCACCATGAGAATCTGATCACCTTGTTGAACTCTATGCGCTGCTCTAAAGCAAGCCGTTTTCGTTGAGAAGCATAGGCCTTAGGTGGACTTTTACTGGG
>JBHJIP010000038.1:0-2284 GCA_050043365.1 Leptolyngbyaceae cyanobacterium
ATGAACTCACCTATAGGCTCCGGTTCGAGGTAGAGAGCACCGCACCCACGGGCAGTAACTTAACCCCTGGTCCGCTGTACCCGGTAAACAACATTTCGGTTGATGGAGCCAACGTCACCCGGATTTTGGTCTCTGATGCCCTGCCTGACCACACCACGCTCAGCGGTACGCCCACGGCACCCTCGGGTTGGACGATTGTCTATAACGCCCAAAACCCAGAAACGGTTGACGCGATTGATGCCGATTGGCGCACGACCCCCGCAGCCGCAATTGCTAACGGTACCCAAGGTCGCGTCACCCGCATTGGCTATATCAGCAATGCCTCGGTGATTTCTTTGGCACCCACCACCGTGGTGGAAACCTTCCAGTTCACCGTGACCACGTCGAATGTGCCTGGCGGATTGACTGAAGCCACCTTTGCCAACATTGCTCAGGTGTTTGGTTCGGGCGACCCTGGCGGCGATCGCGCTGAGCTAGTGGTGGATGAATCGGGTGACAGCACCCCCAGCAACTACAACGACACCAACGGCACCTTTGACCCCGCTGGTGATGGCTACATCCCCGACGATAATGATGACGGGATACCTGACACCATCGACCCGACCAACCCCACCTTTGGCGATGGTACCGACCCCAGTAACACCAACAGCGGTAGCGGCACCGGTGGTGAGGCCAACATCAAAACCATTGGTTTGCCCTCGACTCTGGACCTCGTAAATGGTCCCCAGAACGAGGCAGATGCGATTGGCCCGACGGATAATAACGACGACTTCACCAACAAGTCAGTCACCATCGACCCGGCTGATGTCAGCTTTGATGCGGGGGATAACCGCAATGAGCTAAATCCTGACCCGGTAGACTTTGCCAACACGGTGCGCAACAGCGGCCAGACCACGGGTGATATTACCTTGCTGCCCACGCCTCCGGCCACGAACACCGATTTGCCCCCCGACACGATTGTGACGATTACAGCTCCTGATGGCAGCACGGCCATTTACGAGTACAACGGCAGCTCCTTTACCCGTACTGGCGGCACAGCTGGAGGTGACATTGAAATTGTTGGCGTCACCCCTGGCCAAAATGTGACCTACGGGGTCCGGGTTGACCTGCCCGACGGTACGCCGCTCTCTACCGATCTTGAGCGGGGCTTCCCGGTGCCGATTACGGCCACGCTAGACGATAACGATGGCAACACAGCTAACCCCAGCAACATCACGATTGATCGCGTCTATACCGGTTACCTGCAGTTGCTGAAAGAGTCCCGCATTCTGCAGGGTAGCGGTCCGGCGGTGCAGCCTGGTGAAGGTGACTTCAGTGCTGACCCCAAAAATCCGGCCCCTGGCAACATCATTGAGTACCGGGTGACCTACCGGAACATCAGTGAAGCGGCTTCGGGCAGCGGTAACACCGTGCTCTTTGCCGAGAACGTGGTGGTCGATGATGACGGCACCACGGGCGGCAACAACTGGGCGCTGGATAACGACAGCAACAGTGTGATCGACACCAGCAATGTCCCCGGTTCGGCGACGGACTCTAGAGGGGGCACCATCACCTACTACAGCGGTGCTCCAGGGACCACCCCCACCACTGACACCTTCGGCTCCGATGTGAATACCGATGTGACCCGCTATGTGAATGAAGTGCCTGGCTTAGTTGGCCCCGGGGAGTCTGGCTTCTTAATCTTCCGCCGGACGCTCAACTAGCCCGACCCCAGCAGTCGGCTGCTTTAAAGGCCGACTGCAACTTACAACAATTCACGCAACATCTACTTACTGGAGCAATTGATGATGAAACGTTGGTTTATCGGTTTAGGCGCATTGGCGCTAGTAGGCTCTGCCCCCTTTATTGGCACCCCTGTGCTGGCTCAGATTCAAGAAATTACTGAGTCTATTGTTGAGAGCATTCGCCGCCCTGAGGTGAAGCTCACGCTGACGGCAGAGAAGCAGATCATTGAGGCCACCGCAGGTGAGGAGCCCCAAGTCACTTGGCAAGCCCTAGAGGGACAAGCCCAGGTCGCCCCTGGAGATGTGCTGCGCTACACCATTGACGGTGCTAACTCTGGCGATGTCGAGGCTGAAAACCTGGTGTTGACCCAGCCCGTTCCAGCAGAGATGACGTACATTCTGGATTCCGCCACCCCTGCGACAGGCGCTGAGCTGGTTTACAGCATTGCCGGGGGTGAAACCTTTGTGGCTGAGCCCATGGTGGAGGTGACTTTACCGGACGGCACCGTTGAGCAGCAACCGGCACCTGCCGAGGCATATACCCATGTGCGGTGGGATAT
>JBHJIP010000039.1:0-18080 GCA_050043365.1 Leptolyngbyaceae cyanobacterium
TGTTGAGGCAATACACCGGGTCCTAGCAAATGCTCGGTTGCTTGCCCGACAAAGAATTTCTCAAACAAGTACAACGGGGCGCAGGCAAACCCCAATCCATTCAAAATCATTGCTTTTACAACGGTTCCGGCGCTGATTTGCCCATGGGGATCCTGGCGCGGAATGTGGGCTCCAATGGCCCCTGCCTAAAAATCCGGCAGAGGAACTGCCCCTGGGTAATGCCCTCACCGCCTATCTTTGGCATGGTTCTGATCAGGCTCAGCCCCAATTCACTTGGCCCAAATCCTCAAAATGACAAATAACGGGCTCAGGTCACAGTTTGCGATATAGCACCACAGATAGGTTATTAGCAGGCATGGGAATCACGGTTTTCAAGGTCAAATGGTGGGTCGCAGCCAGGTTAACGACCGTATCTAAATCGCGAATGCCCCATTGGGGATTGCGCGATCGCAACGACTGATCAAACGCTTCATTGCTAGGGGCAAAGGGTTGTCCGGTCTGACGAAACGGTCCGTATAAATAGAGCACGCCCCCTGCTGGTAACAATGCTCCAGCCCCGGCCAATAGCCCTTCGCAGGCCGCCCAAGGGGAAATGTGGATCATGTTCATCGCCATCACTGCTGATAGGGGGGGCAAGCGATCTCCCTGGGTTTGCAGCCAGTCGGCGACCTGTTCCGGCCAAGCCCCATGACAAACATCAAGGGTTTAAGGGGGATGTAGATTGGGGCACGGTGTAGCCTGCTGCCAAGCTTCAATACTGGCGCGGGCCTCTGGGTCAATATCGCTCGGTAGCCAATGGCGGGGCTGTAGCTTCGGGGCCATAAAGACGCCATGTTCCCCAGTGCCGCTGGCAATTTCGAGCAGGGTACCGGCGGGGGGCAAGTGCGCTTGTAGTACCGCCAAGATCGGGGCACGGTTGCGGGCTGTGGCAGGGGAGTGGCGACGCAAATCGTTAGAGGTCATGGGTACTGAGATTGCCCCGTTGGGCCTTGAGCTGCCCCCGTTTGGTTTTCTGGTCGAGCCGCCGTTGCCGAGCCCGCCCCGATGGGCGAGTGGGGCGGCGAGGTTTGGCCGTTACAGTCACCCCTTGCAGCAGGGTTTGCAGCCGCTGCAGGGCTTCAGCTCGATTTTGCTCTTGACTACGGTGCTGCTGGGCCTTGATTACAATCACCCCATCTTTAGAAATGCGCCGATCTCGCAGGGCCAACACCCGGTCTTTATAGACCTCAGGCAAAGCAGAGGCCACCACATCAAACCGTAGATGAATCGCCGTCGCCACCTTATTGACGTTTTGACCTCCGGCCCCCTGAGAGCGAACGGCCTGCATCTCAATGTCGGTGTCGGGAATGATGATGTTTTTAGAGATGACCAACATGACAGCAGGGTCCTACAGCTTTTGCAGCCTAACTATTCTGGCAAACTCCCTCAATACCCGCCAAATCTAGGATTTCAGGAATCAGATCTTCACGACGAACCGCCATCACATGCACCCCTTGGCAGAGCTGCTGGGCGGCCTGGATTTGTTCGGCGGCAATCTGCATGCCTTCACGCAGAGGATCCTGGGCCTGGGCGAGCCGGTCGATGACGGATTGGGGGATATGCACCCCAGGGACATTGCGGTTAATAAACAGAGCATTCTTCGCCGACTTTAGTAAAAAAATCCCGGCCAAAATCGGGCGATCGCACCCCTGGGCAATTTGGCTCATAAACTTATCGAGCCGTTCAAAGTCTGTAATTAGCTGACTTTGAAAAAATTGCGCCCCAGCTTCAAGCTTGCGCTCAAACCGTCGCTGTAAACCCGACCAACTGGGACTCTGGGGGTCGATCGCCGCCCCTGGGAAAATCGCGGTGGCCTGGTCAGTCAAGGGTTTGCCGTTACTGGCCTGCCCCTGGTTAAGCTGTTGGATTAGCTGCAGCAACCGAATCGATTCTAGGTCAAAGACACTGCGAGCCTTGGGGTGGTCCCCGGCTTTGACGGGGTCTCCGGTTAGTGCCAAAACATTGCGAATTCCCAAGGCCGATGCACCCAACAAATCCGCTTGGAGGGCAATGCGATTGCGATCGCGGCAAGCCATTTGGCAAATAGATTCAACCCCCTGCCGCTGCAAAATCACCGCCGCCGCCAGGGATGACATCCGCATCACGGCCCGACTGCCATCGGTAATATTCACCCCATGCACCCGCCCTTTCAGCCCCTTAGCCATGGCTACCATGTGGCTGGGATCAGTCCCCTTGGGAGGCATCACTTCGGCAGTCACGATAAAAGAGCGGCTCCGAATCGCTGCCTGAAATGGGGTATCTATTAACGGTGAAATCGGCTCAGGAGCGGGCATGGAGTTCTAAAGAAGTCATCAGCCCATGGGGCCTTCAGGCCCTTCAGTATAGCCCGCTGCCTGTTCTCAATAGAATTGCTAGGCTTGTCGATAAGCCCATTACTGCTTCCCAAGCTGAATAAACTTCGTGCCCGTTGTTGGACTGCCTAGGGGAGATATGTTGCCCTTAGCCCACCTTATTTCTCGGACCTAATTTTAATTCCTGCATCAAGATATTTTTCTAATGCTTTGGCAAGTGCAGCTTCTTCTGATGGTTTTGGCGGTTTGCTAGGCGGAAAAATCTCGCGGGTCCAGAAGAAAAGTAAAATCACCATGACGATTAGGAAAGCAGGATCCATAGACTTAGTTATGTATTTTTAGAAATCTAAAGCTCCAAACCCATTGACAAACTGCAGCACAATCTAGAAGCCTAAGTGCCAGCTCCTACGGTTGCACTCCACGGCTAGTTGCCAAGGTGTTTATGTATCTCAGGAAAACACTAAATATGTGATACCACTGTTTTCCTAAAACGGATCAGTGTGAAGGGCTAACCGAAATCATTTGTCTGGAAGTGCTGACATGACTCAGGATTGCTGAACCTTTAAGAGGCTTCTCAGAAAGCTCTCAGGTTGGGTGTTTATCTCTAGAAGTGACGAGACAATAACTTATAGGTTCTTACTCCCCTGAATAGCTATGCGTTTTATCTTGACTTTTTCCATGGTGTCGATGGCGGTGCTGATGGCTAGTTGCAGTCCCAATGCCACCTCTTCTCCGAGCAGTGATGCCCTTCCTGCCGCAACAGTCGAAAATGCCGATGCCTTTAAACAGCCGGTGGTTTACGCCGAAGATGGGCTGGCGCTCAAAGGGGCCGACCCGGTAGCTTACTTCACCGACTCAGCCTACGTTCAAGGGGATGCTGCTTACAGCCACGAGTGGAATGGGGCAACTTGGCATTTTGCCAGTGCTGAGAACCGCGATTTATTTGCGGGCGAACCTGAAAAGTATGCGCCCCAGTACGGGGGATATTGCGCTTGGGCGGTGAGCCAAGGCAATACCGCAGCAGTTGACCCCGAAGCCTGGGAAATTGTCGATGGCAAGCTCTACCTCAATTACAACCAAAAGGTTAAGGACCGTTGGGCCGCAGACATTCCTGGCAATATCGAAAAGGCTGAGCAAAACTGGCCTCGTGTCTTAAACAACTAAGGGGTGTCATCAATTAAAACTAGAGTCTTGGTGGTGTAACGGTTTCAGCCCCTAGCAATATTGTAGAAGCACGGTCAGCTTGCCCAGCAAGGCTTTCACCCATAATTGATGGCGCGCCCTAGGCTTCACGCAGATTAACTTCTACTAGGCTGCCAAGGTCTGTAATAGGCATGGAATATGCTCCGCTGATTCAGTTATCTATCAGTTCAGAGGACGCCAGTTGCCGGACACGATAAACGCCGCCCAATAGTAGGGATGGGCATAGGGGCTATCACTGTTCAGCAAGTCTAGCTGCACCTGCCGCAAGGCTTCGGCCCGTCCACCGCCCGCCAAAAGCTGCTCGTAGTAGGCCACCATCAACTGCTGGGTGGCAAAATCATCCACCTGCCATAGGCTGATTAACTGCGTCTCAGCTCCGGCGATCGCAAAGGCCCTACGCAGCCCATAGACCCCTTCCCCATTGGCAATATCCCCCAACCCGGTCTCACAAGCTGACAGCACCACTAGTTGGGTCCCGACCAAATTTAAGCCGGACGCTTCCAGGGCCGTGAAAACGCCGTCCTCTGTGCCGTCGCTGCGCTGATTGAAGCCCGCTAGGGCTAAGCCCGATCGCAAAAGCGGATTTTCGAGAGGCTGTTCGGGCGCGGCTCGTAGCTCCACATCTCCCCCCGCAATCACCCCCAAGCCGCGCCCTGCCAAAGCCAGCCGAGGCAGATCGGTGAGGAAAAAGCCGTGGGTAGCGATGTGCAAGATCTGTGGGGCCTCTACTTGCTTGAGGCGACCTTCCGAAGCGTCATCTCCGGTGAGCACCGTGGCATCGGGTAAGAGGGGGGCGATCGCTGCTGCCTCTGCCGCCGTTCCTGGCAGCGGACCCACTTGCAAATTACTCAGCTCGCTAGACCGTTGGCTCTCTGCTGCTTCTGCCTCCTGACTCCCTGGGTCGTCGTAATTGGGGTTCGCCATAATCACCGCCGGGGCCTGACTGGGGGTGTGGGTGGCAAACTTCAGCAGATCACGACCCGAGTTGAGATAGCTGAGCCGGTATTGGCTGATCAGGTAGGTTTCATCCTGGGTTTGCAGGGCTTCAAAGGGAATGCGGTTGAGTTGGCCATCGGGGGAGAGCAGCACCTGCTCGGTGTCTTGCAGGTGGGGGGTGAGCGGATCCCAAATTAGGCGGGCCAGGGCGCGGGAGGCTTCGGTCGGGGAGACATTCACCCGTCGCAGGGCTTCGCTGAACTGCTGTACCGCCTGATCAATCGTTTCGGCAGCGCCTAGATCTACCCCTTGAATGGAACCATCGGCAAACAGCAGGTAGGCGGCATAGCGATCTCCCTGCCAGTCATAGCGCTCAAAGTCGAAGGGCCGGTAGCGAACAAACTCGATCAGGACGCCCTGTTCGGGAATCTCAGCCTGGACGGCTTCTAGAGTGACCGGCTCAGTTTCAGCCTGAAAGGCAGCGCTTTGGCGGGCTAGGGACACCGATAGGGCCTGCTCTTCAGTCCGCAATCGCTCCACCTCCAGACGATATTGCTCGGAGGTGAGGCTGCTGGGGGGACTAAAGATCAGGTTGGCCAGTTGGCTGCGCAGGGCATCAAGCTGGTCCAACTGGGTTTGCTCAGCAGGGCTGAGGTTGGCGCTTAAGGCTTGGCGACTATCGGTGGCCGTATCGAGAATGCGACCCTTACGGCGTAAAACAGTGGTCAGCGCCAATTGGCTTGCCGCTATTGAGCTGGGATCTTTTTGCAAGTGCAGGGAAATGCCGAGGTTAGTGGCGTTGACCACCGTGGCGGCATAGCTCTGGCGCTGGGCGTCTGCCAGGGCCGCTAAATTTAAATCGAGATTACGTTCTTCAATGGCCACACCTTCTGCCAGGGCTGTTGTCGCTGCCTCCACGTTTCCGTCAGCCCCGTGGAGAATGGCCAAGTTGCTGAAGGTAGTGGCAACATCAGGATGGGTTGCGCCGCTGGCCTGCACAATCGTCAGGGCTTCTTGGAACAGGGGCAGCGCCTCGGCATAGCGCTGCTGCTGCATGTAGAGCCAGGCCAGATTATTCAGACCTGCCCCGATTCTGGGGTGGTTATTGCCCAGGTGGTCTCGCCAGATCGCTAGGGTGTCTTCAAACAGGGGCTCGGCTTCGGCCAGTCGGCCCTGGACACGGTAGAGCACGGCCAGATTGCTGAGGCTCAAGGCCACTTCGGGGTGGTCATCACCGAATTGTTGACGACTGATGGTGAGGGCCTCTTGCAGTAGCGGTTCGGCCTGATCGTAATTCCCTTGTTTCCAGTGGGTGATGGCCAAGCCATTCAGATTAAGGGCCACTTCCGGATGTTCATTCCCCAACTGCTCTCGGCGAATCGCCAGCGCTGCTTCATAAAGGGCGATCGCTTCCCCATAGCGCCCTTGATCGTCGTAGAGGGTGGCGAGGTTATCTAAAATTGCGGCGGCTCCGACATGGCGCTCCCCGAACAGGGCTTGGTTCAGCGCTAAGGCTTCCTCATAAATGGGCTCGGCTTCTCGATAGCGGCCCTGGTCTTGGTAGAGGAGGGCCAGGTTATTCAGGGCGGAGGCGGTTTCCCCTTGGGCGGTGCCGGGTTGGGCGCGAAAAATATCGAGGGCATTCAGCAGCAGCGCTTCCGCCTCGTCGTAGCGACCCTGGTCGTAGTAGAGGGCACCCAAGCTGTTTTCGTTGACCCCCACCAAAATGTGGTTGGCCCCTAGCTGCGATCTCAAAATCGCCAAGCACTCCTGGTAATAGGCTTCGGCCTCGGCATAGCGGCCCTGGTTATAGGCATTAACCGCCAGCCCAGACAGGCTATTGGCCACATCCAGATGGGTGTGGCCCAGTTGCGCTCGCCGAATCTCTAGAGCAGTTTGAAACAGGGCTTCCGCTTCCTCATAGCGGCCTTGGTCGTCATACAGTAAGCCGCGATTATTCAGCACCGTGGCCACGGTCAGATGGCGGGGGCCGAGCTGAGCCCGCAAGATTCCTAGGGCCTCAGGGTAAAGGGCATCAGCTTCGGCAAAACGGCCCTGCTCCCGATAGAGTTCCGCCAGGTTGCTGAGCACCACTGCCACCTGAAACCGAGCGGCTATGCCCTGACGACGATAGAGCCTGAGCGCTTCCTGAAAGCTGCTCTCAGCCGCTTCGTAGTTTTCTTGAGCGTGATACAACCGGCCCAATGTCCCCAAGGGTTCAGCTAACCGGGGATGGTTGGGGCTGAGGTATTGGCGGTAGAGGGCAATGGCCTCGGTGAGTTGGGCGATCGCTGTTTCGACCTGGCCGTCTGCCTCTAAATGGAGGGCGTTATGGCTGAGTTGATCTGCCCGCTGCAGGGCCTGTTCTGCTGCATTGGCCGACCGCCATCGCAGCTCGTAGCTGCCGGTTTCTTCTGCTGTATGGGTGGTCACCCAAATTGCATAGGTGCCGTCTGCAGGCAGGGTGAAGGTGATGCGGGCATTGGTGCCGTTGCCGCTGTTATTGTCAGAGGCCACCCAGTTACCGTCTGGGTCGGCCAGCAGCAAAAAAGCGTTGAAGTCCTGACTGAGTAGATCAATGACCAGGGTTTCTCCCGCCGTGCCTGTTAAGGGATAGGTCTGGTAAAGGTAAGATTTGCCGCCATCTGAAATCGTCGGACTCGTTCCGTCCAGTGCACCCGCCTCTGTCGTGGCGACAATCTCTGCCTGGACCAGTTGTGGTGTGCCAAGCATCAAACCCCATAGGGAGGCCAGCAACAAAACCGTCAGCCGTTTGGAATGCCTCATGGCGAAGCCCTTGTGAACAGCGATCTCAACACCCTGCTAGGCTGATCCAATTTTTATGGGGAAGATTCCTTGTGATTGCATCTAGCGGTTGGCCGCTAAACGCCTCCTGGAATAATTGAATCGATCTGCCATTCCGTTTTAGGACAAGGTGACGAGTTCGTGATTAAGCTGCAGTCGCTAATTTTTGCCGTATGGGAATTTGAATTAAAAATTCGGCACCCCGCCCTGACTCCGAAAAGCATTGGATATTGCCGCCGTGCTTCTCTGTAATAATCTGGTGACTGATAGACATACCAAGACCTGTGCCTTTACCCACTGTTTTGGTCGTGAAGAACGGATCGAAAATTTTCTCTTTAACCTGTTCTGGAATGCCAGGGCCATTATCAGAAACTCGAATTAGGATCTGATCCGATTCAAACCGCTTCGTTTGAACCGTAATGGTACTGGGGGATTGTTTCATTACTTCGATTGAGCGATGTTTATCCCTTTCATCAAGAGCATCTAAGGCATTGGCTAAAATATTCATGACCACCTGGTTAAGTTGGCCAGCGTAGCACTCCACCAGAGGTAGATCGCCGTATTGCTTGACTACTTGAATAGCCGGTCGCTCAGATGTGGCTTTAATCCGGTGCTCCAAGATAACTAGAGTGCTGTCAATTCCAGCGTGAATATCCACTCTCTTGCACCCTGCCTCATCTAAACGAGAAAAGTTCTTAAGGGAGCTCACAATCTCGCGAATGCGTTTTGTCCCGACTGTCATTGAGTTCAGAATCCTAAAAGAGTCTTCCTTCAAAAAGTCCAGCTCAATATCCTCAATTTTCTCTTTAATATCGATGGATGCAGTGGGATAAGTCTCTTGATAAAGATCAACTAGATCAAGCAAACCTTGAGTGTTCTCAACCAGTGGCGTAATATTGCCGTGAATAAAGTTCACCGGGTTATTAATCTCGTGGGCTACACCTGCAACCAATTGTCCTAGAGAGGACATTTTCTCGCTTTGCACTAATTCGAGCGTTTGTTCATCAACCCGAACCTTCAATTGTTCCTGCTGTTCAACTAATTCCGCAGAGCGAGACTCAATCTCTGCGGCCATGTACTCAAATGACCGAATGAGTTGTTCAATTTCCTCGATTCCTGAATACTTGGGAAATTCAATCTTTTCCCCTTGACCCAGGCGGTGTGTGAGTTTGGTTAGGGCTGCAAGCGGCATGACCACCTTGGTATTAATTCCAATAAAACCAGCCAAAAGCACAGCGATGACAATGAGAAATGCAGAGAAATACCAGATCTGAGCTGTAAACGTTGTCGTATTGAATCGCTCCTGCCGTTCCTCCAAAAGGCGGTACTCTTCCGCGTTGAAGTCGTAGAGTATAGTGCGAATCTCCTCCATAAGTTGCTGTCCCTCATCACTTTTGACGAGCTCCAGAGCCTGAGATTTCTTGTCGCTTGTTGCCAGGTCAATCGTCTCCTGCAATTCCGCCAGCTTCCGTTCCATCAATACCAGGATTGTTTCTAATCGCTGCTGCTGATTGGCGTTGTCACGGGTCAGAAATTTAAGCCGGTTGAATTTTTCTGTTGCCCCTAATCTGCCCGTATAATAGGGATCTAAATACTTCGGCGAATCCGTCAGCAGAAATCCTCGCTGCCCGGTTTCTGCGTCCACCAACTGCTTCTGAAAATCGGCAGCAGTGGTAATCACTTCATGGGTATGAGCTACCCACGAGTTATCATTGGAAACCTGTCTCTCTCCGGCAAAAAACACCACCAAACTAATAACGCTGATTAACGTCATCATCAGGAAGAATATTCTGTAAGCACTTGTAATACTTAACTTTCTTTTTCTGGTTCGGTTCATCTTCAGGGGAGTTCTATTATTGTGAGGAACAAGATTGCTTGATTAAGTCAGCAAAGGTTTCACCGCAGCTTGCAAACGTAAAACAGAAGTCTATAAATTATGGTTGCTTCACTGCATCAGCCTTCTCTACTCTATGGTTCAGTAGATATAAAAAGTAGAGAACTTGCCTGAGTTCGTCCCAGAAACTTCTGGTGCGGCACACTTTTTGTCCTGTTCTGATGTTCTAAATCCACCTCGGACGGACAAAACTTAACTTAGGCTAGTGCTTTTCAGGGTCAAGATTTACCGTTTCTAGTAATCCCATATGCCAAATGGGAATCTCTTTGTAAAGAAATGGTTGGTACTAACGGCAGCGGATAAATTGGTCAGTGGTCTAGCCCGACTCCAATAGGATAGACCCACTTACACCAAGATAAATACATTCGGGCCAGTGTCCTAATTGCGATCGCAATAGCTCTGATTGTTGTTCCCCCCTAGGATTATTAAGGCCAAACCCTCACCATACCTGCCAAGGCCATTTGACCTGGGGTAAGGGTGCAATATTTCAGGTCCACCTCTGGGCCTAAATCCAGTTGGAAGCCTTGTAAGGCAGGCAGCGGCGCAAACTCACCGTCTGCCAACCATTGAGGATCTTGCAATTGTAAATAGCGACCTTCGACGATGATCAGCCCCGTCGCAATCGTCATCGGCGGCAGGGTTTCTCCTTCGCGGGGGATCATCTTAAGGGTGACTACCCCCGTTTCAATGCTCGCGTCGCAGTCGTAGTAAGGATGCACCGTTTTATCTGGGCAGGCTGCCAGCATGTCTTTGAGCACCGCCGCTTCCGGCTCCGCCGCTGCCAACTGGGTCAAAAAGTTGTAGAGCCCTTCCTCCAGCAAAGGAGAATTCAAAGAGGTATTTAGATCAGTCTCGGTGAGCTTGAGATCGCCATTCACCTCAAAGGCCGCCAGCAACTTGAGCTGCTTCCCCCGCAAGATTTGGCCCAAGTTCACCCGAATCTCTTCTGCCTGTACGGCAATCTGGCTCACGTGAACCCCCTGGTAAATCGCCCGTCGTGCCGCCACTTCGACGCGGGGAATATGGCCGGACAAAATTTGGCGATCGCGCCCCTCCAGGTTGAAAACCAGATCTTCCACATGCTCCACCTGGGAAGTCAGCCATAGCCGCACTGCCGGGGGCAAAAAACGACTAATCAGGCGGCTACCCCCCTGGGCCGATGGTTTTGGGTCTGGGGTTGCAGGGCGATCGGTCACAGCGTCCTCTCGTTCATATCTCTCCGCTGTATTCAACCATGATTCGTTAAATTCAAGGGAGACTACGGCATACGGTCATCACCACAGAGGGGAACGGCACAATGAAAACACTGACATTTAGCAATGGCGACACCCTGCCCATGCTAGGGCTGGGCACCTGGAAGTCTGACCCTGGTGATGTCTATAAAGCGATCAAGGAGGCGATTCGGGTGGGATATCGCCACATTGACTGCGCCTTTATTTATGGCAATGAGGTCGAGATTGGCCAAGCCCTGAGCGAATCGTTTGCCGAGGGCTTGGTGACCCGAGAGCAGCTCTGGGTCACCTCAAAGCTCTGGAACGACTGCCACGCCCCTGCTGATGTGCAGCCTGCCCTGGCCCGAACCCTGGCTGACCTGAAGCTGGATTATTTAGATCTTTATCTGATTCACTGGCCGGTCGTCATCAAAAAAGGCGAGGGCTTCCCGCTGTCTGCCGAGAAGCTGATCAGTCTAGAAGAATTGCCGATTTTAGACACTTGGCAAGCCTTAGAAGCCTGCGTAGATCAGGGACTCTGTCGCCACATTGGGGTGTCGAACTTTAGCGCTGCTAAACTCCAAGCCTTAGTCGCAGATGCCAAGATCAAACCCGAGATGAACCAAGTAGAGCTGCACCCCTATTTGCAGCAGCCCGACCTGCTAGCTTTTTGCCAGAGCCAAAATATTCACCTCACCGGCTATTCGCCCCTCGGCTCCCCCGATCGCCCTGCTGGCCTCAAGGCGGAGGATGAACCAATTTTGCTGGAAGATCCCGAGATTGTGGCAATTGCCGATCGCCACAACGCATCACCGGCGCAAGTGCTGATTAGCTGGGCCATCCATCGGGACACGGCGGTGATTCCCAAGTCGGTTACCCCAGTCCGCATTGTTCAAAACCTAGCGGCGGCGGAGTTGGCACTCACGGATGAGGATATGACGGCGATCTCGGCCTTAGATCGGCAGCGACGCTATGTGAGCGGGGCGTTTTGGGTGGTGGAAGGCGGGCCTTACACCCTAGAAAATCTTTGGAACCCGTAAACCTCAACTCACGCAAAATCGACTCCCTCAAAGTTGTTCGAAAAAAGGGCCATCTCTGATTACAATCATCGCTGTCTTCTCCTAAGCGCACACCATGGAGCGAAAAACGTTTCAGCCTTCCGGTCGGCTGTATTTAATGATTGCAATTTTGATTTTTGGGGCAGCCAACGCGGTGACGCGGAAGTTGACGGATATTGGGGCAGAACACTTAATCGATGGGCGAAATCCGATCTCGTTTTGCAATGTCCTGTTTGTGGGCAACCTCTGCGCCCTGATTATTTTTGGGTTTATCTACCAACAACAATGGCGCAAGGAAACCCTGAGTCAGATCAATCTCAGGCAGTGGTTGACCTTGACCGTGGTGGCGGTGCTGAGCTCAGCCGTCGTGCCCACGTTGATTTTTACGGCCCTATCTGTAACGGCTGTGAATAACGTGATTTTGATTGGCCAAATTGACACCCCGCTGGTGCTGGCCTTGTCTGTGTGGTTGCTGGGCGATCGCATCAATGGTTGGGTGATTGCTGGGGCCGTGATTGCCTTTATTGGGGTGTCCCTCACGGTTTTGCTGCAGCCGCCCGGTGAAATGGCCACCATGGGGATGCAGATCGGCTTGGGTGAGGTGTTGACCCTGATCGCGGCTGTTTTCAAAGCAGTTTCGAATCTGATCAGTAAAGTCAGCCTCAAGCAGATTCCCCTGGGCATCTTCAACGTCTACAGAATGTTTGTGGGCACTATCGTCTTCTTCGTCGCCACCACCGTTCTCTATGGCCCCGAACACTTTATGGATGTGACGTCACCCTTTCTGTGGCAATGGATGTTGTTTTACAGTGCCGTAATTGTCGTCGGTGGCCAACTCACCTGGTTTAGTGGTTTAAAGCAAAGCACCGCCAGTGAGATTTCTCTAGCGACAGCGTTTAACCCCCTGGCAGGGGTGCTGGCAGCCTACTTGATTTTGGGAGACTTGCCCACGGTGGCGCAGTATATCGGTGGGGCCGTGATTTTAGGGGGCATCGCCTTTAACCAAATCGGCGTGCAGCGTCTCAATCAAGTTGCACCCAAGCAACAGCCTACCCCTAAAGAAATGAGTGAGGCGATCGCGTTTAAAGGGGTTTAATTGTCCCTGGGGCGTGTGGACAATTGATAACGAAACTCTGACTGGGTGGGCATGACCACGCCCGCTTTACTGAATCAGGCTAGGGGCTGTAACGCGCTCATATCAGGACGTCTGACCTTGATTGTCCACAGTCCCTAGCTCAACCAGGCATTCAGTTTCATATCGTAGTACCCTCCTTGGGCCTCAGGGTAGTCGCCAGTCTCAATTCGTTTGAGCAGGTCCGGTAGGGCATTAATAAAGCGTGGACCTCGATCCTTTGGATGAACCGTCCAGGCCTGCTCTGAAGTCAATGTTGCCCGTAAATAGTGAGTTTCTTCTAGTTTTCTAGAAACCATAATTTCCCAGGAATTCAAGGCCCCGCGCCCCGTCCAATTATGCAATTGAGTCAGCAGTGGAGCCGGTAATTTTGAGATCCAGAGCCTCTTATAGCGCATCCACAAAATCGGTAGCGGTAAAAGCTGATCGAATTTTCTTCGATTGAGTAAATAGGCGCGGCTACCAAAAAATTTAAATCGATAAAGTCCGGCTGGATCTTTAGTGATAGGGAATTTTTGGTGTAAATCTCCTGTTTTGCTGGGGGGACCTGATAGGGGGCGGACAAACATCGTGTCCTCATTTTCTGAAAGCAGTTTAATCCCTTTTATCGCCAGTCAAGGGCGCGGTATCGACGACCAACATCCGCTTTTCGAAGGGGAAATTGCACATCCTCACCAGATGAGGAATGGTGTGCATCATAAAGGGAATATCTGTCCGCGCCACCATGATCGACAGAGAACAAGATGGTTTAGGAGATTGATTCTACATCTGCAGTGCTATGGCAACTTCCCCAGAACGGGGCACTATAGAGGCGACATGAGCTGAACTCATAGGGTGCAGAAACAGCGTCTGCTGTCACCCCCTAAGAATATGCCCAGAATTGAGCTTGACCACCGAGCAATGGGGGGCCTCAGTTTTGTCTTGACCTTGACGAGTCATTATTTATGCGTGTCTTGATCGCCAGCCACAGCTACATCGTCGATCTGAACTGCGAGAAGTTTCGGACCTTGGCCCAGCTCGAACCGGATGTAGAGGTGACCATCGTTGTTCCGAAGCGGTGGCGACCGGGTGGCGTGCAAAATCGCACCATTTACCCTTCGCCGCGCCAAGAAGGGCGGTTTCGGGTGGTGCCCGTCTCTAACTTCAGCCAAAATAACCAGGGGCTGCTCACCTTTGGTTGGGATCTGGTGGGGCTATTGCGGCAGTTTCGTCCCCACGTAATTCAGGTGGAGCAGGGGTCGAAGGGGCTGGCCTATGCCGAAATGATTACCCTGAATAAGCTCTTAGGGCTCAAGGCCAAGCTGCTATTTTTTACCTGGTGGAACTTGCCCTACAGCCTCAAGTTTCCGGTGTCGTTACTAGAGGCCTACAACCTCAAAAATACCGACGGGATTGTGTCCGGCAACCAAGATGGGGCAGACGTTTTGCGCGATCGCGGTTACCCAGGCCCAATTCGGGTGATGCCCCAGTTGGGGGTAGATGAGTCTTTATTCAAGCCCCAGCCGCAGCCAGATCTGGCCGCCCAGGTGGGCCTTCAGCCTGAAGACTTTGTGGTGGGATTTGTGGGCCGGTTCGTCGAAGAAAAGGGATTGCTCACCCTGCTGCGGGCTTTGGGGCAGCTCAAGGATCAACCTCGCCTTTGGAAATGCTTGCTCCTGGGGCGAGGTCCGCTCAAAGAGACGTTGGAAACCTTGGCGGTTGAATTGGAAATTAGCGATCGCATCCTTTGGGTCGAGAGCGTCCCCCACGATGACGTGCCCCGCTACATCAACCTGATGTCGACCCTGGTGCTGCCCTCCGAAACCACCTACAAGTTCAAAACTTTAACCGCCGTCGGCTGGAAGGAGCAATTTGGCCATGTGATTATCGAAGCCATGGCCTCTCAAGTATCGGTAGTGGGCTCCGATTCGGGCGAAATTCCCCACGTGATCAAAGGGGCTGGGTTGGTGTTTCCAGAAGGACAAGCCGATGATTTGGCCGACCGGCGCCGGCAACTGCTGACCCAGCCTGACCTGGCCCGAGATCTAGGCCAACAGGGCTATGACCGCGCCATGGAACATTACACCAACCAGGCCCTGGCTCGCCAAACCCTGGACTTCTACAAGGAGCTGGTCCATGGGTGATCTGAACCGACCCCTGCGGGTCTTGCAAATTGTGCCGTCGGTCTCTTTGGTCTATGGGGGACCCAGCCAAATGATTCGCGGGTTTTCGAAAGCTTTGGCCGGAGCTGGGGCCGAGGTCACCCTGGCCACCACCGACTCCAACGGGGACGTGGATGAGCCCCCCTTAGATGTGCCGCTAAATCAGCCGGTGCCGGAGTCGGGCTACACCACCTGGTATTTTCGCTGCTCCCCCTTTCGCCGCTACAAATTTTCCCTGGGGCTGCTGCGCTGGTTATCGCGCCATGCCCAGGACTACGACATCGCCCATATCCATGCCCTGTTTTCCCCATTGAGCTCCACCGCCGCTACCGTGGCCCGCTGGCAAGGGTTGCCCTACTTGCTTAGGCCCCTTGGCACATTGGACCCGGCTGATTTACGTAAGAAGTATCGGCTCAAGCAGCTATACGCCGCCGTTTTAGAGCGCCCCAACTTGGCCGGTGCCGCCGCCATTCATTTCACCAGTCTTCAAGAGGCCGCAATTTCAGAGCGGTTTAACACCCAAACCCCCGACCTGGTGCTGCCCCTCGGCGTCACCCCCTTGGCCCAGAGCGCTACGGAACCGATTGATGTCAGGGCCAAATATGGCATTCCAGCGGACTGCCCGATTGTGCTGTTTATGTCTCGGGTGGATCCAAAGAAAGGCTTGGACATGCTCTTGCCCGCCTTAGAAGCGCTGCAGCAAGAAGGGATGCCCTTCCACTTTTTGCTGTGCGGGGCCAATCCCCAGGACCGAGCCTATGAGCGATCTATCGCTCAGCGCATTGCCGACTCGCCGCTGCAAGCTCGGGCCACCGTTACCGGCTACGTGGATGGAGACTTGAAAACCGCCATCTTAGAAGCCGCCAGTTTGTTCGTGCTGCCCTCTTATTACGAGAACTTTGGCATTGCCGTCGCTGAGGCGATGTTGGCTGGGGTGCCGGTGATGATTTCAGATCAAGTCCACATTTGGCAGGACATTCAGAACAGCCAGTCGGGCTGGATCTGTGAATGCAATCAGGCCTCCGTGACGGAAACCCTGCGGGAGGCGTTGGCGGCAGAACAGCAGCAGCGGGGCCAAACTGCGATCGCCTTTGCGAAAGCCAATTACAGTTGGCCCGCCATTGCCGAACAGGCGATCGCCGCCTATCACCGTCTTTTAGCTTAGGGACAGGTCAAGGGATACAAATGGTAGCGATCGGGCTCGGCCTTGAGGCCGCTGCATAATCCAAAAGACTTTTAGCCTTGGAGCGGGCCGAAGGCTTTCTGGCCCCAGCTATCAATCAACCAACCGATGGAGTTTTGTAGACGCGATGTCTAAGCATAGCCCCCTCATCCGTCAAGGGATTCCTGCGGATCACGAGATGTTAGCGACGTTAGCGGCGCGTACCTTTCATGATGCCTTCATCGCCGATAATCGCCCTGAAGATATGGCAGCTTACGTGGGTCAAGCCTTTACCCCCAGCCAGCTGCTGACGGAACTCACCCAGCCTGAGTCAATCGTTTTGCTGGCTTGTGACGAAGCTGTGCAGTCGGGGCAGCCCTTGGGCTATGCACGATTAGTTCGGGTCAGCCCTTGGGCTATGCACGATTAGTCACGAATACGCGCCACCCCAGCCTCAAGGGTCAACGCCCCCTCGAACTGAATCGTTTGTAGGTTGATCAAGGGGCCATTGGTCGCGGTTACGGCGCGGCTTTAATGAAAGCCAGTTTAGAAGCGGCGATCGCCCGCGATTGCGACACCCTCTGGCTCGGCGTTTGGGAACACAATACCCGCGCCCAAACCTTCTACCAGCGCTGGGGCTTCAAACTCGTCGGCACCCAACCCTTTGTCCTCGGGACAGACACCCAAACTGATTGGGTAATGGAACGCCCCATCTCCTAACCCCCTATTCCCAATTCCCTACTCCCCATTCCCCATTCCCTATTCCCTTCCCTAAACCTCTCCCCACCCCGGCTGCAAACGCTTCATCACGGGGTTATAGAGCTTGAAGTAAGCCACCGACCCCGCTTGCCGCACAGCAGCCTTGGTCGGAGTGTCGGCCCCCATGCAGCGCTGACAGACCGGGTGGTTGACCTTCAGGCGATCAAACCCCTTTTTGAGGCCACAGGCGGAGGGTCCCGCCAGGATGTCCCTTAGCGGTATGTCCTGGGCATTCCCCAGCGGAATCTGCCCCTCATAGTCTTTGCAGCAGGGCACCACGGTGCCGTCATAGAGGACCCCAGCCTGACCCGATACCCCATTGCAATAGCCGAAATGGGCCGGGGTGACCTGGCTAGATTCCACATTGCCCCAACTGTCGAGGGGAAAGGTCTCTAACACCAGCTTGGGATGCAGGGGAATCAATTGCCATCGGCCTGGCTTGTGGCGAGCGATCGCCCGTTCCACAGCCTGCGCATCAGGCGCATCGTCCAGCCCTGACAATAACCGCTCCGCCCAGCGCATCAGCTCCTCACGCATTGCTGCTTTGCCCTCCACAATATGCATGGGCTTGTGGGGCACCAAGAAAGGATGGGGCGTCGTATCTAAAAACTTGATGTGGATGCGGGTCGGGGATTCGGCAGCCTGCAGATTGGCCCGGACATATTGGGTAATGCCATCGAAATAGGCCTCTGGTTCCAGCCGAGGGGGAGCCCCGCGTAGGGTAAAGGTCTGGGGATCAGGGGTTTGCAGCGAAATCGTCACCTTCGGAATTTGGGAGGCCACTAGGGCTTCAATGTGGTCAGGCCGCAGATGAAAGGTACTGCCATTGGTGGTGAGATGCAGCTTCAATCCCCGCTCCACCGCCATGGCGATACCCTCAAACACATGGGGATAAATCAGCGGCTCCCCCATTAGGTGAAACGTGACGATGTTCGCAAGTTGGTGGTCGGCCACTTCGGTTAAAAGCCGCTCCAACAGCGCCACATCCATATGTCCGCGACGGCGCTCCATAATCGCGTCGGGGCAGAACTCACATTTAAAGTTGCAGACATTCGTGACTTCAATATGTAGACGCTCTAGGGTTTGAGGCATGGGCGGCAACGGCTAAAAAGCTGGCATCAGCCTAACAGAGCCCTGTTCGTTCAGATGAAATCACCCTGAGAAGCAAATTCAATTCAAAATTTTCAATTCAAAATCCCCTTCCCTTCAAGAACCCTTCCCCCACTAATCAGACCCACCCCAAGCACCCCCCCCCCCCCCACCCACCCCACCACCCCCCAACCACCCACCCCCCCCCCACCCACCCCCACACCACCCTCTCTCTCCCCCCCCCCCCCACCCCCCCACCCCCACCCCCCTCACCCACACCTCCCTCCCCCCCCCTACACAGCTACCCCCACATCCACCACCACCCCACCCCCTCACACC
>JBHJIP010000040.1:0-69334 GCA_050043365.1 Leptolyngbyaceae cyanobacterium
CTACATACAGAGGTGCAGCGGTCCTATCTGGAATACGCCATGAGCGTGATTGTTGGGCGGGCTTTGCCTGATGTGCGGGATGGCCTTAAACCAGTGCATCGGCGCATTCTCTATGCCATGCATGAGCTGGGCCTCACCCCCGATCGCCCCTTTCGTAAATGCGCCCGTGTGGTGGGGGACGTGCTGGGTAAATATCATCCCCATGGGGACCAGGCGGTTTACGACGCCCTAGTGCGGATGGTTCAAGATTTTGCCAGTCGTTATCCTCTACTGGATGGCCATGGCAACTTCGGCTCGGTGGACAATGACCCCCCCGCCGCCATGCGCTATACCGAAACCCGCTTGGCCCCGGTTAGCCAAACGGCCTTACTCGGGGAAATTGGCGAGGCCACCGTTGACTTCACCGATAACTTTGATAATTCCCAGCAGGAGCCGGTGGTGTTACCGGCCCAACTGCCCAACCTGCTGCTGAATGGCTCCTCGGGCATTGCCGTGGGCATGGCCACCAACATTCCGCCCCACAATTTGGGCGAGGTGGTAGATGGCTTAATTGCCCTGATCGATCGCCCCACCCTGGATGACGAGGCGCTGTTTAAACTCATTCCTGGCCCAGACTTTCCCACAGGCGGGGAAATTATTAGCCTGAAGGGCATTGAAGATGCGTATCGGATTGGGCGAGGCAGCATTCCGGTCAGGGGCATCGCCAATTTTGAGGAGATTCGTCACGGGCGCGGGCGTCAGCGGCGCACTGCCATCATCGTGCCCGAGCTGCCTTCTCAGGTGAATAAGGCGGGCTGGATCGAGAAGGTGGCGGATCTGGTCAATAACGGTCGCATTGATGGAATCGCTGATTTGCGGGACGAGAGCGATCGCGACGGTATGCGGGTGGTGATTGAGCTGAAGCGAGAAGCCCAGGCTCCGGTGGTGCTAGACACCCTCTATCGCATCACCCCACTGCAGAGCAACTTTGGGGCGATCATGCTGGCCCTCGACCAAGGCCAGCCCCGGCAGTTTCCGCTGCGGGAGATGCTGCAGGCCTTCCTAAATTTCCGCGAAGCCACCCTGGTGCGCCAGTATCGTCACGAGCTGGACCAAACTGAGGTCCGCATTCACCTGGTTGAGGGGCTATTGCAGGCCCTGGATAACCTGGACCAACTGATTGATATTTTGCGTCAGGCCCCCGATGGCACCACCGCAAAAGGGGAGCTGCAGGCGGCCTTTGGTTTGAGCGATCGCCAAGCCGATGCCATCTTGGGCATGCCATTGCGGCGACTCACCGGTCTAGAGCAGCAAAAACTGCGGGACGAGTATGACGAACTCACCGCCCAGCGAGATACTCTGCAGCGGCTCCTGTCCGATCGCAAAGAGCTGCTCAAGGCCCTCAAAAAAGAACTGCGATCCCTGAAGAAAACCTACGGCGATCCCCGTCGCACCCGCATCCAATCAGAGGCCGAACGGGCCGAAGAGACCCAGCAATTGGCCGAAATCATTGCCGAGCATGAGGATGAGGAAACCATCCTCGAATTCACCCAAAAGGGCTATGTCCGCCGTTCTTCTCCCCGCTCTTACCACCGCCGTCAGGCTCGTCAAGACAGTGAGGTGACTCAAGAATTCCAAGACACTGAAGACGTCACGCTGCAGACGATTGCTGCGACCGCCGGTCAGGAACTGCTCACCCTCACCCGTGACGGCAAAGCCTACACCATCGCCATCGGTGATATTCCTGCCGGATCGCGACAGGCTAAGGTGCCGTTGGTCGGTCTGTTACCGAACTCCGTTCCCAATGAGGCTGGGGTGATTGTTGACCAGCGGGTGCTCGGGGAGGCGATTCAGACCCATGATCTGATTATGCTCACCCGTCAGGGGCGGATTAAACGCTTGCCCCTAGACGATTTCACTAACCTGACCGGGCGGGGCCTGACCACGGCCAAACTCAAAGGAGATGATCAAGTTGCCTATATCACCCTGGCCCAGGCTCAAGACCAACTGGTGATGGCCACCTCAGGGGGACGGCTGCTGCGCTTTGAAATCAACGACGACAACCTCTCCCAGATGGGCCGCGCCGCCCAAGGCCCCCAGGCCATTCGCCTGCGCAAACAAGAGTGCATCGTCGGGTGCGTGCGTGTTTTAGAAGAAACGGGGTGTGTTCTACTGGTATCTGAAGCTGGCTTCACCCAACGGCTCCCGATCAAGGCGCTACCTTTGGCCATGCGAGGCGGGCTCGGCACCCAGGCGTTCTTGTTCAAGCAAAAGCGTGATGGGTTGGTGGCCATGACCGACGCCCCTAATGGCGGCGACGTGATCGTCACAACCACCGACAACCGCGCCGCCCAAATCCCCATCGGCAGCATTCCGCGCCAGGGACGAGAGCGACCCGCCACCTATCGCCTCGGTCCCTTACAAAAAGGTGAAAAAATTGAAGCGGTGACCTTAGCCACGGTGGTTGATAATTCAGAAGACCCTTAACCCCTGTTTGCTGTGGCCCGAGTTGCTGTTGAGAACCTCTATAAAACCTTCCCTCAGGGCGAATCGCGCTCAGCCTCGGCCCCCTCGGAAACCGAATCGACCCATGGGGTTACGGTTTTGCGGCGCATTAACCTGGAGATCGCAGATGGCGAGTTTATGGTGCTGGTCGGGCCATCCGGCTGCGGGAAAAGCACCCTGCTAAGGCTTTTATCTGGATTGGAAGAGGCCACTGCGGGCACCATTACCATCGGCACCCAAAAGGTAAATGCACTGCCGCCAAAACAGCGGGATACGGCCATAGTGTTTCAGAGCTATGCCTTGTATCCGCACTTGACCGTTTACGACAATTTGGCCTTCGGGCTAAGGCGCATGCCGATCAGGTCGGTGTCCCCAGCGCCCGTTGACACTCAGCCAGATCCCGATGCCCTAGATGCAAATCAGGCGCTGCAAGCTGCTCTAGCCGCTCAGTCCTGGTGGCAACCGTTACTAGCTAAGGTCACACGGCCCTTACCGGCTGGCCTCCGCTATCAGTCCCCTGCCGATCGCCTGATTGATCACCGCGTCCAGGCCGTGGCGAAGATGCTGCAGATTGCCCCGTTGCTGGACCGCTATCCTCGCCAGCTCTCGGGAGGACAAAAACAGCGGGTGGCCTTGGGACGGGCGATCGCCCGCAATCCGCAAGTCTTTTTGATGGATGAGCCCCTCTCCAACCTGGACGCCAAGCTCCGCAACGAAACCCGCGCCCAGATTGTAAACCTGCAAAAGCAGCTTGATATCACCACCATCTACGTCACCCATGATCAGGTGGAGGCCATGACCATGGGCGATCGCATTGCGGTCATGAAGCAAGGTCAAATTCAGCAGGTGGCCCCCCCGCTGGAGCTCTATCAAGCCCCGGCCAATCAGTTTGTGGCAGAGTTCATTGGTTCCCCCACCATGAACTTTCTGCCGGTGCAGATTAAAGCCCCCCTCGTCGTTACCCACCCTGAGTTTCGCCTCACCTTACCCGGTGGCTGGGAAACGCTGCTGCAGCCCTATGATGGCCAGCAAGTGACCCTCGGCATCCGACCCGAGCATATGAGTCTGAGTTTGCCCGCCCCCAAAAACTTGCCCGTGCGGGTAACGCGGGTGGAGGCCCTAGGTAGCGAAACCTACCTGACGGTGATGCTCAAAGACACCCCCCTGCAGGTGCGCATCCAGCCCGATCGCCCCGTCCATATCGGTGAAGAACTCTGGCTGGCGATCGCCCCCGAGCAGGTCCATCTGTTTGATTCAGAAACGGGTAAAAGCCTCGGTCGACCAACAGTCCCAGCAGAGCTGTCCCAATGATCTAGGGGGTGTAATGATTTCGCGCCCAAGCTCATGAGCGGCCAACAGTCCAAATTGAGCTGTCGCAATGATTTAAGGTAGTTGCGAAATAACATCTCATCTACCCATCCACTCCTACACCCATCTACCCATCCACCCCCCATGTCCCTACGCACCCCCCTGTACTCCCTTTCCGCCGATCTCAAAGCCCGCTTTACCGACTTCGCCGGTTGGGAAATGCCGGTGCAGTATGGCGGCATCAAGCAAGAGCACCAGGCGGTGCGGGAAAAAGTAGGGATGTTTGATATCTCCCACATGGGCAAATTCACCCTGCAAGGGTCCGGGGTTTTGGCCCAGCTCCAAAAACTCGTCCCCTCTAACCTGGGCAAACTGCCGGTGGGGCAAGCCCAATACACCGTGCTGCTGAACCCCCAGGGAGGCATCATCGACGACCTGATTATTTACAACCAGGGCATTGCCGATGGCAGTGAGCGGGTGACCATTATCGTCAACGCCGCCACCACCGACAAAGACAAGGACTGGCTGCTGGCCCATCTCGACCCAATCATTGATTTTCAGGATTTATCCCGCGATCGCGCCCTCATTGCCGTGCAGGGTCCCAATGCCGTCGCCATCCTCCAAACCGTCACGGTCGAAGATCTCAGCACCGTCGCCCGCTTTGGCCACATGGAGGGCACCGTGTTGGGGCAACCCGCCTTTTTGGCCCGGACCGGCTATACCGGTGAAGACGGCTTTGAGGTGATGGTAGACCCCAAAGCGGGGCAAGAACTCTGGCAAAAACTGCTGGATGCAAACGTGATCCCCTGTGGTTTGGGCGCTAGAGATACTCTGCGGTTGGAAGCGGCCATGGCCCTTTATGGTCAAGACATTACCGACGACACCACCCCCTTAGAGGCCAGCCTGGGTTGGTTGGTGCATCTCGACCAGGTGCCGGATTGTATTGGGCGAGATCGCCTCGTCACCCAAAAAGAAAGCGGCCCTGAGCGCAAGCTGGTGGGGTTACAAATGGCAGGACGAGCGATCGCCCGCCATGACTACCCTGTCTTACATGAAGGGCAACCCGTCGGGACCGTCACCAGCGGCACCCTATCCCCCACCTTGGGCTATCCGGTGGCCTTAGCCTATGTCCCGGCCAATCTGGCCAAAGTCGGGCAATCCCTTTTCGTTGAGATTCGCGGTAAAGCCCAGCCCGCCCAGGTGGTGAAGCGCCCCTTTTATCGCCGTCAATCTTGACGGAAATCTTGATGGAATTTAGTCACATTTCGGTGCGTCATTTGAGGCGTCTCGTGCCACACTGACAAGCAGCGCAACAGGTTCAGAGCTGAGGAGACGGTATGGCGCTTGAGTATCCCGACAATTTGCAGTATCTCGATACCCACGAATATGCCCGTCTAGATGAGGACGAGGAGATTATCACGGTGGGGCTGTCTGCCTTCGCGATCGATCAGCTAGGCGACATTGTTTTTTTAGAATTACCCGAGGTGGGCGACACCGTTGATAAAGGCGACACCTTCGGCACCATTGAGTCAGTTAAAGCGGTCGAAGACCTGAAATCGCCAGTGACGGGCGAAGTGCTGGAGCGCAATGATGCCCTGATCGATGAACCGGAACAAATTGCCGATGACCCCTACGGTGACGGTTGGTTACTCAAAATCAAGCCCGAAGATTTAGAGGACCTAGATGACGCCATGTCCGCCGCCGACTATCGGGATCAAGTGGAAGGGGTGTAATTCCCTGAACTTAATTGTTTTCGCCTTTAAGCTGGAAGCTTTGATTAGAAGCAAGTCTTTTTCAAAACATCTTTAACCCATGCCAATCTCCGGCATGGGTTTTTCTGTGCCGAGCCAAGTGAATTGGGTGATCAGCCTCAATGTAGGGGGATTCTTTCGAAAGAAGTCATTGTTTTCAGCCCAGGGTTTGTTTATTGCTTAAAACCGCAAAGCCCTTTAATCCATAGGGTTTGACAGGGCTAGGCCTGAATTGACGGGCTGTAAAACCATTGTTTTTCCGAGGGACTTAAAGTCTTAAAAAAACCTTAATTAGAGTCTGTGTCGGACACGCTTTGTGGCGATTTCTTTCAGGAAATGGGTTTCCTTTAGGGGGCACCTGTTTTAACAATTGTGAATCAAACTTGATCCCCACCACGCCACTTAAAAACCCGCGCTATGCTACCCGAAAGTATCCTGCACCTTTACAGGCTTGGGTTAGTTCACGCAGGGTGCGAGCTACCAATCTTTGGCACGGGTCTGGTCTGCGACAGCTTGGTAGACATCAGCTAACTTCTCTTTAATTCAGCCCTTACTTTATGAACAATCCCACCCTCACGACTGAGGCGGCACCGTCAATGATGACAACATCGTCAGCACCAGAGGCAGAGCTCGCCTGCACCATGGGGGTAGCAGTCTGTATCCACGGTCATTTTTATCAGCCTCCCCGTGAGAACCCCTATCTTGGGGCGATTGAGCGCCAGCCGGGTGCAGCCCCTTTCCATGATTGGAACGAGCGCATCCACCACGAGTGCTATCGCCCCAATGCCTTTGCCCGCATTCTCAATGACCAGGGCGAGGTTATGGATATCGTCAATAATTTTGCCTACATCAGCTTCAACATCGGCCCCACCTTGATAAGCTGGTTAGAGCAGCATGATCCCGAGACCTATCAACGCATCTTAGAGGCCGATCGCCAGAGCTGCGATCGCTTAGATGGCCACGGCAATGGCATTGCTCAGGTTTACAACCACATCATTTTGCCCTTAGCGAATGATCGCGATAAACGCACCCAGGTGCGCTGGGGTAAAGCGGACTTTAAAGCCCGATTCGGTCGCGATCCCGAAGGGATTTGGCTGGCAGAGACTGCCGTTGACTACCCAACCCTAGAAGTGTTGGCCGATGAGGGGTTTAGATTCACCATTCTGGCCCCCTCCCAAGCCCAGCGCTGTCGGCCTATGGTTTCAGACCATGACCCCGATCCTGATTGGCATGAGGTGGGCGGCAGTCAAATTGATCCGACTCGGCCCTATCGCTGTTACCTATCGGGGACCAACGCCGATGGCTCTCGCCGTTACATTGATCTGTTTTTCTATGACGGGCCGATTTCGCGGGACATGGGCTTTAACGATGTGCTGGGTTCTTCCTACCACTTTGCTGGACGTATCGGCCAAGCCGTACGCGGCGATCACCGCCCCAATCAGTTGATTTCAGTCGCGACTGATGGTGAAACCTTTGGCCATCATCGGGGTGGGCCCGAAAAAACCCTGGCCTACGCCGTCACCCAATCCTTTCCAAAACAGGGATGGACGGTGACCAACTATGCCCACTATCTCCACTGTCAGCCGCCTACCTGGGAGGTGATTTTAAAACCGGTCACCGCCTGGAGCTGCGCCCACGGGGTTGATCGCTGGCAGGATGACTGTGGCTGTGGCGGTGGCGGTGAATGGCATCAAAAATGGCGACGACCGCTACGGGACACCCTCAATTGGTTGCGAGACCAGTTGGCAGAGGTTTTTGAAACAGTGGGTAGCCGCTACTTTAATGAACCTTGGGTAACCCGCGACAACTACGTTCATGTCATCCATCACCGCAGTGACGCTGTAATCAATGACTTCTTCGCTGCCCATCAGCGTTATGTCCTCAGTACCGGCGATCGCATTGATGCCCTGCGACTCTTAGAAATGCAGCGCTATGCCCTGCTGATGTACACCAGTTGCGGGTGGTTTTTTGAAGAACTCTCTCGCCCTGAAGGCACGCAAATTCTGCGCTACGCGGCGCGGGCCATTGAGCTGGCGGGAGAGGTGGCCGGGATTGAGCTGGAATCCGAGTTCATTCGCCGCTTGAGTACTGCTCCCAGCAACGTCAGTCAATTTCAAAACGGAGCGGGGGTTTATCACCAACTCGTTACCCCATCCCAGGTGAGCGTGGAACAGGTGGCCGCTCACTATGCGATGAGTTCGTTGTTTACTGCCTACCGTCAAGAACAGCAGCTTTACGCTTACACCATTGAGCAACAAGACTATCAATTGCAGCGGATGGGGCCGTTGACCCTAGCGGTGGGCCAGCTCCAAATCACCTCTGAGGTCACCCGCGATCGCACCGACGTTTGCTTTGCGGTGTTGCACTTAGGGGGCTGGGATTTCCACTGCTGCGTCACCCCCTTCCGGCAGCGGTTAGCCTACAGCCGTGCTAAAGACGCCGTGTTTGGGGCCTTAGCCCAGGCCAGCGCCGCCCAAACCATCGTGGCGATTAACAAGGCCTTTGGGCAGGCGCTTGGGGATCAAACCTTTAGCTTGCAAAATCTGTTTGCCGAAGAGCGCCACCGGATCATGGGGCTGCTCAGCCGCGAAACCCTGCAGCGGCTTGACCAGCTCTACAGCCAGGTCTATCGAGACAATTACGGCCTGCTGCGGGCCTTCCATCGCGACGGCATTCCCGTGCCCCAGGAGCTACAGGTGGCGGCTCAGGTGGCGATCGGCCACCGTGCCCTAGAGGGGCTGCAGTCTTTAGAGCAAGCCACTAGCGATCCAGAAGCATCCCCTATTCACCAGGGTTGTCTTTATTTGGGAGAACTTGAAGCGATCGCCCATGAAGCCAGCCAATTTAACTGCAACCTTAAGCTGCCAGCCGCCCCTGATATCTTAGAACCCTTGATTCGCCGCGCCCTCTGGCAAGTTCTACATCAGCCCAATCCGGCCACTCTGGGACCCGACGTGGACTGGCTGTGCCGCTTGATTCGCCTGGGCGATCGCCTCGGCATTTCGCTATCGCTTGATCGCGCCCAGGAACATTACTGGCAGCATCTCGATCCATGGTTAGGGCATTTACAACGTGCGGATACAAACCAGGCAACGGTTTGGCTCAAATCCCTAGTCAAACTTGGCAAAGCGTTGGCTATTGATGTGAATGCACGACTGACTCAAACAAACACAGGGAGTCTTGCTAAGTCCCCATCGCTTCGAGCAATGCAACCGGTTTGAATTCGGTCAAAAGCCTTTTTAGTCGCCAGAGTTGCTATTGATATAGTTGCCCCGCCCGAGCCTCTATGAACGCTGTTGACTGACAATTTGCCGCCGTTCTAAAGTCAGCGGCTGCGAATTGACCCGCTTCGTCTATTTCAATGGTTGTAGCATTTGCGCAATCGCGTCATCTTCCCCACGGCGAAGGGCGTAATCGAGGGCAGTGCGATTCCATTGGTCAATGACGGTGGTGTCAGCGCCATGGCTCAGTAACAGCTCGGCTAATTCGGTGTGACCTTTAAACGCTGCCAAAATCAGAGGCGTCACCCCTTCACCATCCACCCAATTTACGTCAGCCCCATGATCAATCAGTAGGCGGGCAATGTTGGTAAAGCCATCACGTGCAGCATAGGTCAGCGCCGTGTTGGTGCGATACACCAGATTGGGATCAGTGCCGCTATCTAAGTGCGATCGCACCGTATCGATATCACCCGCCAGGGTGGCTGCGATTAGCGGCGGTGGCGCAGCGGCGGGTTCAACAACGGGGGGCGGTGGCGAGGTCGTGGCGCATCCGATCAGCCCTGAGGTTGCAATGGCAACCGGACCGAACAGGCTTTTGAGCCAATCGTCAGGCATCTAAAACAGCTCTCTTTGCTCTTGTACCCACTCCGCGATCGCCGCAACCAACTGATCGAGTTCGGCTTCGAGGGTGAAGTAATGGACACAGGCCCGCACACAACTGGGATATCGCAGCGTGCGAATTAAAAAACCAGCCGCTTCCATGTCTTCAACCAAACGGACATGGTGCCTAGGAGAAGGCTGCTGTTGTTGAAAAATTTGAAACGCAATGAGCCCAGAGGCCGGAGGGCGAGCCATTAAGCAATGGATCTGAGGCACCTGTTGCAGCGCATCCCAAAGATAGCGGCTCAGGGAACAAATCCGGTCATAGCGCGCTTCAACAGGCCCCCATTGGTCATGGAGGCTGAGGGCTGTGCGCAATCCCGCCATTAGGGCAAAGTCACTGGTGGCGACTTCATAGCGACGGTTATCCCGCTCCCAGCCGGTGGGCTGCCCCTGGGCATCAAGGGTGATGCCACGCCAGCCAATATAGGTAGGGGCAACGCGATCGCGGATTTCTGGTCGCCCGTAGTAGCCCCCCAAGCCAGCGGGGCCACAGCACCACTTGTGACCGGTAAAGGCATAAAAATCCACGCCCGTGGCCCTAAGATCCAGCGGCATCATCCCCACGGACTGGGCCGCGTCCACTAAGACCCACACGGGTTCAGGGCGCTGATGGCAAAGCTGCACAATCTCGGTGAGGGGCAGTACTTGGCCCGTATTCCAGAGGATATGGCTGATCACCAAAAGTCTGGTGCGGGGCTGTAGGTGTGCCTCGATTACCTCGACCGGATCTCCGGCTGTCGCCAGTAGGGGAAAGACATCGATGGCAACCCCATATCGGCGGCTGATTTCCTGAGCTGTGGCCACGATGCCCTGATGCTCACAGTCTGACAGGAGAATGCGATCGCCCGCCTGCCAATCGAGTCCCCAGAGGGGAATGTTGCAGCCCACCGTGACGTTTTCCGTGAGGGTAATGGTGTCAGCCGTCACCCCCAGTTGCTGGGCGATGGCGGTGCGGGTGAGCGCCCCTTCCCGCTGCAGCCAACGGTTCACTTGGCCCGAGAAAGGACCTTCTTGCTGGAGTTTTAGGTGGGTCTCATGGATGGCGGCGATCGCCGCCGCAGGCATCGGTCCTTGGCCTCCATAATTGAAGTAGCCCTTGTTCTTTAAAGCGGGAAAGCACTGGCGATGGTGTTCAAGGGCTTGCATTGAAGCTGTATCAGAGGCCATAGCGTTAGGCAATAGTGATGAGGTAAGGCGCGTCGTCTTGTCAACGGAAAATTAACGGACGACACGAGGGTCACGGCCGGCAGACTAACGAAGCCTCGTGGGTCAATCGCTAGAGGGGACCACAGTAGGGTATAACTGTCAATAAGTGCATTGCTACCCATGGTGTCGCTGGCGCTAGAATAGCGTTTTAGCGCAGCCTACAAAGCCAACCTTTGCCTCAGATCCCATAGTGATTTCTCTGCAGCTAGATCCATGCTCTGATTTCCCCTTGACCTTGGGCTTAGGGGGGCAGTGCGATGGGCTCAAGGCATCTCGACTGATTGCTCTGCCCCTAAACTTGTTTACCTCAATACGGCCTCTCTTTAAACAACTTGACTGCTAGCGTCCCCTGGTCTCACCATTTCATGTTCCGGGGGACCCATATGCAACCCTCGGTCGGACCAGCGACCCCAGAAACACCTGCCACCCTTAATTGGCTTACCGATCAGTCACTGTTTCACTATCAGCGCTGTCATCGCCGCGCCTATTTAGATCGCTACGGCGATCGCGGCCAGATTGACCCTCCCAGCGATTACTTGCGCAAAATCAAGCAGGATAGCGCAATCCATCGCCAGCAAATCATGGCGGACTACCAGCCCTGGAGTCACCCTGAATTTACGAAAGGTGATTGGTTGCAGGGCAGCCAAGCCACCCTTAAGTTAATGGCAGCGGGAGTAAACACCATTTCGGGCGGGGTGCTGATTAATCCCTTAAGGGCTGGCCTATACCTAGTGACCCAACCGGATTTGCTGGTCAAACAGCCCGGTTGGTCTTTTTGGGGGGATTGGCAGTATGAGCCTGTGGATATCAAATTGGGCAAGAAGCCCAAGCTCGACTACCAAATTATTGCGGCTTATCACGCCTATGTCTTAGCCCAGGTACAGGGCAATTGGCCTGAGGCCAGTTGGTTAGCGTTGCGAGCGGGTCGCTATTACGCGGTTGATCTGTCCCGGCAGCTCCCGACGATGACTGAAACCCTTGAAGCCTGTTTACAGGATTTACATCAAGATAGTGCCCCTGAGGTGTTTATTGCCCATAGCCGCTGCGATCTCTGCCATTGGTACAGCCACTGCTATGGCCAAGCCAAACAAGTTAACCACCTTTCTTTGCTACCGGGGGTCACCCCAGCCCGCTACACCCATTTGCAAACCTTAGGACTCACCACTGTAGAAACCCTGGCCACTGCCCAGCCCACCCAACTCGCCCATCTGCCTGGCTTTGGCGATGCCGTTGCCGAGAAGCTCGTTCACCAAGCCCAGGCCACTTGCCAAGATCAAGCGATCGCCCGCACGCATCATCAACAGTTCCCGATCAGACCTGCCGATTTGCCCAGCGCAACGGTAGAGCTTTACTTCGATATTGAAGCGGCCCCAGATGTGAATTTAATTTATCTGCATGGGGTTTTAGTGGTCGATCACCGCCGCCAAACGGAGGTCTTCCATGCCCTCTTAGCCGAAACCTTGGACGCTGAGCAGCAGGCTTGGCAACAATTCTTAGACCTAGTGCAGCAATATCCTGAAGCGCCGATTTACCACTTTTGCCCCTACGAAGCCCAAACCGTCCGCAAGCTGAGCGAAAAATACGACACCTTACCCGCTGATGTTCTAGAGCGGCTGCTGGCTCGCTTTGTCGATATCCACTACTGCGTTACCGAGGCCGTCACCTTGCCCGTCGAAAGCTATGCACTCAAGCACATTGCTCGCTGGATGGGGTTTCAGTGGCGGGATGCCGGGGCAAATGGGGCGCAGTCAATCTGCTGGTATAACGACTGGCTGGAGACCGGCGATCGCGCTCACCTAGAGGCTATCCTGCGCTACAACGAGGACGATTGTCGTGCCACTTATCACGTTAAGCAGTGGCTCAGCGCCTTTGCTCAACCCCACTGGCACCCTGAAGTTTTACCAGCAGTGGCCTCGGTATAGCCCTGGGTTTCTGCAAAGTATTTGACAAAAGCGATCGCTTATCAGCACAATAAGAAACGACTTCTGGGCCTGTAGTTCAATTGGTTAGAGCACCGCCCTGTCACGGCGGAAGTTGCGGGTTCGAATCCCGTCAGGCCCGTACAAATGTACAGTGTATTCATCAGTGGCGACATGTTGCTGTCGTCAGAGCCAAGTTGTTGTCGTTGAGTCAGAATTGTGTCGCCGCTTGACGGTATGGATACGACCGTTTTTGACGGTGTGCTGTGAGGTGCAAGCTGGGCAAGGGGGCATTGCTGCAAGTTAAGGCTCTCACTCGCAACCTAGCAAACCCATCATTACTACTAGCGCTCTACCAAATCACCAAAGGTCTTTCCACGATTCATTTAGGCTAGGTTCATCATGCATCAGCATTGCCCAAGCGATCGCGGTGGTAATTGGAGAAAGAACCAGTAATAGCCGTAAGTCAATGAGATTGGATAGGTTAAACATGGAATCATCCCTATAAGTGACCTGATATCTGACCCAACTGATACTGAACAATTTCTCGGTTGCGCTTTGCGTTCTGATAGTTTGGGTTAATCAATAAAGCGATTTCGAAAGACTCTAGGGATTCTTGATAGCGCTCTAAGTTAAACAAAGCATCACCTTGATTATCCCAAGCAATTGCCGCACCTTGGCTACCCCATTTCTGATCTTTTTTAATCGCAAGATCGCAAGATTCTAGTGCTTGACCATACTCGCCTAATTTACTCAAGACACCACACCGATTTGCCAAAATCAGAGAATAATCTGGATCGATTAACAAAGCATGGTCGTAGGCGGCAAGGGCTTCTTCATAGTGGTCTAAGTCAAATAAACGATGCCCTAAATTATTCCAAGCGATCACATCAAAAGGGTTAGAGATAACTGCATGATAAATATCTTCAATCTTCAGCAAGCTAACCTTATTCAAGGTATTACTCGATTCATTCTTTGGCGTGACTGACACATGAGCCATAAATACAGCCTTCGCTGAGGCTAACTCTGAGTCTGACAGCTGAAAGAGCGAGGGCTTTGGTAACAGACCTGATTGACCAATATGCCAACTCGTCGCGCTAGCGGCATGAGCCCATGGGCTCATGCCGAAATAAAGCCCAATGACAATCGCCATTATCCATATTTTGATAGTGGATTTCATGAGAATTGCCTCAATGACATTGCTGCACAACTGAAGTGCGAAACTAAGCCCTTTAAGGCTTTAAAGTCAAGGTAAACTTGATCGGTTGAATCTTTCGATAAAGCTCATTTCCCATCACATCTTTATCAAATACTGTCAGCTTTCCAAATAGTGAATCGAGTGTGCTGAATACCACCCTAGAATCACGTTCTGAAATTGATAAATTAGCATTGCCAGCCTCGCCAACACAGGAGCTAAAGTCAAGTGATTCCGGCAAACCATTATTTGACACAACTAGCATAGGAATATTGCCACCAGACAAAGGAGTCTCTTCAAACCCATTAATGTCGTAAACTGCCTTGCCACATAGAGTTGATTCTGAATGTTCCGCCCCAGAATAGGGTGAAATATACTTCATCGAAAATTCAGCCCCTTCGATTTCACTGATGGGAACGGGAGCAGTCACGCCTCCATTTTTTTCAGTTCTTTTAACTGCATCTTGCAAAGCGGTCTCTTTGTAAACCAACTTTCCGATTAAAAGTCCATCCCGTTTCGGAATTCCTTGGGTCTTAAAGGAATAAGTTTCTGCCATCGCTGGCATCATGCCTAGCATTAGCCACAGCACCAAAGAGATGGCAGCCGTAATCATGATTCTGTGGTTAAACATTGCTGTTTAAATCTCTAATTCAACTCGACTCAAGCTGGAACATTGCCAAAGGGGACGACTCAGAATTGAGCCATTCAACATTAATTCCCTAACTACACAGGAATTAATTTGGTGTTTTCCCTCTGGATTAGACTTAATGGGCCAATCTATCTATGAGTCAGTGGCCACTAAGGTTGGGCTGGTCTGAGCACGGCGACGGGTTAATGTATTTAGAAGCAGCTGGCCAATGGACTTTAATGCATTTCCCTCTAGCTCTTGGAACAGCTTCATATTCATCTCAAAAGCTGCATTCGCTTCTTTTACAATGCCATCAATAGCAGCAGCATCTAGAGGTAACTCGTCTAATTTTTGCCGATACATGGCCTTAAAGGCTTTCCCATCTGCAATATCATCAAACTCATAAAAGGCCGTACCACACCCATCGGCAAGCTGCATGGCTCGCTGGGCAATGCCTTTGAGAATTTGTCCTCCAGACAAATCTCCCATGTAGCGTGTATAAGCATGGGAAATGAGGAGCTCTGGCTCAGATTCTGAGACCTCTCGGATGCGATCTACATAGGCTTGTGTTGCTGGCGAGATCTGGATTTGATCAGACCAATTTTCACCGTAATAAAACCTCAGATCCTTTTCTAAGCTATTGCGTCGATTCAACAATGGTAGATAAATCGGGCCGACGACGGGATGTTCCTGGTGCCTATGCATCTGGTCTTCCATTTCTGCATAGACAAAATAAAGGCCCGCCACTAACTTCCGATAGGACTCTGGGGCAATTACGCCCTTAAGAAAAGATTTCACAAAGTCGACATTCTCAGCCATTGTGTGGGCCTTCTTAGTACCCTCACGCAACTTTTTAGCTAAACCAGAATTCATGATTTCTCCTTACACAACACAGCCAGAACCTGATGTTGAGCTCTAGCTCAACATTCAAATATAAAAAAGCAAAATACCTAGACTCGGTTCTCTATGGAAGCCACAATTTTGGTCTAGGCCTAAATTCCCAAAAACTTTCGGAGCTCTTGAACCGTTGGCTTACCGAAATTAACCGCATTCCAAATTACAGAGATAATTAGCGGCAGCAATACGAGCGACAACCTGGAGTCAATACCAAACAACTCAATCTGAATCGGCAGTTGTTTTTCCCGGCTCAGAAACTGCATCGATGCGATCGCCCCTAAAAACCAAACTGTAGGCACGCCTAAGGCATGGATAGATAGCCAGCGAACGGTGTATATCGGATATTCCGGACGGTTGGGTGCATTCGTCAAATTAGTGGTCACTGAATTAAAGCCTCCAAGCTATTTAAGTGCTGGCGCAGTCTGGGCGGGCTGTTGCAAAAACCGTTCAATGTTCTGTTTTGCCTCCATGCGCTCAGTCACGATGGGCAAACGAATCTGGCCAGGCGCGTAGTACTCATCGGAGTGAGGAGTACCGAAAGCGTCGTAGGCCAGGCCGGTGCTTACAAACAGCCACCCGGATATGAACACAGCCGGAAAATTCACGATGTGCAACAGCCAAAATTGTGGGTCGGTCACGATATCCCCTAAGGGACGCTCCCCGGTCGAACCTGCCATAGTCTTGCCTCACTTATCGATATCTAATCGCGATACTGATTGACACGTTCCGAATGACTCTGCGGCAGCAGACCCTATACCGTTCGTGAACAGCAGCGCTGTATTTCAATGTCATCAAGATTGACCTAGATGATATTGAATGTCAATAAGGAGCTGCATCGAAATTGGCTCGTTGGCTAGCGGAAAAAATTGACGTATTCCTTTGTATTCCTTTCTGGGAGGGGCTTCTGCGTGGGTAATTTTGAGCCAAAAAGCCTGGGTAACATTTTTTATTATCAAGAAAGGATCTCGATTACTTTTAGGCGCTTAGTTTTTCTAATCACTCAATGCAATTGCTCAGGCAAGGATTCGACGGTCGTTGTCTTGACTGGAAGATTCAGCCCAGACGCCATGCATTAGGGCTGGCACTGGGTTCAACACATGAAGTTATTTGGCTGTGAGTTGCGAAAAAGGATCATCTAGACAATGATTTCTATTGAGAATGAAAATCAACAAAAACTAAGGGTTGAACTCATGTCTAGAGGCTTGGGTTGTTAAATAAGACTGCTTACTTGTGAGCACTTGAATTTCTGAAACTGAAATCCGGCTCCCTTCAACTTGCGCGGAGCAGGGGCTTGGTGAAGATGGTATTCATTCTCAATTGCATGCTTAATCAAAGCTGACAAGGAGGATTAAGGATTTGACCGTTTCACTCAATAAGACCTTTGTCGCCGGTAATCCCAAGAACGCATGGTTGGTTGGGAATGCCAGGCTGGTTAGTTTTTCAGGGCTACTATTGGGCGCACATCTTGCCCACGCAGCGTTGATCCTGCTGTGGGCCGGTTCCTTCACCTTGCTCGAGGTGAGTAAAGTACAAGTTGGTATTCCCCTAGGGGAGCAGGGTTTGACCCTACTCCCCCACCTGGCCGTGCTCGGTTGGGGCATTGGCGACGGTGGCGTTGTTGTCGATACCTATCCCTTCTTCGTGGTTGGGGTTCTGCACCTTGTCTCGTCTGTCGTTTTAGCTGCTGGCGGCCTCTTCCACGTTTTGCGTGGCCCAGCGAAGTTAGAGGCAGATACCACCGCCCGTAAGTTTGGCTATGCCTGGGATGACGATCGCCAGCTCACCTTAATTTTGGGTCATCATCTTCTGTTTCTGGGAACCGGTGCCCTAGGACTCTATCTCAAGGCCACCCGTTGGGGGGGGCTCTATGACAGTCAACTGCACACGGTTCGTCTGGTGGACGCTCCCACCATTGACCCAATTCGGATTTTTGGCTATTTGGCCGGTCAAACCCCTGATGGCTTCAGTGGTTTCGGTTTAGCCGCCGCCAACAGCCTTGAAGATATCGTTGGTGGTCATCTGTGGATTGCGATTCTGCTGATTGGTGGCTGGATTTGGCACATTCTCACCCCAATGTTGCCTGTGTTTAAGCGCATCATCCGCGTTGAGGGGGAAGCATTGCTGTCCTATAGCTTGGGGGGCGTGGCTTTCATGGCATTTTTGTCCTGTGCCTACGTTAGCCACAATACCCTGGCCTACCCAACCGAACTGTTTGGTGCAAACCGACTGGCATTGGTAAATGGTCAGCTGTTAGTGGGAAGCTTGGCATTAGTTGGACATCTCTGGCATGCCTACCGGGTCATGACTGGAGCCGGTCTCAAGGCGAATCCAGCGGCGACTAGTCCCAACTTTGTGTTTAACCCGGCGACTCAATAAAAGATAGGTCTTTCCGGAATCCCTTCATTAATGTTGGCTTGCTGGTGCTTAACCGGCAGGCCATTTTCATCGAAGCCGTGGCTTTAACCTGCATTGGAAATTTCAATATCTACAATGAAATAATGGATATTCCATCAAAAACAGATTTATCACCAGGACTGCGACAGCGAGAATTATGCGATCGCCTCGGCCTTAATTATCGAGAAGTTGCTCAAACGGCAAAACGACTGGGCTTCAGTACCCATACCTACTTGCAGCTATACACCAGTTGGCGACTCCACAACGAACTGTACTATCCCCCCAACCCACCCACTTCAACCTAAGCAGCGAGCTCATGGTGCAAGATAATATATTGCTTCGGTGAGTAACTGAGCACCCCCTCGCGCTCTAAATCTCGAATTAGACGGGTGACGGTAACCCGCGTTGAACCGATCGCATCTGCTATGTCTTGGTGGGTCAATCGCAGTTGAATCAACTTGCCCTGTTCAGTTGAACGGCCAAACTTATCTGTGAGCCAACGGAGTAACGCCTTGAGCCTCGGCAAAACCTGTCCATGACGAATGCAAATTAGCGTTTGCATCTGGCAAATGTGATCCAGCATGACTTGATGCAAGTTCCAACATTGCCCGGTGTTTAACAGGGTTGCCTCAACCTCAGCGAGACATTCAATCTGACAAGCGTCCATACAGGCGAGGGGATAACCGGTTAATTCGCCTGCGGTCCAAAACCCTAAGGTAATGACCGTCCCGTCATCAGAGACGGTAAATAGGCGCACCGTACCCACTTGGATTTGCCAAAGAATGTTCTTTTTTAAGGGAATGATTTCCCGCCGCTTAAACTTGTGGACCACAGGGCGATCTAGCGTTGACAAATTACGAACAGAATGGCGCATGGGAAAAATGATTGTGCAATGGGCAACGAGCTAGGCAGGGTTTTGAATCGTGCGCTAAGCCTTATGGGGCCAACAATCAAGCGCTTTGGAGATCTGGGAAGCTTCGAAGTCTCTGCAGTCTTTAGCCGCTTGGGTTAGCACCCTATAGGGATGCACGGCACACATCAGCTCCTCACATCCCGAAAAGTACAAGCAGCGATGACAGGGCGTGGATCTCAGCAGGCGAGCTTGCACCCATTGACGCTGCAGATCGAGCATGGCCAGTCGGGCAAACCCCAACAGCGTTAAAAGCAACGCCAGTGGACCTGCGACAACGCCCATCAGCAGGATGGCATTGGAAACATATTCTTGTGCCATGGCAGGATTACGAATCAGATGTCCCACCGAGCTGCTGCCACAGCCAGGTATCGATCGCGAATTTGCCTGCCCCGTTCACCAGGAAAAACAGGTAAAACGAAGCATAGAGGGTCGCAGTTTCCAAAGGTGTAATCTGCAAGCCGTCAGCTTTGATGTGAAAGAAAATGGCCACCGCCATGGTGAACAACAATGCGAGGGCATTGAACCGGGTCAACACCCCTAAAATCAGTAAGATGGCACTGACAATTTCCACATAGGCGGCACAGTAGGTAAAAAACAGTGGATAGGGTAGGCCAATAAAAGCCACCACGTTGTCTGCAAAGCCCTGAACGTCAGCCAACTTGTCCAGACCATTGTGAATCATCAACCCGCCAGCGCTGAGCCGCATCAGTAGCCAAAGCACTTGAAACCCTAAACTAGCATCGGTTTCAGAGCGCAAAAGGCCGAGGGATAAAGCCGTAAATCGACTCGGTGGAGAAGTGACCGTCATGGTGAATTTAGAGGAATGATCTCGCCTCAAGATTTTATTGCAAAATATTCTCATCAACAAGGCCTATTCCCAATTTGTGTCCACAGGTTTTTTCTTGTAATGAACGCACCGAACTTGGGTGCATAAACTCAAAAGCGTTGTTTGAGTGGGCTTTATGAGCATCGGTTAAGTCTGAGGCGGTGGACAGGATACTGTAATAGGACTGAGAATACTTTTCATTAAATTCATATTTCCCTTTTGCACATGATGCAACCGCGCGTTCCATCAACGAGGCTGAATCGGACTGTGCAGGCTCTGGGGCTAGTGAGTCTGTGCACCGATTTGGCCAACAAGATGGTCTACCCAATCACGCCTATCTTTTTGACGGGTGTTTTGGGGGCACCGGTTTGGACGGTTGGGGTCATAGAAGGTTTTGCAGAGAGCACGGCCAGTCTGCTCAAACTCTATTCAGGCTGGTTGTCTGATGGG
Organism: Leptolyngbyaceae cyanobacterium; assembly: GCA_050043365.1. Lineage (GTDB taxonomy): Bacteria > Cyanobacteriota > Cyanobacteriia > Phormidesmidales > Phormidesmidaceae > PCC-6406. The sequence goes on from JBHJIP010000040.1 coordinate 19,856, forward strand.
TTGGGGCAGCGAAAACCCTTTACTGTGGCGGGCTATGGGCTGGGAGCGATTTCTAAGCTGGTTTTGGCCCTGGCGGGTGGCTGGGGGCAGGTGTTGGGGGCTCGATTTATAGATCGTGCTGGCAAAGGCTTGCGGGCGGCACCCCGAGATGCACTGATTGCCGAAAACTGCTTGCCACAGCAGAGAGGCCGAGCCTTTGGTCTGCATCACAGCTTAGAAACCATCGGTGAAGTGGTGGGGCCGTTAATCGGCTTTGCCGCCCTCTGGTGGTTGGCAGATAACTACCGAGGCGTATTTGCGATCGCCTTTTTGCCTGCCCTACTCGGGGTGCTGGTGCTGTTATTTGGGGTAAAGGAACCTAAATCAGACCAGCAGTCCAGGCGATTGCCCCCAAAATTTACGCTGCGGGGGCTAAGCCCCATGTATCGGCAGTATCTGCTGGTGGTGGGGCTCTTTAGCTTGGGCAATTCATCCGATGCCTTTTTGCTGCTGCGAGCCCAGGACCTGGGGTTTGGCGGGGGGCTATTGCTGCTGCTCTATGCCACATTCAATCTGGTTGAAGTGCTTCTGAGCTATGCCCTGGGCAATTTATCGGATCGGGTGGGACGACAGCCGCTACTCATTGCCGGGTATTTAGTGTTTGCTGGGGTCTATCTCGGATTTGCGATCGCCCAAGGAAGTGCCGTCCTATGGCTACTGTTTGGGCTATACGGTCTCTATTCCGCCTTGACGCGCGGGGTGCAAAAAGCGTTTGTGGCTGATTTGGTGCATCCCCAACGGCGCGGGGCTGAGATTGGCACCTTTTATATGGTGGTGGGGCTGGCAGCGCTACCGGCTAGCTTGATCGCTGGATGGCTCTATACCCTATCGGCTGCGGCACCGTTTTATGGCAGCGCCATTATGGCGGTGGTCTCTGCGGCATTGCTGGTTGGAATCAAATCGCCTCGGTGACGCCTGCCAACAACCCTGTTTGAGTGACGACGATGCGGATAATTCTCAATAAATTCACATTGATTTCACATCTCCTCGATTTGACCATATGGGCAAGCAGAGGATTTGGCCGGAATTCTCAAATCAAAACAGAAAGCTGCAAGAACCTTTTCAGGCTAAGGATCTTGGTTGCCTCAACATGACTCTGATCGACATTCTGGCTTTGCGTATCGTCAGATTTTCTAACATTAACTAATGAGAATTTATTGCATTAGCAGGTGAAGGATGATAGCCTTCTGACACCGTTTCACCGACTTCCGCACGGCTAAAGCGCCCCTAAGCAGTTGAGTGTTAGGCCCCTCATTGAAGTGTCGTTTGGAGAGTTTAAATTGATGTCGATTCTGTTAAGAAGAAGTCTTTTTGTCGGCTTAGTGCTGGGTCTTTCAGTTCCGGCCCCTGCCGAAGCAATTGTGTTTGACTTTAGGTTTAGAGGGCAAATTGCTGGATTTGAAGTCGTAGGCTCGTTCGGCTATGACGAGAACCAAAGCTACACCGACGGAATTGTCACAGAAGACAATTTAGATTTTTTAGATCTCTCGTTCTTTGGCCCAGATGGCAAGCTGCTAAGAACCTACGAAGATAACCATGAAGCGGATTGGGCGAATTTCAACTTTGATACAGCGACCCAAAAAATTCTGCAGGAGGGATCGTGGACTGACCCCGACGGGCTTAATATCGGTTCTTTGAACTATCACAAAAGTGGGCCTAATGAGGGCGATGTCGGTAGCGCTGAACCCCTAAGCTTTAGCTTATGGTCAAAGCCCCCGACCAGTGGCACGCCCCATTTACATGTCGATAACTGGACAGACGACGCCCTTGACGCTAACGGTGACCCCTATCCCACAATCGGTTTTGGCAGCCATGAGGACGTTGCGTTCCCAACTCGGACGACTCAGCAACTGATTGATACGGGTAAGGTTGGGGCAGATTACCAAGCGCCTCTGGGTGAACCCGTGACGCCTTTAGATCAGACGGGTGAATATATTGAGGTGACCCGTGTACCTGAACCGACCTCTGCCATTAGCCTGCTAGCCGTGGGTGCGATCGCCACAGTTTCTGCATTTAAAAAGAAGCTAGTGGCCTAGGCCGCGTCATCCGTTACCAGCAAGACTCTTGCAGTCCCTACCAAAATCACGCTCGACCCTGTGATTCTGGTAGGGACTATGACCTCTGTCCAGCAAGACCTCCAGTTGGGTTTTATGGGCTCTACTTTGACGCACGGAGTTCAGAAGGCGTTTGAGGCAGAGCCTGAACCTACAGCAGTCCCGCACCAGCGAGACGTGGTTGCTGCCGCACTAAGCTTGAGTGTTAAATCACCTTGATGAGTCGTTTTATTTAAGATAAATTCGCATCAGGGGTTCAAGAATGATTTTCAATAAAGCTAGAGCGAGTTTCTATGGGCCTTTCTAAGTCCTGCGCTGACCAGCGCCAGCGGGAACGGCGTACCTTTCGGCGGATTCTAATCGGCGCAGTGGTGGCAGCAATTGGCCTACATATCTCATCTGTGCCGCTGATTGTGCAGTTTATGAGCAGCCTAATCCGCAGTGTTGCCCCTTCAGCGCTTTCCCAAAATCCAACCGCAATCATTGTTGTGGAAGAAGATGTGCCCCCCGAACCGGAGGTGAGCCCGCCCCCCCCTGAGGAAACAGCAGTCGACAACGAACCCGCTGCTGCTGCCGATCAGGACTCTGCGCCACCATTACCAACAGATGAGTCCGTGGTTCCCCAACCGACGACAAACACGGTCGATACGGTGCCCACCCAGGCTGCGATTGCTAGCGATCGCGGCGTGCCAGACGGTGCGGGGGCCGCTGGCGATAGCACCACAGTGGGCACTGTCTCTGGCGATGGCAGTCCCAGTGATTTCCAGGGGCCGCTGCGTCCACCGAATGTCAGCACGATTCCTCGTCAAACAGTACCCACCATTGCCCGTCGCCAGGAGGCCGACCAGCGCGGTGCCCGCGTCGTTTCCTGCGACCCCTGCACCCTGCCAGATTACCCTGAATCTCAAAGTCGACGATCTCGGGAGGGGTTACCCGTAATTAGCGCTGTTTTTGACGGCAGCGGCAATGTGATTAGTGCCGCCATTGCCTCCTCCAGCGGCAATTCAGCCCTAGATGAGGCGGCTCTACAAGAAGCCCAAGAAAACTGGCGTTTTCAAGATCCCTACGGCATTGGGGGTCGAATTTTGGTCAATATTGCCTTTGTAATCGAAGGGTCTGAACAGTATGAGACCGTTCAGTCCACAGGAACGCGGGAATCTGTCGAGTTACCGGTGCAACAAAGCGCTGCGCCGCCTGCGGTCGCTCAGGGTGATTCGGTCGTTCAGGGTGATGCGGTCGCTCAGGGTGATTCAGAACCTGCGGTGGCAACCTCGGCTCCAGTTGATATCGCAACTAGCGCGCCTGCTCCTGAGCCAGCCGTTACACCAACTGCGGTTACCAACCCAGAGTCAGACGCCTCAGAACCAGATGTGGCCCGCCCCCCCCAGCCTACGCGGGTCCCCCCCAAACCCTCTACCCCCCAAGCTGTGCCCGGCATCGCGGCCCAGCCTGTTCCGACTGTTCCGACTGCTCCTGCAGCGGAATGAATGAATGCACCGCCTAACCGATTTCTCTAGGCTCACCGGTTCTATTGATTTTTATTCTCAATAAACCTAAGATGCCTCGGTGGTGCACTGCCAGTTACTTCTGAATCAGAACTGCATGAATGCTCTAGGTCGAATGGTTGGCTGGGCGATCGCGGGCAGCCTTCCTTTACTGGTTGCCCCCCCCAGCTATGGACAGCTTATTAAGATCACTGACGTTATCGTCGTTCCCATTGGCGATAGTCTCCAGCTTTTGCTGGAGACTGCTGATGCAGACCGGCTAGAGGTGTTTCAAACTCGAACGCCCGATGCTCTGGTGATTGATATTCCTGCTGCTCAGTTGGCATTGCCGACGGTGCTGCCCTTTCAGCGCCGCTACAGTAGCGGGCCAGTCACCGAAATCACCGTCGAACAGTTCGACGACACCACGGTCCGGTTAACCCTGATGGGTACCACCGACTTGCCTGAGGTTTTCCAATCTGCCGCTGATAATGGTCTCGCCCTGGATGTCTTTCCGGCGGATACGCTGGCAGAAGGACCCGAGCCGATTGAGTCCCCCCCCGCCAATCTACAGCTGATCGTGGTCGCTAAGCCCCCGCCCCGCTACGCGCCATTGCAAACCGGAACCCGCACCGGGGCAGATTTACTCGATACACCTCAAAGCATCCAAACGGTTTCTCATGAGGGGGTCGAAGATCAAGGGGGTGTCAGTGTAGGCACCGCCCTCCGCAACGTCAGCGGGGTCCCAACCGGTCGTTTAGGCTCTGGAGGCCGCGGTAGCTTTCCAATTATTCGCGGCTTTGAATCCACCAGCATTCTGCGCAATGGCCTGCGGGACGACACCCTCCGATTTGGGGCCACCATTAACAACATCGAACGGGTAGAGATCTTAAAAGGCCCCTCCTCCGTATTGTTCGGCTCTGGAGACTTAGGAGGCGTGATCAACCTGGTCACCGAGCGCCCCCTCTATGAGCCCCGCTATGAAGTAGAGTTCACCTTTGGCAGTGATGCCTTGATTCGCACCCAGGCCGACTTTACGGGACCGATGGACGACACTAATGCCTTGGCCTATCGGCTCAACCTGGTCTACGAAGAGGGCGGCAGCTTTCAAGACTTTGCTGAAACAGACTTCTTTTTCATTGCACCGACGCTGCAGTTCATCAATACGGAACGCACCAGCCTAGTGGTCGATTTTGAGCATTCTCGAACCCGCATTCGCGGCTCTGGCCCAGGGCTACCGGCCGTGCCCGCCATCGGCCTAGAGAACAATAGCTATGTCGATCAAATCCTGGCGTTAGGCATTCCCATCGCCCCAGAGAGCTTAGCTACTGCCGGGACCCTTGATCTACGTACCAACGTTGGCGAACCCAGCATTAGTGAAGACGAGACGATTTTAAATCGGGTCGGCTATCAGTTCAGCCACCGCTTTAGCGACAACTGGCAGTTTGAAAATCAGTTTCTCTACTCTTTTCAAAAAACCTTTGTCTCTAATCTTACGGCTGGAGTTGATTACGTTACTGTCGTACCGTTCAACTTTAATTTGCTGCGGCGGGTTTATTTAGAGAACCCTAGCCGTCGCGAAGGCTACACCGCCAATGCCAACTTTATCGGCAATTTTGACCTTTTTGGCCTAGAGCAAACCCTGCTGCTGGGGGCAGAATGGTCCTATGAAATCGAGGAGGATATACTCACCCTCCAGGTTCCCTTTGGTGCCGCTCCGTTTGACGTTTTTCAACGCAACTACAACCCCCAGAGCTTTTTTATCTTTGGAGCAGCAAATCCTTCCCTCGATAGCTTTACCCGAACCCAGACTCTGGGTCTTTATGGTCAAACCCAAATTAACCTGTCGGATAGCATTTTGCTGGTGTTAGGGGGCCGCTTCGATATGGCGGAGCAGTTCTTTCAAGACCGGGCTAGTATCGCCAACCCTGATCCGATTGAGACTTACGACACGGTGTTTAGCCCTAGGGCGGGCCTGGTGTTTAGGCCCGGTGACGACCTGTCCCTTTATGCCAGCTATGCCGAATCTTTTCAGCCCACCATTGGTCAGAACATCAGTGGAGACGTGCTCTTGCCCGAGTTTGGTCGCCAATTTGAGGTGGGGATTAAGGCCAGCCTACTGGACAATCGCCTTCTGGCTACTTTGGCCTACTACGATTTGACCCGCAGCAATGTGTTAGAGCAGGATCCGGCCAATAATGGTTACCAGATTCAGGTGGGGGAGCAAAACAGTCGCGGCATTGAATTTGACCTGGTAGGCGAAATTTTGCCCGGCTGGGACATTATTGCCAGCTATGCCTATACCGATGCCCGCGTCACCCAAGACGAAGTGTTTGAAACGGGGGTGCGCCTTGTGAATGCCCCTGACCATGCCGCTAGCCTATGGACCAGCTATCAGTTCCAAAGTGGGGCTCTAGAGGGGCTGGGGCTGGGGCTGGGGGTTTATTTTGTGGGCGATCGCAACGGCAGCTTAAGCAATCCCACCATTCGGACAATCAGCCCTTTCGAGATACCTGGCTATACCCGCACCGATGCAGCCCTGTTCTATCAAAGGGGTGACTTTAGAGCCCAGCTCAATGTGCAAAACCTGTTTGACGTGCGCTATTTCGAGGGGGCGCGGAATCAGGTTCGCGTGATTCCAGGGCAGCCCTTGACCGTTACGGGCAGTCTTTCCTGGACCTTTTAAGCCGTGGACCGCTTTATTCGACTCTGGGTCGGGCAGTTAGCTTCCACCATCGGTAGCTATATGACGGTGTTTGCCCTGATGCTTTGGGCTTGGGATATCACCGGTACGGCCACTAGCCTGACCTTGGTGGCGTTTTTTTCTCAACTGCCGCGCATTGCGATTACGCCCCTGGCGGGCATCGTTGTCGATCGCTTTCCCCGCAAGCATTTGATGGTTTTGGGAGATGGGGTGGCGATGGCCTGCACCCTGGCCATTGGATTTCTGTATGGGAGCGATCGCCTGCAAATCTGGCACTTGTACAGCGCCGTTGCCCTGTACGGCTGCTTTGGCCAGATTCAGAATTTAGCCTATTCCACTTCAATTGCGCTGCTGGTTCCCAAGCGTGACTATACTCGCGCCGAGAGTATGGTCTCAGCGGTCAACTACAGCGGCGCAATTTTTTCGCCGTTGCTGGCCGGTAGTCTTTACCCATTAATCGGGCTGTCGGGCATTATCGGCATTGACCTGATTACTTTTTGGGTGGCCATGGGCACGCTGCTGGCCACCCCCATTCCCTCTCCCCTGAGGCAAAGCTCCCAGACCGCATTTAGCCGGGGCAATCTCACCTTTGGATTTCGCTATATTTTGCAGCGGCCAGGGCTAACGGCAATGGTCATTGCCTTTTCTCTGTTTGCCTTACCCAGCGATATGGGCAGAGCCCTTTATAGCCCAATGATTTTGGCGAGATCGGGCGGCGACGCCCAAGTCCTGGGCTTGGTGACCACTGCAGCTGGGGTTGGTGGCGTGGTGGGGGCGTTGCTGCTGAGCTGGCACGGCGGCTTTAAGCGCCGCATTCACGGTATGTTGCTGGGGTTTGCGGGCACGGGTTTTTTCAAGCTGTTGCTGGGCTGGGGGCAGGCTCCCTGGGTGTGGGCTCCAGCCCACTTTACCGCCACACTGCTAACGCCGCTTTACTACAGCGCCAGTAACGCCATCTGGTATGCCAAGGTCCCCCCAGCTCTGCAGGGGCGAGTGTTGGCCGCCGATCAAATGGTGGGGCTTGTGATTGGCGCGATCGCCCCATTACTAGCAGGGCCCTTGGCCGATCGGGTATTTGAACCTGCAATGGCACCAGAGGGCAGGCTAGCCCCTTTACTGGGTCCTTGGCTGGGAACTGGACCTGGGGCGGGTATTGCCCTGCTTTACAGCCTAATGGCCACCCTCATGACTTTGGTGGGTCTATTGGGCTATAGCTTTCAACCCCTGCGTAGCGTTGAAACAGCACTGCCCGATCACAGCGAATCGCATTCCTAGGCGGCTGTGGACAATTAAAGCTAGATTCCTTGCCGCAAGGCGGTTACAGCCCCTAGTTTAACTTTTCAGAACGGGCGTGCTCATGCCTACCCAATGAGGGTTTCGCCGTTGATTGCCCACACGCCCTAAGCGGCTAGAAGCATTCAGCGCAGCAGTCAGTTTCCGCTTCCAAGGCACAATACCGGCTCTATTAGGAATTGATATCAATACGCTGCAAAAATAAAAAATGACTGATTAATTTTTCGCCATCAGAAAATACTGAGGGCAACCTTCGGGAATCACCAAGGTCTTTAGCAGCAGTGGATTTACGTCGGTCTAATAGACATTAATTGGTTAAAAACACTACTAAAACTGTGGTTTAGAAACCGTGAATACCCCGTGCTTATACGCAGCGCTTCATAGACTCTTCATAAAACATTGCTTTTCAATGCCTAGCAGCTTTGATAGTATTTTTCGTATTCTTATTGAGTTTAAAAGTCAACAAAGGCTTTTAAACGCCTTCTTGTTGAACTTGAAAATTAATAAGGGTTGGTTCAACGCCTAGTGATTAAAGTACGGCTCAATCAACTGTGATCGTGTCCAGGCAAATCTCGGGACATTGCGTACTTCACTTCAGGCAAGTGAGGTGATTTAGCTGCTTAGCTTGCTGGTTTTGAACTTTTGCGGGGTGTTTGTCTAAGCGCTGTTGCGAAGCATTTTTCTTCGATAGCTGAAACCGTTTTGTTTGTGGCAGGGGCAACTGTGGTTCGCAGATTGTCTGAGTACTGCTGCTGTACTGCCCTGCCTAAATTTTTGCCGATGGTTACCGTCTCTGTTAATTCTTCGTGATTGATGTCCCTGGGGGCGCTTGCCCCATGTCCACCTGAGCGTCACTTGGGCACCAATCCGCCCAGAAATTTAAGTCCTCAATTTAGAGTTAAGGATCCCTTCTGAACAATGCTTTTAACTGCACCCTCCTCAACTCAGGTCGCTTCCCGTCAGACCTTGGTTGTCCTAGATAGCAGCGTTGACGACCTGTCTCTGCTGTTGGCAGATTTGTCCCATGCGAAGGCGCTGGTTTTAGACCCCAGCCGAGATGGGATCGAGCAAATCACCCAGGCGCTGCAGATCCATGGTTCTGTCTCCAGTCTGCATATTGTTTCCCACGGGGGGCCAGGCTATGTGCAGTTGGGTAACACTCGCTTGGGCGTTGAAACCCTCAATCACTACGCCAGCCAGCTAGAGACCTGGGCCGCTGCGCTTCAGGGCCAGGATCTCTTGCTCTACGGTTGTCAGGTGGCTCAAGGGGCGCTGGGGCAACTCTTTTTGCAGCAACTGCAGCAGCTCACTGGGGCTAATCTAGCCGCCGCCACCGAAAAGGTCGGTCGTGTCGAGGGTCAAACCCGCTGGCATCTGGATGCGCATGTGGGTGATGTACAGGCTCCGCTAGCATTTTCACCGCAGTTGCAGGTTACTTACTCTGGTCATTTTGCCGCCACCGTTAATTTCAGCCTCAGCACCGACACGGTGATTGAGAGCGAGAATACGCCGTTTAGCTTCGAGTTTGATATTGAGGGCGATATTCCCTCTGATGGTCTCGTGGTTCTGCTGACCTCGGACGTTCCCCAGGCCATTAACCAGTGGAACCTGTTCTCTATTAGCAGCGAAGGGCTATCCTCTGAGTTTTTCAACGTTCCCTTTCCTGGCATTAAAGACGTTTCTCAGGGGCAAGACTTTTCTGACCTTGAAATTTACATTGTCGAAAATCCAGCTAACCCTGGTAAAGCGAGTATTTCTCTGCCGATTTTTAACGACTTCATTGACGACAGCCCCCAACCTGTCACCTGGAGTCTTGCCGCAGTTTCGCCAGATACAACGATCAACACCGTTGGTAGCCCCACCGTTACCATCTATGACGATCCCAGCGAGGTGCCGACGCCTGTGCCCACTGTCAGCATCGTCGGTAGCCCCACTCTCATCGTCGAAGACGAGGGAACCCTAGCCAACATTGAATTTAGCCTAGATCAACCGGCTCCAGCCGGTGGCCTTAACGTCAGCCTAGGCACCACTGCCTTTAGGGGGTTAGCTGATTTTGAAGTTTTTTCTCTCCAGACTGTTCTTGAGAATCTAACGCCTGTCATTGGTTTTCCTAACAATGAAGGCATTGTTCTTAAGGTGGCTGCAGGCGAGACGACCGCAAGGGCCACCTTCCCGATATTTGATGACGATGATCTTCCTTCCACAGACCCCGGTGCAACCGTTAATGACGACATTGGCTTCGATGTTCAAACCTGGACGGTAGATCCCCAGGTTGCGCTAGATGCAGGGGTTCCAGCAGGGGCGATCGGTGATTACAACTTTGACAGCACCGGCTCCTTTACCTGGACAATTTTAGACACGCGCGGTCAACTGAATGCTCCTGAAGCTACCGACGACACTGGCAGCACCGCTGAAGATCAGGTGCTGAACGACAACGTGCTTGACAACGACAGTGACCCCGATTCGGGTGAGACGCTAGAGGTCAGCGCAGTCAATGGTGAATCAGCGGATGTCGGCCAGCAGATCACCCTGGCTTCTGGAGCACTGCTGACGGTGAATGCCGACGGCAGCTACAGCTACGACCCCAACGGTGCCTTTGATGACCTCAACGATGGCGAAACCGGTTCCGATAGCTTTGCTTACACGGTTACTGACGGCAATCAGACCAGTGAAGGGGTCTTTAATGAAGACACGGCGACGGTCGATATCACCATCAACGGCGATTCGCCTACTCCGCCTCAGATTGGGATTTCATCCAGCACCGACTACAGTGGCGATGAAAACGCCCTGGTAGAAGAACTAGACAACATTCTGACGGTTCAATTTGACCTCGATATCCCTGCCCCAGCGGGTGGCTTGCGCGTCTTTATTGATAGCGAGGTAGAGCAAATCGTTAATCGCCTAGATTTGCCAACCTTTTTTGCGTCCTTATTTGGCCCCAATCCTCCAGTCCAAAACATTGACCTGTCTAGCTTTGGGACTGATTTTGACAACAGTGGTTTAGTTTTAACCATCACTGAGGGGGCCACATCAGCTTCCTTCAGCATTCCAGTCTTCGATAATGAAGAGCCTTCTCCCGTTTTGCCCGACACCTTTGATGGCAGAGTGGATGCGGTGTTCAGCCTAAAAACCGCTGACCAAATTCCCCCTGAAGATGCTCTAGATATTCAGGACGTGAGTGATTACACCATTGACCCTGCGGCCAGTGAAACCACGGTTATTTTTGCTGATGACCTCAGTGACCTTGGCATCATATCTGGCGACCCGGTAGTCAGCTTTAGCACCACCCCTGCCATCATCAGCGAAACCGACGGCACCGCTCTGGTGATGAACTTTAGCGTCGATGGTGACATTCCTCCTGAAGGCATCACCGTCAACCTAGAAGGGGACGCGGCTCGCATTCTGCAGCAGTTTACGGTGGCCCAAACCCGCTTCAATAACGATACGGGCGACCTCTTCTACTTCTTTGACCGTGGCTTTACGAACCCAGACAACGGTTTTGTCGTCGGCGGTGACTTAGATGAATTCTCCCTTGAAGATGGTGATCCTGATGACCTGGCCTCTGATGAAGCAGCGGCGGGCGACGGCTTCTTAACCAACTTTAGCTTTACCATCACCGAAGAAAATGCCAGCATTACCATTCCGGTTCTGGCTGACATCATGGAAGAGCCGGACCAAACCTTTACTTACAACTTGGTGGCTGGAGAAGGCTATCAGGTAGACCCCAACCAGAACTCAGGCACCTTTGTAGTGACCGATGGCGCTCCTGGGGATGTGGGGCCAGTGGTGGGCGTGACCGCGACGCCAACGACACTGATCGAATCAGAGCAAACCGTACTTAACGTCACCTTCAATGTGGATGGTGACATTCCCCCAGAGGGTGTCGTGGTGCAGCTTCAGGGGCCGCCCAGGGCGATCGCTGAGTTTGATGTCAACGCCAGCAACCCCCGGGAGCCCCAGGAAGGCGATCCTGAAGGGGTGGTGACAACAGGGGGCGTTGTCATCGGCACTGACGAAATTGCAGGGGCACTCATCTTCCAGATTAATGAACCGACCGCGACGGTTAGCGTTGCCGTCTTTGAGGATGATGTGTTTGAAGGCACCGAAAACATCACCTTCGAATTAATAGACGGTCTGCTTTACGAAGTTGACCCGAACAATAGCTCTGTCGATATCACTATTCTCGATGAGCCTCTACCTAATGTTCTCCCGGTCGCTGATGATGACAGCGCCGTTACCGATGAAGACACCCCTGTCACCATTGATGTCGTCGATGGCGACACGGATAGCGATGGCACCATCGACCCCGCCAGTATCAACATCACCTCTGGTCCAACCAACGGTGAGGTAACGGTCAACAATGATGGCACCGTCGATTACAGTCCCGACGATGATTACAACGGTAGCGATAGCTTTACCTACACCGTTCAAGACAATGATGGGGGCACCAGTAATGAAGCCACCGTTGATATCACTGTCGACCCAGTTGATGACCCGGCAGTAGCAGTTGATGACTCGGCAAGCACCCCAGAAGACACCGCTGTCAACATCAATGTCCTGACAAATGACTCTGATATCGATAGCCCGCTGACCCTTGATGCCGTCGGTGATGCGGCCAACGGTACGGTGGTTATTGAAGCGGATAACACCGTGACCTATACCCCTGAACTAGGTTTCAACGGTCCTGACAGCTTCACTTATACCGTCAATGGTGTGACTGCAACGGTCGATATCAACGTGACCAATGTTGATACGCCAACCACTGCCGTTGACGATACTGCCACAGTTGATGAGGATGCTTCCGTCAACATCGACGTTCTGGCTAACGACTCGGATCCTGACAGTCCTCTAACGGTGGGTGCCGTCGGTGATGCGGCCAACGGTACGGTGGTTATCGAAGCGGATAACACCGTGACCTACACCCCAGATGCGGACTTCTTTGGCACGGACAGCTTCACGTATACCGTCAATGGTGAAATCGCAACGGTTAATGTCACCGTCGACCCGGTCAATGACGACCCATTTGCCGATGATGACAGCGCCAGCACCAATGAGGACACCTCTGTCACCATTGATGTCATCGATGGCGACACGGATAGCGATGGCACCATCGACCCTGCCACCGTAGCGATTGGCACCGGCCCCCAAAATGGCAACGTTGTCGTGAATGCTGATGGCACTGTCGGGTACACGCCAAATGCGGGCTTCTCGGGTTCCGATAGCTTTACCTACACCGTTCAAGACAATGAAGGGGGTACCAGTAACGAAGCCACTGTCAATGTCAATGTGACTGGAGTCGATAACGTTTTGCCCGTTGCCGATAACGACAGCGCCGTTACCGATGAAGACACCCCTGTCACCATTGATGTCATCGATGGCGACACGGATAGCGATGGCACCATCGACCCCGCCAGCATCAACATCACCTCTGGTCCAAGCAACGGCGAGGTAACGGTCAACGATGATGGCACCGTCGATTACAGTCCCGACGATGATTACAACGGTAGCGATAGCTTTACCTATACCGTTCAAGATAATGAGGGCGGCACCAGTAATGAAGCCACCGTTGATATCACTGTCAACTCGGTCAACGACGATCCATTTGCTGATAATGACAGTGCCAGTACCGACGAAGGCGTCCCCGTCACCATCAATGTGGTAGCTGGTGACACCGACACCGATGGCACCATTGACCCCGCCACCGTAGCGATTGGCACCGGTCCCCAAAACGGCAGCGTTGTCGTGAATGCTGATGGCACTGTCGGGTACACGCCAAATGCAGGCTTCTCGGGTTTCGATAGCTTTACCTACACGGTTCAAGACAATGAAGGGGGCACCAGTAACGAAGCCACTGTCAATGTCAATGTCAGTGGGGATGATGTTAACGGGGCGTTCTTAGATTTGCGCAATATAGGCGGTCCGGTTCAGACCACCTTCACGACCTTCACGCTTAATCGTGAAGCCAAGTTCAATAACTCCATTGGTTATTACGCCATAGCCGATGCCAGCGGAGGGATTGATATTGACGGTGACGGCACGGCTGATATCAACCCTGGCGACGCTGGCTATGCCCAAGCGGCTCTCGATACCCGGGTGCAAGACATTAACCTCAGGACGCCAAACTTAACCGAGTCCGTTGTGACCGGCGAGTTTGAGGGCGGCGCCCTTTATGCGCCCTTCTTAGTGATTAAGGGTGATTTAGACAAGGCCAAATCATTCGACTTGGATGATTTAGGCTTTGTCTTTACAGAGGCTAATGCTGATGGCGTCGAGCGGATCAAGTCTGAAGGCGACGATGTACTGTTTGAAGACTGGGTTGATGCCGACTTCAACGACTTTGTTCTCAACTACGAGATTGACACAGATAGCTCAATTGGTTCAGGGTGGACCCCTGGCGATAGTTTCGACCTTGTCACACCACCGCCAGTGTATGAAGGTGAACTTTCTTCTGGCGAGCAAGCCAACGCTGACTTTGTAGACCTGTTAGAAGGTGAAGATCTTTTATCTGAGCTGCAGGATGGGGGATACGTCATCTACTTCAGACACGCTCAAACGGAGAGAGACTTTGCTGATCAGGTAACGGCGGATGTCAATGACTTCTCGACCCAAAGAGTCCTGAGTGAATTCGGAATCCAACAGTCTCTGGCCATTGGCGAAGGATTTGCTTTATCAGAAATTCCTTTCGGTGATGTGATCACTAGCGATTACGGTCGCTCGGTTAAAACGGCTGCGATCGCCTTTGGTGAATATCAGAAAGATTCTGATCTGAACTTCCTCCCGTTCGAGGATTACACCGATGCACAGATCGAAGAGATGCGGGCAAACGTGACACCTTTCTTGACTGCGGCACCCGAGGACGGCACCAACACGATCATCGTTGGCCATGATGATCTCTTTGAAGCCGGAACCGGCATTTATCCTGACCCCCAGGGCATCGCCTATGTTCTCGACCCAGATGGTAACGGTGGGTTTGAAATCGTGGCAAACCTGCTGCCAGAAGAGTGGGTCGAACTCTCTGGAGCCGATGCAATTGGTGAGAGCCCAGCCCTCGAAATCGAGGCGGGTGGCACAACTGGCTCAGGATGGACCCCTGGCGATAGCTTTGACCTTGTTACGCCACCGCCGGTATATGAAGGTGAACTCAACCCTGGTGAGCAAGCCAACGCTGACTTCGTAGACCTTTTAGAGGGGGCAGCTCTCTTAGAAGAACTGCAAGATGGCGGTCACGTCATTTACTTCAGACATGCTCAAACAGAGAAAGACTTTGCCGATCAGGTGACGGCTGACGTCAATAATTTCTCGACGCAGCGGGTCGTCAGTGAGTTTGGGGTGCAGCAGTCTCTGGCCATTGGCGAAGGATTTGCCCTATCGGAAATTCCGTTTGGCGATGTGATTACCAGCGACTATGGCCGCGCCGTTGAAACAGCTGCAATTGCCTTTGGTGAATACCAGAAAGACTCCGCCCTAAACTTCCTGCCGTTTGAGGACTATACCGACGAACAGATTGAAGAGATGCGGGCAAATGTGACGCCTTTCTTAACTGAGGTACCCGAAGACGGCACCAACACGATCATCGTTGGCCACGATGATCTCTTTGAAGCTGGAACCGGCATCTATCCTGATCCTCAGGGAATTGCTTACGTGCTCACACCAGACGGTAACGGTAGCTTTGAAATCATCGCTAATCTGCTGCCAGAAGAGTGGGTTGAACTATCGACAAGCGGTGGGTCTGGCCTCACTAGCACTGATGGAGACGATGACCTCGTTGGAGACGCTAATGCCAACGTCTTGGACGGTGGGTTAGGCGATGACACCTACACCGGCAACGGTGGAGCTGATGAATTTGTCTTTGCTGGTGAAGGGGTCGATACAATCACCGATTTTGAGGTGGGTATCGATGCAATCAGCCTAGGTAGCCTAACGCCGAGTGAAGTCAAGTTGTCCGAGCTTAATGGAGATACCCTCGTATCCAACCAAGGTGATGCGTTGCTTGGCAAGGTGCAGGGCGTTATCGGACTTGATACCTCTATCTTTGCCTAGTTGATTCGCCAGCAGCTTGATAATGAGGCCCGTTAAATGGGCCTCATTATCGCTTTCTTAACCCGTAGCTTTTGCCTTTTTGTTTAGAAATTCACTGTCCATGGCTTCCAAACCATGGACGCAACTATATCCCCACGAGTCATGGCAAAAGTCAATATTGTTTGCCGAGAATCTAATTTTGGTTTGGCGAAGTGCACTCAAATTGTTAGCGAATTGGCTTCCCAGTCGGGACATACCGTTTCAATCTCAAGTCCTAAATATGATGGCAACCTGAAAATTTATCTTGAGAACCTATATCGCCTTGCGACGCTTAGACAATCTGTTGAGCTTCAAAAAGCTGAGTACGATATCAATTTATTTATCGAAGATATCGATCCGAACTATTTTCCAAGGGCTAAACGCAACTATTTGATTCCCAATCAGGAATGGTTTCGCTATCGTTGGTTGCCCTATTTGATTGGGCTTGATGGATTATTAACAAAAACTCGATTTTCCCAGCGTATCTTTTCTTTTTTAAAATGCCGTACTAATTTCGTTGGATTTACCAGTGAAGATAGATTTGAGCCTTGCCTGAGAAAAGACTATAACAGTTTCTTCCACTTGGCAGGCAATAGTCCATGCAAAGGAACTGAAGCGATCGTCAAACTTTGGTTGCAGCATCCTGAATGGCCTTTATTAACGATTGTGCAAAATCGTCAAAAGCTAGGCTCATTAGCTGCGAAAAATATCCGATACCACATTGGCTACATTGATGACCAGCAATTAAAGCATTATCAAAATACCTTTGGCATACACCTATGCCCTTCGGAAACAGAGGGTTTCGGTCATTACATTGCCGAAGCGATGAGTTGTAAGGCACTGGTAATTACCACCAATGCTCCACCTATGAATGAACTCGTGACCCCAGAACGGGGGATCCTGGTCGATTACTACGGTGCTAAATTTCAGTGTCTGAGCAAGCGATATTACGTAGATTTGATTGCACTAGAGCGATGCATAAATCAAGTCATCACTTTAGCTAGTGGCCAAAAGCAGTTACTTGGAGAGCAGGCTAGGCAATGGTATTTAGAGAATGACAATCACTTTAAGAATCGATTTTGCGAAGCTTTAGTGAACCTTGGTTTACCTCTAAAACCAACAGTCCTAAATCAAGGAAAAATCATTAAACCTGAGCAACCCT
This sequence comes from Leptolyngbyaceae cyanobacterium, assembly GCA_050043365.1. Taxonomy (GTDB): domain Bacteria; phylum Cyanobacteriota; class Cyanobacteriia; order Phormidesmidales; family Phormidesmidaceae; genus PCC-6406. The sequence goes on from JBHJIP010000040.1 coordinate 36,650, forward strand.
TAATCTTATAAGACATGAGCTACTCACAATGGACACATCAAAGTAACGCCCTCTAAAATAGCGTTACCCTGTCGCCGAAACTACCGTCTCAATGACATCACCTACTCCATGCACAGGGAAAGTAGCCGCGTAAATATTGCCATCAGAAATCCACTGGAAACAGCACAAATCAATTTTCGAATCACAATCAGGCAACTTCACGGAAACTTCATTTAAATGGTAAATTCAACTACTAAATAAAGATCGAAATTAATGTTACCATAACTTTAGAATAACAAGGGATAATTTCAGGCCTACGCTGTTTTCTGCGTCATGCCAAAATTAAAAATAAACTCAGAAGAATGCGTTAGTAAATTGATGGCTTTTTCTGGCAAATTTCAAGAGTATTTTTCGCGATCAGTACTTGCATTTTCCATGGTTTAAATTCGTCAAGACAGATTCAATGTTTTATTTTAAGTCTGTCTTAAAAAGGGGGTTTTTGAACTTTGACACTATCTGTATCTATTGTCGTTCCTGTTCATAATGGTGGCGAGAGCTTTCGTACCTGTCTTGCTGGTTTAAATCAGGTTCGTTCTACATTCGATGAGCTTATTGTTGTTGCGGATGGTGATACAGACAGCTCCTGGCTTGCGGCTGAACGATGGGGCGCACAAGTTATTCGGCTTCCGCAGTCTGGGGGACCAGCTCGCGCGCGTAATCAAGGCGCACGGGTTGCTCAAGGTGACATCCTCTTTTTTTTAGATGCTGATGTTTGTATTTCGCCAGAGGCCGTCAAGCAGGTTGCAAATGTGTTTGAGCGAGATCGAGATTTGGCGGCTCTGATTGGTTCCTACGATGATGCGCCTGGTGCAAGCAATTTTCTTTCGCAGTATCGAAATTTACTGCATCACTACACCCATCAAACGGCTTGCGCTGATGCCTCCACATTTTGGGGGGCCTGCGGGGCTATCCGCAGAGACGTTTTTATGGCTGTCGGCGGATTTGATGAGCGCTACCGCCACCCTTCAATTGAAGACATCGAATTGGGGTATCGCTTGAAGTCTCGTGGATATCGCATTCGTCTAGATAGGCAAATACAGGTTAAGCATCTTAAATGCTGGCAAGCTAAATCGATGCTTAAGGCTGATTTCTTCTACCGGGCACTGCCTTGGACTGAGCTGATTCTTCAGAAAAGTGGTCTTATTAATGACTTGAATTTAAAGACTTCTAGTCGAATCAGTGTTGTTTTGGCCTATGCTTTTTCCCTTCTATTTATTGCTAGTATTTTGAGCACTCTAAGCAGCCAGATCAACAGCCCAATACTAGCAATGGCCTGCTTGGCTGCATTAGTAACCTTGCTGCTTATTAATTTGCCCATATATCGTTTCTTTTGGCGCAAACGAGGTAAGCGATTTGCAGTCAGAGTTGTTCCTTGGCATTGCTTATATTATCTGTACAGCGGCTTAGCTTTTGCTATTGGATGGTTACGCCATCGGACACGATTAGTGATTAATTGATTCTGATTCCTATCTCTTCTTAAAACCTTTCAAAACTACGGCATCAAAGTTTTTCGGAGCCCTTACTAATGAGCTATTACCCTACTGTTGTTGTTGGCGCAGGTCCTGCAGGACTTACAGCTGCCTACGAACTCTCTAAAGAGGGCGTTACATCCATAACTCTGGAGCAAGCTGATAAGGTTGGCGGCATTGCCCGAACGGAAATTTATAAAGGCTATCGAATCAATATTGGAGGCCATCGTTTCTTTACCAAGGTGAAAGAGGTTGAACGGCTCTGGTACGAGGTACTTGGCAACGACTTTATCAAGGTGCCTAGGCTCTCTCGCATCTATTATGACAATAAGTTTTTTAGTTACCCTTTAGAGCCCCACAACGCTTTGACTAACTTGGGTATAGTTAATAGCTTACTCATCTTATCCAGCTACATTAAGGCCAAACTTCGCCCTAACTCAGTGGAAGACAACCTTGAGCAATGGGTAATCAATCGATTTGGAGAGCGTCTGTATCGTACATTTTTTAAAACCTATACCGAAAAGGTGTGGGGCATGCCCTGCACAGAGATTCAAGCGGAATGGGCAGCGCAGCGGATTCGCGGTCTGTCTTTAAGGAAAGCAGCCATCAATGCATTATTTGGCACCAACAATACTAAAACCTTAATCAAAGAGTTTGATTATCCTCGGCTTGGCCCAGGCATGATGTGGGAGCGCTTTCAAACGCTTCTCAATCAGAAAGGTTCACCGGTTGAGCTGAATTCTGAAGTAGTCAAAATTGAGCGCCAAGGAAATTTAATCCAGCGGATTCAAGTTCGACAAAATGAGGAGATACGCTTGGTCGAAGGAGACAATTTTGTCTCCAGCATGCCGATTTCAAAACTTGTTCAGTTGTTGGAGCCTGCGGCTCCAGATTCTGTCATTCAGGCGGCTCGTAGCCTTGAGTATCGAGACTTTTTGATTGTCTCCTTGATTATTGATCAGGATAATCTTTTTCCTGACAATTGGATTTATATTCACAGTCCTGAATTTCAGGTTGGGCGAATTCAAAATTTTAAAAACTGGAGCCCAGAAATGGTTCCTGAGGAGGGAAAAACCTGCCTTGGTATGGAGTATTTTTGCAGTCGAGGAGATAACGTCTGGTCAATGCCTGATAAAGACTTGATTAAGTTGGCCAGCGTTGAGGTTGTGAACCTTGGTTTAGTCGATGGGATCGAGTTGATTCAGGATGGCGTCGTTATTCGTCAGCCTCGGGCATACCCGGTATACAACGGTGAATATCGTCGGCATTTGGACGTGATTCAGCAGTTTATTAAAGGCTTTGAAAATCTCCACACTGTTGGTCGCAACGGTATGCATCGTTATAACAATCAAGATCACTCTATGCTGACGGGGATTCTTGCCGCCAAAAATATTTTGGGCGAGAGTCACGATCTTTGGAACGTTAATACCGAGCGTTCTTATCATGAGGAAGTTACTGAGACATCTGCTGAGTCTAAAAAGCTAGAGTTGGCCACCAGCTAACCAGTTAAGTCAAAAGACAGAATATGTCTCGTCAGGAAAGAAAATGCTCCTAAAAAAGTACTCCTCAGCTAAGAAACCGTTGAGGAAGCATGTGCGAAAGACGTTAAACCAGCTCTACCGCTATACCTTTGTGGGCGGGGTGGCAGCGGTTGTGGATATTGGTTCATTCGCGATCTTTTCTGGAATTTTTCAGATTGATTATCGAATAGCGACCATTTTAAGCTTCACGCTCGGAGCGCTAACTAATTTCTCACTCTGCAACCGTTTGGTTTTCAAGGGGAAGCTGTCACCGCTTTGGTTAGTGTTTATCAGACATTATCTATCAGGGATTTATGGTCTATTGATCAACGAAATCTCTATGATTACCTTGGTAGAGTTTGCAGGTTTTGAGCAGCTTATTGTAGCTAAGATAATTAGCACAGGAATTGCGTTCATATTTAATTTTTTAATTAAAAAGTTTTACGTTTACAACAGTTCGAATTATTCAGAAATTGCAGGGAAAAACAGCACGAGAAGGAGAGTTTAGAAATGTCGGTTTCGTCTGAAGATATTACAATTTTGGCGGGTGGGCCAGCGGGATTGTCTGTTGGCTATTATGCACGCAAGCGTGGCTTATCTTTCGCCGTTTATGAGGCTAGCGCTCGCGTCGGCGGCAACTGCATTACCTTGCAGCATGGCGGCTTTAGATTTGACTCAGGTGCCCATCGTCTCCATGACAAAGACGAAGAGGTGACCGAAGAAATCAAGGCGCTGCTCGGAGATGAGCTGCATCGGGTGAGCGCTCCCAGCCAGATTTTCTTTCGCGGCAAGTATGTCGACTTTCCCCTATCCCCTCTTGACCTGCTAAAAAAGATTGGCTTCATTGAGCTGTTTAAAGCTTCGTTATCCTTCTTGAAAGCCAGATTGGGCAAAAAATCTTTAGATGGTAGCTTTGAAAGTCTCGCCGTCCACCGCTACGGCAGGTCTATTTCCGAAAAGTTTTTGCTTAACTATTCAGAGAAACTCTGGGGACTGCCCTGCAATCAACTCTCTCCCAATATTTCAGGCAAGCGTCTTAAAGGCCTGGATTTAAAGACTTTCTTGATCGAAGCGACCCTAGGAAAGTTGGCCAAGACGCGGCATTTAGATGGCTCATTTTACTATCCCAAGCAGGGGTATGGCAGAGTTGTCGAAAAGATGGAAGAGTTCTGCGGTCCAGAGAACATTCGACTTAACCATCGAATTAATCGCGTCATCCATAATGGCAAGCGAATCGAGGCAATTGGCATTTCGGGGCAGGAGCGAACTCAACGTGTAAGACAAGTGGTGAGTACGCTACCGCTTTCCTTTTTGCTGAAGATTATGGAGCCGGCACCGCCAGAAGAAATTATGCGATTAGCTGACAGTCTTCGCTATCGCCATTTGCGACTGGTGGCGCTATTTTTGGATAAGCCAGCAGTTAACAGCAACGCTACCACTTATTTTCCTGAAAAGCGCTTTCCTTTCACACGCATCTATGAGCCGCGTAACCGCAGCAAGTACATGTCGCCCCCTGGCAAGACATCTCTGGTGGTAGAAATCCCTTGCCACAGAGAGGATGAAATTTGGAGTTATGACGACTTGCAAACAGTCTGCATGGTTACCGATAAGCTGGTTGAGGTTGACTGGATATCAAGGCGTGATGTGGTTAGCTCCTGGTGTGGCCGGATGAACTATGCCTACCCCATTTTAGAGCTGGGGTTTGAGGAAAAAGTTACGAAAATCATGGCTTGGCTAGACCAGTTTGAAAACCTCGATCTCTCTGGGAGAAACGGCAAGTTTGCCTACACCCATTTGCACGACATGATGCGGTTCGGCAAGGACATTGCTGAAACCCAATCAACACCAGTGCCGGTTTCTTAGGTATCTATGAAGAGGCTGTGCAAAAGGGTTTTGTACAGCCTTCGGTGAGCATGTTTGGTACCAGTCAAGAGCGCTTTTTTCAGTCAATTTATTAGATTTACCGTTTCAACTTCTATGTCAATTTCACCCTCTAAAGTTGGTCTAATTGGCTGTGGCGCAATCGCTCAAGCCGTTCACCTGGCGATCTTGGCGCGACTGCCGAATGTGGAAGTCGTCGCCCTGGCAGAGCCTGACCCTCAGCGCCGAACAGCGGCTCAGAAACGGCTCAAGTCGGCGACAGCGTTTTCGGATTACAAAGATCTACTGGCGCACCCAGGGTTAGAGGGTGTGGTGATTTGTTTGCCCAGTGCCCTGCATGCCGAGGCGGCGATCGCAGCCTTTGAGCAGGGTAAGCACGTTTATCTGGAAAAGCCGATCGGCATTGATCTCGACGAGGCGCAAGCCGTTGTTGCGGCCTGGCAGCAGGCCGGGACGGTCGGCATGGTGGGGTTTAACTACCGATTTAATCCGCTGTATCAGGCTGCTAAGCAGGCCATTCAAGCTGGCGAAATTGGCGAACTGGTCAGCGCCCGCTCGGTATTTTCTTATCCAGTGGGAACGTCACCACTCTGGAAGCAGAAACGGGTTAGCGGCGGCGGGATTTTGCTGGACCTAGCCCTACACGATGTGGATTTAGCCCGCTATCTATTTGACGCTGAAGTAGAGACCATATCGGCCCTGGTGCGATCACACCAGTACGAGGACGACACCGCCGCCCTGCAAATGCAGCTCACCAACGGCGTTTTGTTCCAGCTATCCACATCCATGAGCACCGTAGATGAGGCCAGTTGGGAAATTTGTGGCCAAGGCGGCAAATTGATTGCTGACCGCTACCGAGCCACCCAACTTGAAGTCATGTCGGCCCATCGCCCCAGCTCTCGTCGTCAGCAGCTCGGCGTGAGTTTACAGGGAGCCCTGCGGCAGCTCAATCCACGCAAAATTTTGAACCCTACCTTAGAGCCGTCCTATCAAGGCGCTTTGACCCAGTTTGTAAAGGCGATGCAGTCGGGGCAACCGGTTCAGCCCGACTTAAACGATGGTCTAATCGCTTTGCAGGTCATTGCAGCGGCTGAAACAGCGGCCCGAACCGGCAGCATTGTTTCCCTAACAGACTTTGCTGAAGAAGCATCGCCCGTACCGGTGAGCCCGCTGTCTTAGCTGGGTTTTAATCAAGTTCTCGCAACTGTGTCTTCAATCCCAGAATTTCGTTGCCATGCCACAGCCATCTGCTCAGACTCGCTCCAAAGATCGCCCTAAAGATCGGATTGTCGTTATTGGCTTAGACTCTGGCGATCCTGACCTGGTTAGGCTGTGGGCTAAGGAAGGGCGATTACCCTTTTTGAAATCACTTTTAGACCAGGGCAGTTGGGCCAGGTTGATGTCGACTCGGGGAATGTTTTCCGATTCTCCTTGGCCTACCTTTAATACCGGAGTACCGCCATCAAAGCACGGTTTTTACAATTTTCAGGCCATTCGCAACGGCACTACAGACATTGTGCGAGTGGGAGAGCACTGCAGTCGCTTTTTACCGTTTTGGTGGATTTTGCGGGAAGCGGGGAAACGGGTGGCCGTTTTTGACGTGCCTAAAACCAAACCCATTTCAGACGTAGAGGGCATTCAAGTCTCCGGCTGGGGTGAAGAGTACCCGCTGATTGAGCCAGCTTCTCTGCCGGTAGAGTTAATCCAGGAGTTGACGGCGCGATTTGGCCAATACCCACGTCCTAAGGAGCTATCTGACCCCAGCTATCGCCATGAGATCAAATCTCGCGACACGCTGTTAGCCAACGTGGAGCGCAAGCTTAAGGCAGTTGAATTTTTACAGACTCAGGATGATTGGGATCTGCTGGTCACGGTGTTTGCCGAGGCCCACTCCATTGGTCACCATTTTTATCATCACCACGATAGCCATCATTGGGCCTACGACTCCCAACGAGCCCCCGAAATGGGTCAAGCTCTGCCCAGCGCCTACATCGAGTTAGACAAAGCGCTGAAATCTCTGCTGGACGGACAGTTAGACAACACCACTGTCTTTATTGTTTCGGTTCACGGCATTACCACCAATTACTCAGGCAGCTATTTGCTCCAAGCAGCGCTAGAGAAGCTAGGGTATCAGTCCCCGCCGGAGAGTAACGGCAAGGCCGGTGGCTCCCAAAGCGTCTCTGAATGGGTTAAAGACCGTCTAATTCCCTCATCATTGCGGCAGTTTATCAACGACAAATTTGTGCCCCAGTCCCATCACGATGCCATGTTTTCGCTGCAATTTAACAGCGGCATCAACTGGCAAAAGACCCGCGCCTTTTTCTTGCCTACCGAGCACTTCCAGGGGTTTATCCGGATCAATTTAGCAGGGCGAGAGCCAGAGGGCATCGTGCCCCTGGGTGACTATGACGCCCTGTGCCAGGAGATTTGCCACGAGCTAGAGCAGTTGATCAACCCCGACACAGGCAACCGGGCGGTCAAGCGAGCGGTGCCTATTACCGATATTTATAAGGGTAATAACCTCTACGACCTACCCGATATTGTGGTCCAGTGGGCAGAAGATGGGGTCTTCCAACATCTTCATCACCCCAAATTTGGCACGGTATCTGGCCACGATGTGATTCGCAAGGCCCAGCATTCCGAAGATGGGTTTGTAATTGCGGCGGGTCAGCATATTCGCCCCGGTGCTGATATTCTCGGTGCTAGCACCATGGATCTGGCTCCCACGCTGCTCTATTTGCTCGATCAGGCGGTGCCTAAGGATCTGGACGGACGGGTACTCACAGAGCTGATTGATGAGACCTTTCAACAACATCATGAGATCAAACAGACAGATCGCTCGCCGATTGTGCCCCAAGAGGTGCGGAGCCCATGAAGATCTTGCTGGTCAACGACTATGGCACGCCGACTGGGGGCGCTGAGCTACTGATGCTCTCCCTGCGGGATGGCCTGCGCCAGCGAGGTCATGATGCGCGGCTATTTTCCACCGGGGTCACCATTGGCGACCACCATTCCCAGGCTGACTACACCTGTACCGGCACCACATCTAGCTTTCGCACCCTCCTGCAAAGCGGAAATCCTTGGGCGGCCAGAAAACTGCGTCGGGTACTGCAGTCCTTTCGGCCCGATGTGGTCCATGTCAAGATTTTTCTGACTCAGCTCTCTCCGTGGATCTTGCCGCTGCTTAGGTCCTTTCCTAGCCTGTACTACGTGGCCTGGTATCGACCCATTTGCCCGCTGGGAAACAAAATTTTGCCGAATGGCAGCCCTTGCCAAGATCGCTACGGCGTGGCCTGCTACCGCCATCGCTGTCTACCCCTCCATGATTGGCTGCCGCTAATGGTGCAGATGCGTCAGTGGCAGCACTGGCGACATTGCTTTAGCCGGATTATCGCCAACAGCCATTCAGTGCAGCAGCAGATGACAGCCGCTGGGATTGACACCGATGGGGTAATTGAATGCGGCGTGCCGGTGCGGCCCATGAGATCGCCCCTGACCTCGGTGCCCAAGGTAGCGTTTGCCGGACGATTGGTGCGTGAAAAAGGTGTAGACGTATTGGTCAGGGCCTTTGCTCAGGTGCTGCAGACCGTTCCCAAAGCGCGGCTGCTGATTGCTGGCGATGGGCCGGAGCGCGATCGCATTTACACTCTGCTCCATCAGTTAAACCTCTCTAACCAGGTTGAGCTGTTGGGTCATCTGCCTCAGGCACAGATGGAACATCGCTTTCAGCAAGCCTGGGTGCAGGCTGTGCCCTCGCGCTGGGCTGAACCCTTTGGCATGGTGGCCGCAGAGGCGATGATGCGAGGCACGGCGGTGATTGCGACAGCGGCAGGCGGGCTCGCTGAAGTGGTGCAAGATCAAAAAACTGGGTTTTTGGTAGCCCCTGAGCATGTTGAGCAGTTGACTCAAGCACTGCTGCTGTTGCTAAGCGATCGCGCCCTAGCAGAACAACTCGGACAAACCGGTCGGCAAGTGGCCATGACCCGGTTTAGCGCCACGGTTTTTGTCGGTAGGTTTATCCAGCAATACGATGAGCTACTAGAGCATCCCACCCCTCTGGAGAGACGTAACGCCTATGCTGCCTGAGCATAAACTTCCTCATACCCAGTCTGCGCCGCTGGTTATTTTAGGTCTTGACGCAGGCGATCCAGGGTTGATTCAGCGCTGGGTTGAAGCAGGTTGCCTGCCCAATTTAGCGGCCCTGATGCAGCGCGGCAGTTGGGGGCCTGTTACGGGGCCGGAACTGATCTTTGAAGATGGCGTTTGGGTCAATTTGTTTAGCGGTGCTTCAGCCGGAGATCACGGCTACCACTACTTTCGCCAGCTCACCAAACCCGGCAGCTACGGACTCCACCCTGTCTGGGGACCTGATTTTGACTGTGCCGCATTCTGGGCTGATTTGAAGGGGACTCAACATAAGGTGGCCATTATTGACGCGCCTGAAGTGTTTCCTATCGAAGGGCTAAAGGGTATTCAGCTAGCCGACTGGGCCGTGCATCGACCCTTGGTGCCGCCCTCGGCTCAGCCGACCCAACTGCTCAATTCAGTCAAAAAGATCTTTGGCAAGCAGATTAATATCTGCGAAGACTTTGACAGCACCCCAGACAGCGACGAGAAAACCTACCGGCGCTTAATTGAGCGGGTCCAGAAGAAAGGGCATCTGTGTCGTCAGCTTTGGGCTCAGGATGCCTACGACCTGATGGTGGCGGTATTTGCCGAATCCCATACGGGCGGGCACCAGCTTTGGGACTATCAGGCGGGCGATTCGTCTCTTAGGGATGGCGTCAAATCAATTTATCAAGCGATCGACAAAGAAATTGGACTTATTCTCCAGCAGCTACCGGCTGAAGCCAACGTATTTGTAGTGTCTCCGGTGGGTTTATTTGATCAGTATCCCAGCGGCGGGCTGATGGCCGACTTTTTACTCAAGCTGGGCTATCGGACTTTGCCAGAGCCAGGGGAACAACCGCTTTCTCTGAGTCCGATGGATATACTTCGGCGCATCTTGCCAGAATCGGTGCGCATTGCCCTCAGCCAATTTTTATCTAGGGAAACCCGAGAGCGACTGCTATCAGCTCAGTTTCAGGGCGCTACGGACTGGGCTAAAACAACGGTGTTTATGATTCCGTCGGAATTTACCAGCTATCTGCATGTGAATTTAAAAGGACGCGAACCCGAAGGCATTGTTGCTCCCGGAAAAAACTATGAGGATTTACTTCGGCGGCTACAGCGTGATCTTGAACAGTTGATTGATCCCAAAAGCGGTGAACCGGCTGTGCAGCAAGTTATCCGCCCCCGAGAGCTGTTTGGGGAGAACGCCCATCCAACCCTGCCGGATGTAGTCGTGAAGTGGCGACCTGGCCCTTACTTTATGGAAACGGTCATCCATCCCCAGGCGGTACTGACCCAGGAGAAGCCCGAGTTCTTTCGCGGCAGTGACCACCATCAAACTGGATTTTTTGCCGCAGCAGGACCAGCGATCGCAGCCAACGGTCGTTTAGACAGCGTTGCGCTGCGGGACTTGGCCCCCACCTTTTTATCGCTACTGGGACGGCCAGTGCCCACAACTATGTCAGGCCGTGTCCTGCCCTTGGTTTCCCAGCCCATTACCAGTGCTAGCAAACCATGACCCAGTCAGATAAGTCCGTCAATATCTGGCCGGGTTTAGTCCCTAAGCTGGTCGCCCTGTGGTCTCGTTATGGTCAGCGACTGCTGCAGGTTGGTATTGGCCTAATGGTGGCTGCCGCCCTTTGGCGACTAGGGCTAGAGCTGCCCCGACTGATTTGGGGGCAAGGTAAATTCGATGCGGTTGATCTGATCTCTCGTCACCGCGAAGTCGAGCACTGGTTTGCCGGTTCGCCAGTCTATGGCGTGCTTCCCAATGGTGATTATCCGCCCGCGAGTTATTCCATCTTGTTGCCCTGGGTTGGCTGGCTGAGCCGTGAGGCCACCCGCTGGTTTTGGGCCGTTACGACGCTACTGATGCTGGGCTGGTTCGGCTGGCTCGGTATGCGGGAAAGTCGGGCTGCAACCCTCTCGGAGAAAGTATTTATCGCGCTGATGCCCTTTGCGCTCTATCCCGCCAGCGCTGGCATTCGCGTTGGGCAAGTGGCCAACCATCTGATGCCCTTCTTGGTTTTAGGTTTATTGCTAATGCAACGTCCCCGCAAAGGGTGGGGACAAGATTTGTTAGCAGCAGCTCTATTTATTTTTGCCTTAGTGAAGCCAACGGTTTCGGCTCCTTTTATCTGGGTCGTTTGTTTTATGCCGGGGCGCTGGCGTCCGATATTGCTGGTGAGCGTTGGCTATCTGGCGCTAGCGCTGCTAGCAGGGCAGTACCAGGCAGGCAATCTGTTGACCCTACATCTAGATTGGCTGAGCCACGCGGGCACTCAGCTTGGCACGCGAGGGCATGCCAGCATTCACACTTGGCTGGAAGCAATGGGCCTTTCAGACTGGATGCTGCCCGCATCACTTTTGCTTTTTGGCTTGGCAGGCATCTGGACGGCTTTTTACCGTCAAGCGCGCCCTTGGATATTGTTTAGCGTTGCAGCACTAGTGGCCCGATTCTGGGTTGATCATCTGGTTTTTGATGATGTGCTGTTGTGGATACCGCTGATTGCGCTATTTCGCTTGGCTCGACTAGACGCGACTCCGTGGGTACAGCTTACAGCTGCCCTCTTTTTTACGCTCAACTGGTTTGCTCTAATGGCACCGGCCCGATTTTTGGTTGACTCTCATCACCTGTCAAGCCTTGCAGTCCCTATACAAACAGCGATTTGGGCGGGCGGGTTGTTGTTGTTTATGGTGCTGGCCCATCGAGACATCACCCAGGAGACCCCATGAAGTCTACTGCCACCCAAACGAATCGAAAAATTTTGGACGGTACGGTTTGGGTCTTTCTGGCGGAGGGGCTGCTGCTGCCCACCGGACTGATTACGGCTGGGGTGCTGACGCGACAGCTTGGCCCTGCGGGCTACGGCTTGTTCACCCTAGCATCGGTGATTGTGGCCTGGATTGAGTGGAGCATTACCTCCATTTTTAGCCGCACCACCATTAAGTTTGTCGGTGAGACCAGCGACTGGAAACCGATTGGGGCGCTAGTGGTACAGCTACATCTAGCCGTGAGCGCAGGCGTGGCCCTATTGCTGTGGGTACTAACACCTGCTCTTGCTGCTGCCCTCCACGAACCTGAGCTGGACAATTATCTGCGACTGTTTGCTCTGGATATTCCGATTTTTAGTCTGGCCAGTGCCCAGCGCAACATTTTGATTGGTCGCGGTCAGTTTCGCGAGCGGGCCTTAGCCACCGCTGGCCGCTGGACCCTAAGGCTGCTGTTTATTGTCTTACTGGTTGAACTCGGATTTTCAGTGTCCGGAGCCATCTTAGGCAGCATTGGCGCTTCTTTAGTGGAATATCTGATCACCGGGTATTTTGCGCCGGTGCCTTGGTTAAAGCGCTCTAACGTGCCGTTGCGATCGCTGTTTGGCTATGCCCTACCGCTGTTTGGCTTTGCCATGACCATGCGGCTATATGACAAGCTCGACCTGTTTCTGCTGAAGTTTCTCGGCGGCTCGGCAGAACAATCTGGCATCTATGGCGCGGCTCAGAATTTAGCCTTTATTCCCACGATTCTGAGCATTTCATTTTCGCCGCTGCTGCTCTCTAGCCTGAGTCGTTTGCTGGCGGCGGGCGAGCTTTCCCAGGCAAAACAGTTGTCTCGCCAAGCCTTACGACTAATCGTGGCGCTGCTGCCGATTGGGGCGATCACTGCTGCTACGGCTCCAGATATTATTCAACTGATTTACGGTGAGGCATTTCTAGCTACTGCCCCCATCCTTTCTCTGCTAATTTTTAGCGCCCTGGGCTTGATGATGATTTCGGTGGGCACAACCATTCTGACGGCCGCGAGTAAGCCCAGTTGGCCCCTCGTCATTGCCGCGCCGTTGCTGCCTTTAGCGGCTTATGGTCACTGGTGGATCATTCCGACCTGGCAGGCCCAGGGTGCTGCTATGGTCACCATGCTGGTCGCCGTATTTGGCGCTGTGTTAATGGTGTGCGCCATCTATCGTCTATGGCAAATTCTGCCGCCGATTGCCACCCTTTGCCGCAGCTTGCTGGTGTGCGGTGCGCTGTATTTGCTGGCGAGTTACTGGCCGATCGTATCGCCGCTATGGGTGCTGCCTCAGTTACTGGTGCTAGGGCTAATGATCCCCGTGCTGTTTCTAGCTCTGGGGGAGTTTAACCGTCAAGAGATTGCCTTAGCAGGATCGGTGCTGACCACTTTGATTACTTCTGAACGTCAGCGACAGTGAGCGCTGCCCGCCCTAAAGGTTGCTTCCTATGCTTTCTTCCTCTCCTTACTTTTCGATTATTATCCCCACATATTGTCGTCCCGAGCGGCTCGGGCTTTGTCTGGGGGCGATCGCTCAGCTTGACTATCCCCGAGATCGCTTTGAGGTGGTGGTGGTGGACGATGGCAGCAACCCACCCATGGAATCCATGATGACCCCTTGGCTTGAGGTTTTGCCGCTCCGGTTAATCCGTCAGGAGAATGCTGGGCCTGCTAGCGCTCGCAATACGGGAGCCCGTCAGGCTCGGGGGGAGTTTTTGATTTTTACCGATGATGACTGTACCCCCGCCGTGGACTGGCTGAGTCAATTGGAGCACTGCGCCGCCCAATCTCCCAACCATCTGATTGGTGGCCGCACGCTGAATGCATTGCCCAAAAACCCATACTCTACTGCCAGTCAACTGCTCATTGATTACTTGTACGACTATTACAATGCTGACTCGGGTGAGGCGACGTTTTTTGCCTCTAATAACTTTGCCCTACCTGCCGATCAGTTTGATCAGTTAGGGGGGTTTGATGTCACCTTTCCCCTTGCGGCTGGAGAGGATCGAGAGTTTTGCGATCGCTGGCTGCACCAGGGTCTACCCATGACCTATGCGCCGGAGATGCAGATCAACCATACCCATAGCTTGAGCCTGTCTAAGTTTTGGCGACAGCACTTTAACTATGGACGCGGTGCCTTTCATTTCCATCAGATCCGCAGCCAGCGCCAGTCAGCCCCCATGCAGGTGGAGCCGCTTTCGTTTTATTGGAATCTGCTGATCTATCCCCCGACAAAAGGTGAAGGTTGGCGTACACCGCTGCTATCGGGACTATTCTTTCTTTCTCAAGTGGCCAACGTGGCGGGATTTTTCTGGGAGAAATATCGGCAGAATCACGCTTCAAGGGCAAATCAATTTCAGAAGCAAAAAAGAAAATCTAGGCACGCTAAAGGTTAAGGTATAATTAAGTACAGGTTAACGTTCTAAGTTCAGCATGAACACTTAAATGCATGGGTCATGCTCAGTTTTTTGGTGCATCGTAAAAGGTGTGCCTTAAAAAAAGTCAAGCAAAATTGACATGGGCAGATTTTGTTCTCTTATGGCTCACATTTTTTTGTGGATTACAAGTGCTAAAAGTGCTGAATTCTCTTCGAGGCAGCACTTTTTTGAAATTCGTCAACCTTAGAAACGCCACATCTCAAATTATTTTTTTTGGTCTTCCTGTTTAGGGGGATACTTCTTATGGTTGCGTCCAACAAATTTTATTGGTTAGCCTACACGTTTGTCAGTAGCGCTTTAGTTTTACCAGTGGTCGTGCTGGGAATAACATCTCCAACTTCGTTAGAGGCGCTGCTGACAACCGGAGGGTTTATCGAATCGCTGCCAGCCGTGGTGAACTTATTAGGGGCTATCCTAGCAATATTATTAGCAATAAAAACTAAGGAATATTTGTTTTGGGGATTTTACAGCGTCTGCTGCTTCTTTCTGGCTGGAGAAGAAGCAGCTTGGGGTAGAGATAGTGTTTTGGGATGGCAAATACGCCGTTCTTTTGACCCAGAACAGTCTGGCGACATCCATAACATTGTCTCCGACGCACTAGTTGCAAACATTTCAGTCAGCGCTGCATGCGCCGTGCTTGTCGGAATTGTTTTTACGATTTGCCTTGTCTTTTTAAAGCTTAAAAAGCGTAACCAGGCGATCATTAAGGAGCTTTTTAACTATTTTTCGAAGAAATCCACAGATATAAAGTTTATGTTATTTGGATCAACATTCATACTGCTTGGAATGATTGATTTTGTGCAGGAATTCTTTGGATTGCCTTATATTCCTGGACAATGGTCCGCAGAAGAGTCATTTGAGCTGCTGGGAAGCGTGGCTTTACTGTTTGCAATAATTGTAAAATTATTTTAATCGCACAAATGATTGCGCAAAAGTAATTGTATAACAGAAAAACTTTGATTGCGTTTTAATTGGGCGCTTTTCTAAAAATAGATGCAGTGATTGCTGCAGCGTTAAAACCAGTTCCTTCAATCATCTGGTTTATTCCCATTCGCCCATGCAAATCCAGCTTCAATCCCTTTCTCTGGATTGCGCAACTGTATATTGTCAACGCCGCGGGAGCAGGGTAAGGGTGCTGTCCAGCAAAGTTTTCGTTCATTCACAGGCAGCAGGTAAGTCACGTCATGGGACCGCTCCACGACGGTTCTGGTGGAGGGCATGGCAGGCGGAAGGATTAAACGTTCACCGAGCTGTGACCGTTGACTAAACACGATCAATCCAACTGTCCCCCAAGCAACAACTGGCAGCAATTGCACGAGTTTGGGTCGCCAGCGACTCAGGACTGGGCTGGGATTAGAGATAAATACCGCGATCGCAACCGCAGTGGGCGCGACAAAGTAGCCCAGCCCAAAACGGATCATTGGGGCTTGTAATAAGATAAACCCCATCCCTACAATGCCCAGGCCAAATAGCCACAAAATTCCCTTAACGTGAAAACGGCGCGCGGCTTTTCGCGTGATCTGCAGCAAAATCACCGCTACCAGCAGTAGCAGCACCATAATGCTGTTGAGCTTGGCAAACTGTAGCCACTGCCCAATGCGCCAAAATAATGGGTGTGCTCCCGCTGGTGGTGTCCCAAACCAACGATTCCAACCCTGAATCACCTCAGCTGCTTCGTTAGCCTGCTCGGTTGAAAGGGTCCAAGGTAAATCTAAACAGAATGTCGAAACTGGATAAAACGGACAGCCAGAGGTGACGGCTCCCATGGCGATGATAGGCAGCAGTAACAGCAAGGTGACGGCGCTGCCCACCAGCAGTCGCTGCGCGTCTGATTTTCGAGTCCAGTAAAACAGCAGTGTTACCGGCACTAGCGGTAAGGCCGTTAGCTTAATTGACAGGGCACCCGTCGCCAAAATCAACGGCACTAGAGACCCATCCAGCAGCTGAGGGGTACTTTGCGCCATGGGCTGGGCTGGAGCACCGGACCGGTGATTTATCACTGTGAGCAAGCTCCAGGCCACCATAAGGGTTAGAAAAATCACCGGAATGTCGGGGGAAGGAGAAACCAGGATGGCCGACATAAACGTGGTCAAAAACAGAATTGGTAATGTCAGCCCTAGCGAAGCAACCATAAACCAGTCGGTTACCCAGGCGCGCCCAAAGCTACAGCGCCGCAGCGCCATTAGCCCAGTCAACATCATCATTAACAGGACAAAGCCGTTGGTCACGGCGCTAACGCGAGGCGCAATCGCGGCTGGGCTTAGCGGTGCCGTTAGCGCAAACCAGGCTGAGGTAAAGCCAAAGTTATCAAGCAGCAGCGCGACCCCTGGAACCGCCCCAAACTCTGCCAACCATCGGGTCGCACCAAAGTGATAGAGGCCAGCGTCAATCCAGGTTACTTTCCGAGAGGTGTAGTAGGCCACGATTACGACTACCGCCAGCAGGCTGCTCCAGTCAGACGGAGATAGAGTTCGCCAGAACTGGTTCAGTTCGGCCCGCCAACAGTAGACCAACAAGAGCGTACAAATGCCTACCCCAATCCCCACACCGAAAGAGAGTGCAGTAATAAAGGCAAGGGCTAGCAGAACATTCGATAACAAGACCAACCCAAGGCAGATGGCAATGATAAAACGATCGCCTGGTCGGGTAAAACAGCGAATCTGAAGCCCCTTTAGAACCGTCAGCCCAACCGCCCAACTCGCCAGACCCAGCAGTATCCAAACCGCAATTGAGTACAGCATTATGCTTTTCCGTGGCCTATGGTCTCGTGTAAGGGTTGATCTCGCCTGCGGTTAGTCCAGGCACAAGCCCCTAAAAATCCGAGCAGCCCTAACCAGGTGAGTGTTTGAAAGAGTTTTAGATAGTCTTCAATAGGGCTTTCTAAAAGCCAATTGGCTGGCAGTAAAGCCGCGATATAAGCAACCATAAACACAACGAGAGCGACCCGCTTCGAGGGCCATTTATTGGCAGCATAGTCGTTCTGCTTAAAGACTCGAAACGTAGCCACAATCGGCAACAGAATCAAAAGATCATCATAGATGCGATGGTAAGTCCATAGACGAGCCACCACGGCACAGACACCAATCAGCAACCATAGCTCAACGCCGCGATGCCAAAAGACCCAAGCCCCTAAGACAAACAAGATTAGCAGGGTCAACGGTGTATTCATTTCAAAATCACCCAGATATTTCAATAGGGGATACTGGTCCAGATTTGTATGTGCTTCCAGGTAGGAAAACAGGCTATTTGGATTTGCGTATCCACCCGCTTGAGCACCAAATTCAGCCCCCACTTCAGCGCGGCCAAACCACTGCTGCATCAGCGCGATCGCGCTGCCTTCTTGAAAAGATGCGGCTATCAGCGTCAGAATGCCGTAGCCCAAAACCACGTACAGCGCGGGCCAATACTTTTGTCTGCGGTAGGCAAACAACACAATCCAGAAAAATGGAGCAGACACATTCGGTTTAATCAGCGCGCCCACAAACATGACGACCGCTAACAGCTGTTTCAGTCCCTTCAAGGGGGTCTGCTGAAACATCAATAGACTCGCGATTAGCAGCGGCATCAGATGAGTCATTAATTGCCCATTGCCAATGCCGGTGCGAGTTGCATAAAACAGGGGCAGCAGTGCAATCAGCGCCCGCATTTGCCAACCGGTTGCGCCACTATGTTTGACGCTGAGATACGCTAACCAAGCCAGGGTTGGCAGCGTGGTTACGGCCCAAAGCATACGGGCTGCCGCAATCGAAGACCACCCTAAGAATGGCCAAAGCATGAGATAACTGGCGGGGGGATAAACGGCACTTGGCAGCTCCCCGTAGGTCGGCAATCCCGAAAACCACAGCCGGACGGCAATCAAAAATGTTTTTAAGTCAATGGCTCCCGAATAGGACTGGGACACAGTCAAACGTGTGAATTCAGCGACCAGTCGATTCAGGCAAGACAAGCTTAAAAGAACAACGACAGCCGTTAAAAGGGCTGGTCGCCAGTGAACTTTAGCCATAGTTAAACGGGAGTGCTTGAGTTGCACGCATTGTGGGCTCGACTGTGATTAGGCCGAATCGTGCTAAAACCATCGACAGATGCAGTAGAAACCCCAGCAGTACCCTAAAGCGGGCCAATAGAGTTTACCCACTTCTCCATGCTTAAGAACCTAAGGTTAAAACCTGATGGTGATACTGCCTTAACGTTAGTCGGTGACCCACGCTAATAAACGTAATTTCTGTCCTTTGCAAGGCCCCATACAGTTGAGCCTCATGGCGTAAATCTAAAGCGCTGGTGGCTTCATCTAGCAAGGCATATGGGGGGTGTTGCAATAGCAGTCTTGCCCAAACCAGGCGCTGTTGTTCGCCTGGGGAAAGGGTCTGCATCTGTCCCTTGCCGCCGTCTAAACTGCCCCAGCGGCGCAGTAGCTCCGTCAAGTTGACCTGTTCGAGAACCCTTAGAAAGGTCTCATCAGCGATCGCCTCTGAATTTTCTAACCTTGGATACAAGAGCTGTTGTCGGAGAGAGCCATCTATTAAATAAGGCTGCTGGGGCAGAAACATCATCTGTTGCCGGGATGGGCTGGTGAGGATGCCAGCGCCCCGCGGCCAAAGCCCCGCGATCGCCCGCAGCAGAGAACTTTTGCCCACGCCGCTCGGTCCCATAATCAGTAGGTGCTGCCCGGGCTCAATGGTGATGGACAGATTTTGCACCAAAGGGATTTGGCCATCGGGGGTCAGCACCGTCAGGCGATCCAGGGCAATTAGATGATCCGTGCGCCGTTGAATCAAGCAATCCTCCGGTAGGGAGGGGGCGTTTAGGGTCTGTTGTAATTGCCCCAATCGTTGGGCTGCGGCCCCGAGATCCGTCAACTGCTGCATTTGCAACACAATCAACGCCAGCGCCCCCAGCATCAGGCTAAAGGCGGCTCCAGCCTGGGTAATGTCACCAATTTCCAGTTCTCCGGCAAATAGCCGCGGCGCCAAAATCAGCCCAGGAATCACAAAGGTGGCGTAGCGATAGTGGTTTTGAAACAGATTGAGCCCCAGTTGCCAGCGAATTAACCGCTGAAAGTTGTCAAAAACCTGCCCAAATTGTCCCCAGCTTTGCTGCAGCTCTGCCTTTTCTCCTCGGTAGAGGGCGATCGCTTCGGTGTGTTCACGAATGCGGGCTAGCCCAAACCGAAAATCGGCTTCCCGCTGGAGTTGGCGATAGTTAATGCCCACCAGCTTGCGCCCCAAAAACAGGGTGGCAATGATCGTTCCTAAAAGGGAATAGCCGACCAGAAACAGCATCAGAGGCTGGGAAATCGACCACAGCACCCCGGCAATGCCCACCAGTTGAAACAGAGATTCTAAGCCGATGGCAAAAAACTTTAGGGATGCTTGGGTCAAGGTGCGAATGTCGTTGGCCAAGCGCTGGTCAGGGTTATCCAAACGACCCTGCAATCGCAGCTGGTAAAACTGATCGTCCGTGAGGTATTGCTGTAAATAGTGGCGGGTCAGCCAATTGCGCCAAGCCAGCCCCAACCGACTCCCGATGTAACCCGTGACTGAGGCAAAGGGAATGCCGACGGCCAATACCCCTAAAAACACGATCAGGGCTTGAAAAAAGCGATCGCTATCTTGTGCGGCCAAGGCCGAAGTGAGTTCTCCACCGAAAATCAAGAACAACACCTGAATGCCCGTGCGGATCAACAACGTCAGCACCAATAGCACCAGCAGCCCCCAAGCGCCCCACTTTTCACGGGAGCGCCAGTAGGGCCAGACCACTGGCCACACTGACTGCCAGCCAAGCTGGGTCGAGTGTTCCCTAACCGCAGGCGAGCTAGTTTCACTCAAAGCGATACTCCCTGGCATCTTGTAAACACCAGCTCTGGTCTGGGTTTAGGGTCAAAACCTGATGCTGGTAGGGCAATAAGCTAGACCGATGCCCGACACTCACGGTGGTGATGCCTGCTTCAGCCAAGCGGCTGTAAAGCCAGCGTTCTTGATCGACCGTGACAGCACTGGTCGCTTCATCCAAAAGGGCATAGGTCGGGCGCTGAATCAGCAGTCGAGCCACACTGAGCCGCTGTTGTTCACCCAATGAGAGGCGTTGTGACCAATCGTCTACGGTATCCAGAGGGGTTTGGGCCAGGTTGGGGAGTTGCACCTGGGCCAGGATCTGAGCCAATTCATCCTCTGAACGGGCAAAACCGTCGCCTGGATACTGAAGTTGCCGCCGCAGAGACCCTAGGGGCAAGTAAGGCTGCTGAGGCAAAAACAGGCTGTCGGGCGGAATCTGAATCGCCCCTTCGGCCTCTGTCCATACCCCGGCGAGGGTTTTGAGCAAGGTACTTTTGCCCACACCACTGATGCCGGTCACCAGCAGATTCGTCCCCACCGGCACGGCAAAGGAGAGTTCACGGCAAAGGCACTTGTGCCCGAGCCTGTAGAGAGTCAACTGTTCGACCCTTAAAGAAGTGTGGGGCTCGATCTGAGGTGCTGACGGCGGCTGGCCTAGTCGCGCCATCACTTGGGTGAGCTGTTTGAGCCGCCCTAGACTCGCCGCTAAAACCGTGAACTGCTCAAACTGCACCACAATCAAACTCAGGGAGAGCCAGATGCGATCAAAGGCAGCTTGAGACTGCACAATCGCCACCACATCTAACTGTCCGGCCAAAATACTCGGGGCTAAAATCAGGCTGGGCAAAATGAAGGTGAGATATTGATAGCCATTCTGAAAGAAATCGAGCCCCAGTTGCCAGCGAATCAGACGCTTGAAGTTGGCCACCACCCCAGTAAACTGCCGCTCTAGCACCCCCCCTTCATAGGCTTGCCCTTGATAGAAGGCAATCGCTTCCCCCTGTTCACGCAGATGAATTAGGCCAAAGCGAAAGTCGGCTTCTTGCTGGAGTTGTCGGGCGTTAATACGGGTCAAACGTCGCCCCAAAAACAGGACGGCGATCGCCGTCCCCACTAGGGTATAGACCGCCAGAAACCCAGTCAGCATTCTGGAGATTGACCACAGCACCCCCACGAACCCCACCAGTTGCACCCCAGCTTCTACACCAATCACGAGCAGGGTAAAGCTGAGCTGACTGGCCACGCGAATATCTTCTGAGATCCGCTGATCAGGATTGTCGAGTCCGTCTATATCCGGTGATGACACTATTCGATCAAACCGCCGCTGCTGTAGATACGTTTTGAGTAACTCATGGGTGAAGCTCTGTCGCCAGCGCAGCCCAACGGTATCGCGGAGAAAAGCAGTGATAGAAAGCAGCAAGGCACTCGCCAACAAAATGCCCATAAATATCAACAGCGATCGCTGAAAGCGCCCCTGATCTTGAGCCGCCAGGGCAGAAATGAACTCCCCCCGCTGCAAACTCTCCCACACCAGAAAACCACTGCTGACCGTCGAGCTTCCCAACAGTAGTGCAAGCCATCCACCGATGCGCCAGGTACGCAGCATCGGCAAAAATAGTGCCAGAATTGGCCTGATTTGCGACCAAAACAAACGGCGGTCAGCATGGGCCATGGATTTGTCCTAAATGTGCCATGCTCAGTTGCTGAGAAGTCATGCCCTTGGTGGGGTTTGCTGCATCAATAAAATACCAGCCTATTGATAATGATGCGCAACAAAGATATTCCCGTTAAGCTAATCTTCGGTTGCAGCTTCAATTAAACAGTCCTCGGCTTGCTGAGAGACATCAAGCTTGGCAACTTCAAGGTCTTGCTTGCTGCCTTCTCGTCGTAACCGTCCCTTGAGCGGAGTCGAAAGGGACATTCTGGCCGGGTTTTGGCTTTCTCCCTTCGGGAGACGCAAGGCGAACGACTCCGCTCAGCCAGCGTAGTTCCTGGGACGGTTACTTCTCGTCAGACTTTAAAAGAGCGATTGCAAGTCAACGATTTGTACACTTAATCGAACAGCCGTGCAGTAAATGGCTAAAGCCAATTATTACAACGCCATTGCCCCCATCTACGATCAAACTCGCTGGATGACAGACGCTGTGGCGGAAGACATTGCCGATGTCATCCTCAGGCAAATCGACGCCCACCCCAAGACCACCTTTTTAGAACCGGGTGTGGGCACCGGACTGAATGTTTTGCCTTTGGTGAAGCGGGGTTACCATGTCACCGGCATCGATATTTCCCAGGAGATGCTGGATCAGTTTAGGCAAAAACTGCAGCCGATTCCCCCCAACCTCACCCTGATTCAAGCAGACGCGTCAAAACTACCCTTTCCAGAGGCCAGTTTTGATGTAGTGCTGACCGTTCATATGATTCACACGGTCTCCGACTGGCAAGTCTTTCTGGATGAAGTTGCCCGAGTCCTTAAGCCTCAGGGGGTCTATCTCAATGGCCAATGGACCAACCCACCGGCCCGCAAAGCATTTCAGACCCACTTCAAAACCATTCTGTCCAAATATAAGGAGATGCGACAGCCTGAATGCTTAGACAATCGCATTGATGCCATCGACAGCCACTTTCGGGCTAAAGGCTATCAAGCCAACTATTGTGTCGCGAAGCAATGGACCGTAACCGACACCGTTGCCGAGCTACTTAGCTATTACCGATCGCGCGCCTATGGTTTTTGCTGGTGGGTGCCTGACCCTATTTTCTGTGAAGCGATGGCAAAATTTGAAGCCTTTTGCACCGATCACTATGGCTCATGGGAAACGGAGCTGTCTTCTACGGCTCAGTTCGAACTGTGGGCCTACAGAGCGGACCCGAATCGTTAAGATGCATCCCTGTTGTGAGAGGCGATCGCGGCAGCAGGTTGGGGATGACTAGACGGCAACACCGTTGTAATCAGAACCATGCAGATCAGCAGTAATAGCCCACTCAGGGTAAACACACCGCGATAGCCGATCGCTTGAGCCATTACGCCACTCAAGGCAGCGGCCAAGATGCCGCCAATGCCGATAAATGAGGTTTGGAGGGTATAGTCGGTGCCCGCCATATCGGGGCGGCTTTTATCCATCATGATGGTGAGGCTGGTGGTGCCCACCATGCCCAGGGCAAAAAAGACAATGGCGACAATGCCGTATAGCACCGACGGTTGGCTCAACCCAAAGGTGGGCAAAAAGTAGGTGCAGACACCAAAAAGGGCTATGCCGGTTGCCGATAAAAGCGATCTCCGCCGTCCCCAGCGGGTCACAAACACCCCCGCCGTCACGGCCCCCACCATGGTCATGGCGGTGCCCGCCACCCCCAGCAATGACCCAATCTCCGCCAAGGTAAAGCCCAGATCGACCAACAGCGGGCGAAACATGGTGAATGAGAGGTTATGGGCAGCGGCAAAAAGGCCTAGAATCAGCAGCCATCGCCCCATGCCGGGTCGCCGCCCAAATCGCCAAAATATCTTCAGGTAATTGCTTGGGGTGAGGGGTGCTTGCGGTGCCGTAACTTTACGCTCAGGCTCTTGGTAGAACAGCACCGGCAACAGCGCCAACATCATTATCCCCGCCAGCATCCACAAGCTGGGCTGCCAGTCCCAGCGGCTCAGCAAGATCAACATGCCGCCACCCCCTAGCATTTTGCCCAATGAGCCCCCCACCCCCTGGATGGCATTGCCCATACCCCGTTCTTGGGGAGCCAGTAACCGCAGGGCCAATGCATCGGTGGCGATATCTTGACTGGCGCAGCCTGTGCCCATCAACGCCAGTCCCACCAGCAAAACTGGTAGTTGCTCCTGCAAATTCAGACGGCTGCACAGCAGGGTAATGGCCACCACCCAGAGCTGAAAAACAATAATCCAGAAGCGGTAATGGCCCCAGCGGGCGACGCTATAGCGGTCAATCAACGGTGCCCAGAGAAATTTAAAGGTCATGGAGATCGCCACCAAAGGCAGCAATCCAATCATTTTTAAAGGCAACCCCTGCTGACGCAGCAGCACCGGTAACGCCTCATAGAGAAACCAAAACGGCAGAAACTGCGACAGGTACAAGCTGCCTAACAGGCCAAACTTTTTCAGAGTGGAGGTTGAAACCATTGCCTAAAAGCGGAAGGTAATGGAACCAGTGACCGTAAACGGCTCCCCAGGCTCAATGCCCCGCAGTCGACTGACGGGAATCCCCTGGACATAGTTGGTGTCAAACAGATTGTTGAAGTAAAGGCTCAGCCCAAAATCGTCTTGCTCATAGAAGATGGCGGCATTGGTCACCCAGTAGTCCCCTAGTCGGAAGCTGTTGTTTAAGTCGCCAGGGCGATCGCCCACATAGTTGACCCCTACCCCAAAGCCCAAACCCGCCCAGTCGCCGGTTTGCAGGGTGTAGGTGGTCCAGAGGCTAGCGCTGTTTTCAGGAATGCCGGTCAGGCCATTGCCCGCAGGAAAGGTGTTGTCTTGGGTGATGCGGGCATCGGTATAGGCGTAGTTGGCAATCACATTCCAACCGGGCAAAATTTCCCCAGCGATATCTAGCTCAATCCCCTGGCTGCGCTGTTCACCCGTAGCCAAGAAGGCGAGAACGCCCAAGAGAGCATTGGGGTCGGCGGTGGCCACGTTTTGACGAGTAATGTCGAAATAGGCCAAGGTCGCGATTAACCGTTGGTCAAACAGCTCGGCCTTGAGGCCCACTTCAAACCCCTCCCCCTCTTCCGGTTCGAGCAAGTTGCCTGCGATATCTGTAGCAGCGCTGGGGGTAAAGGAGCGGGAATAGCTGCCGTAGAGGGACAGTTGGGGAATGGGCTGGTAAACGATGCCAACCCTTGGGGTAAAGGCATCGACATCTTGGCTGGAGTTGGTAGCTCCGAAAATTGTTGTTGTGGAGGCATCCTGGCTGACGGCATCGAAGCGCACCCCAGCCACCAAAATCAGATTGTCTGAGATGTCGATCTGATCTTGTAGAAAAAGGCCCCAGCGGCTGGTGCTAATGTCTTCGAATCGAGCGACAAGGGGCAACTGTTCGAAGGGCAGCCGCGTGGCCAGGCCATAGATGGGGTTAAAAACATTTAGACCAAATAGCCCTGCAGGGATGAACGGGTTACTGACCCGCGCCCGGATATCACTGCGACTCCAAGCGAGATCCACCCCGGCCACTAGGGTGTGACCAATCGATCCGGTCTCAAAGGTTCCCACCACGTCGGTTTGGACGCCATAGGTATCTTGGTACCACTCCGTGGCTGAGTTGATTCTATTCAGGTCCCCCGTGGCTTCATTGAAAAACAAAGGCGTGGCCGTGGGGGCGAGAAACGTATTGCTACTGTAGTCTTGGCTGCTGTATCGGAAGGCGTTGCGAAGGCGCCAATTGTCATTGAACGCGTGGTCCAGATCATAGCCAACACTAAAAAAGTCCCGCTCAATCACATCGTCGGGCTCACCCAAAATGCGACTGTAAGGGATATCAATAATGCCATTGCCAAAGGCCACCAACCCCGAGTCGCTGGGGCGCTCATCCTGAAAGTACTCCAAGTCAAAGGTGAGGCTGGTGCGATCGCTAATGTCCCAGGTAATCACGGGTGCAATAAACTCACGCTCAATTTGCTGATCAAAGTCCCTGAACCCCTCCTGCCGCTGCACCAAGGCATTAAGGCGATAGCGGACGTTGCCATCGGCGGTGAGGCGATCAGAGATATCAATCTGCGGGCGAAACAGGCCATCGCGACCGCCCTGCAACGTCAGTTCTTAGAGGGGCTCCTCGGTGGGTCGTTCCGTCACCAGATTAATCACGCCCCCTGGCTGAATCTCCCCATAGAGAATCGATGCTGGTCCTTTCAGCACCTCAATCTGCTCAATATTGGCCAGTTCCGGCACCGCGATAATGCCGCGATTGGTGTTGGACCCAGACAAGCTAAGGCCATCCCGCAAAATGCTAGCCCCGGCAAAGCCCCGCAGACCAAACTGCAGCCCGGCCCCCTCTGTGTTGTCAGGAACCACGCCACTGACATTGCGAAGGGCGTCATCCAACCGGATCACCTGCTGGTCTTCTAATACCTCCTGGGGAATCACCTGCACTGAGGCCGGGATATCTAGCAGCGGCGTATCGGTACGGGTTCCCGTGCCAGAATTCGGTACAAAATAGTCGCTGCCTGCCGACTCCCCAGTGACGGTAATGCGCAGCAAGCCAGAGTCCTCATCCGCGTCGGACGGTTCGGTCTCGTTGGATGCCTGGGAGATTAAAGGCGCCTGTTGATTTGGAGCTAAGGCTTCAGGGGGATTTACTGGTGCAGAGATCGCAACGCTGAGGGTTTCCCCTGTAGGTCCTACAACAATTGCAGCGGGGTCCGTTATCCTGACTGGAATGGTATTGACTGCTGTTACCGCGATGGATTCAACCCTTAGATCTGAGTTGACCTGCTCAAGTGCCATCTCTGGGACCGTCTGGCCATGGGCAACCTCTCCGTGCCAACTCACAACTCCCAGAGCAACTCCACTGATTATGCAGGCTCGATACCGACTCATTCTCAACCCCCTCACACGGATCGCATAGATCTTGTAGTTGAGAACAATACGCAACAGCTTGAAAGTATATCGTCCCGAGACGGATTTGTTTCGTCCCCAAACGGATCATTTGTCCGTTGCCCTATGGATACAGAAAACGATCCGTAAGAACTGAGGCATCGATCTGGGCTCTGCCCTACAGAGCTCTATAAGCTCTGGGTGTAACGCCAAACTTACGCTTAAAGGCAGCCGAAAATTGACTCGGGCTGGCATACCCCACCGTTTGCGCCACCTGGGCAACGGAGGCCGCCCCCTGCTCCAAGAGCCACTGGGCTTTTTCCATGCGGCACTGATGCAGAAAGCCGAATACCGTGGTGCCAAACACCTGTCGAAAGCCAGATTTGAGCTTAAAGTCATTCATCTCTGCCTGCTGGGCCAGCCCTTTTAAAGAGGGGGGGTAGGCGAGATTTTGCATCAGAATCTCGCGGGCACGATACAAACGCTCAACATCATCGGCCTTGAACTTAAATTGCATCAGGGCGCTATCTTGCTGCATTTGAGCCAGTTTCATCACGACTAGCTCCAAAATTTGACTTTCTAAATACAGTCGTTTGAGATGCCCTTCGTAGGGGCAGGTCATGATTTTGTGCAAAGCCGTCAGCATCGCAGGGGTGGTTTGGTTGGCCGTGATTTGCAATTCTGCCTCGGCGGTTTTGATCGACGCGGTCTGGCCAAAGTTGAGGCTCTTTTGACCCGGCAGTATTAAACTCTCAAACAGTCCGGGCTGAATGGCAATGGTCAATATTTCTACAGCTTGGTTGACCTTATAGTGAGTCTGTGTTTCGAGGTTGCCAGCCATATGGCCAATCAGGTTGATGCCGGGTCGCAGCGAAAGCTCGACGTTATGCCCCTGAAGGCGCTGCACGGCATGGCCCGACAGACAAAATCGAATTGCCCACTTGGAAACGTTGTCAATGGTTTCAACGAAGGTAACCTCTTCCTGCAGGTTGGCTCGGGTCAGCACTAAATCAAGCCCTTCTCGCACCTGCAGGCAGCGACTTTGCCAGACGCCAAAGGACTGCTGCAAATCCCAAGCCAGCTCATCGGCTTCGACCAACCAGCGCCCGCCCGTCTGCTGCTGCGTTGCCTTCAGCATGTGGGGAATGGAGTCAGCAGAGAGAGCGATATTCAGAGTGGTCATTGGCTTAAGTCCGCGAGGAATAATGCGAAATATTCTCACTATAGAGGCAGTCTTTCGCTCCGGGCTGAGCTATAGAATTCTCTGACGCGCAGGACGAAGCTCTACCGTAGGACTCCAAATGGTTAAAACTGGACTGAGAAAGACCCAATCAGGGTAAAAGGGGCACCGGGCTCAACTCCTGATGTTCTTGTATTGTTAGTGGCCGCAATATGGCTGACATCAAATAGGTTTTTAGCGTTGAGGCCAAATCGCCAATTGTCATCGCTATAGAAAACAGCGGCATCGGTGGTGACATAGCTGTTTACCTGGAAATCATTGGCTAAATTCCCCTGGCGCTCACCGACAAAATTCAAGCCCACCCCGAAGCCGAGGCCCTCTAATTCTCCGCTTTGGATTTCATAGGTGGTCCAGAGGCTGGCGCTGTGTTCGGGCACGTTAAAGAGGCGATTTCCCACTGGCGTGTCGTTATCAGCGGTTACCCTGGCATCGGTATAGGCATAGGAGGCTAGAACGTTCCAGCCCGGCAAAATCTCGCCAACAATGTCTAGCTCAACCCCTTGGCTGCGCTGTTCTCCTGTGGTGACTTGAAAGTTCACGTTATTGGGATCCGTAGTGGCGACATTTTGGCGGGTAACGTCGAAATAGCCCAGGGTTATTAACAGATCACCCTCTAAGAGTTCCGCCTTGATGCCCACCTCGAACCCTTCACCTAACTCTGGTTCTAAAGGCGCACCGCTGCTAGTGGTGCCGGAGTTGGGGGTAAAGGATTGGGCGTAGCTGGCAAACAGCGACAGGAACTCAACTGGTTGATACACCACCCCCAGTCGCGGCGTCCAGGCATCATTATTCTGGCTGGTTGTCGAATTGGCGAGATTATCTGTGGTGTCTTGATCAACCGTGTCGTAGCGAAGCCCAGCTAGCAAAAAGAGACTGTCTGAGATCTCAATTTGATCTTGTACATAGACCCCCAGTCGATTGATTTGAATATCTGTATTGCTAAATGGTGGCAAACTATCTTGATCAATTGGGGCCAGTCCATAAACCGGATTAAAGATATCTAGAAAGGAGGGCACAAAGGCAAATGTGGTGATTTCACGATCATTGCTGCGATTCCAGTCAATGCCAGCCAGGAGCGTATGGTTAATGGAACCGGTGGTGAACGCTCCCACCACATTGGTTTGCAGAGAAAAGTTTTCTGTATCTAAGGATTGGGTTGCTGGAAATCGCGTCAAGAGACCGGTTGTTTCATCAAACGCAAAAGGGAGCCAACCGACATCGAAGAGTTCGCGACGAGAATATTCGAAGGCGTTGCGGATCTGCCAAGTATCGCTAAATTCGTGCTCTAGGCGATAGCCCAGTCGCAGCACTTCGCTCTCGGTAAAGTTATCGGGCTCTACAATAATGCGGTTGTAGGGCACATCCACCACACCAGTGCCTGAGGCCACTAGTCCCGCATCAAAGGGCTGCTGCTCATCCAAATATTCAGCACTCAGGGTTAAGTTAGTGCGATCGCTAATTTGCCAAGCGAGAACAGGAGCCACAAAGACCTGCTCAGTATCGACTTCAAAATCGGTGAAGCCATCATCATGCAAATAAGAAGCATTGAGCCGGTAGAGCAGTCGACCATCCTCGGTTAACGGGCCAGAGAAATCGATTTGGGGTTGCCAGAAGCCGCGACTCCCCACCTGAATGCCAATGTCATAGGTTGGTTCACTCAAAGGCTGCTCGGTGACCAGGTTAATGATGCCGCCAGGGTTAACCTGTCCATACAAAATGGAGGCCGGTCCCTTTAGGACTTCAACCCGCTCAATATTGGTAATGGCTGGGCTAGCACCGGTAAAGCCGCCAAATTCTTGGACCCCATCTCGCAGGGTCGGCGCATCAAACCCGCGCACATTAAAGTTAAGACTGGTGCCCACAAAGGTGCCCGCAAAGTTGACGCCGCTGACATTGCTCAGGGCCTCATCCAGACGCACCACCTGCTGATCTTCAATCACTTGACGGGGGATCACCTGGATAGAAGCCGGAGTGTCCAAAATGGGGGTGTCCGTGCGAGTCGCGGAGCTGGCCTCGGGCACAAAGTAATCGTCCTCCTCGCCGGTCACCACCACTTGCAGGGCATCCTCGTCGGTCGTCGCTGCGAGGGGATCGCCGGGGGTCGCATTAACCACCAAGCCCGTGGTGATGATGCTGATATCAATGGCTGGCGGGGCCTCGGTACCGGTAATGGCAATCCGCACCTGCTCATTCGGTAGAGCACTTACGCGTACCAGGGCAATGCCTGCGGCGGGGGCACTGACGACAAACTCCTCCCCTTCCAACTGCAGGACTGCGTTGGGAATGTCGGCAACGGTCGCATTTCCCGTTGTGGAAGTAGTCGGAGTCGTTAACGCGCCGTTGGTTTCGATCTGTAGGGTAAAGCCTGTGTCGGTGGCTTCGAGCTGAATATCGGTAATTTCGACTGGGTTGGCTTGGGCAATTGGGGTTAACGTTGCTGCGTCACCCACGGTCTCAGAAAGCAGCTCTGTCTCTGCTACCGCCACTGTTGATGTCCCCAGCAGAATCAGCACTGCCAATGTGGGCAATGATGCGCCCCACAACTGTTTCACCATAATTTCCTCACCCACGCCATGATTAATTGCTAATTATTCTTATTAGCTAGGTGGGAGTATGGTAGAGGCAGAATAAGGTCGCCATCTTTGTTGAACTGGCGATTTTTCTTTGCGAAGTGGACTTTGTAGGTGCTCTACTTGCGCTGGCTGAGCTGATAGGCCTTGGGACTGATGGAAAACTTACGACGAAAGGCGGTGCTAAAGGCTTCGGGATTGCGATATCCCACTTTGAGAGCCACTTCAGCAATGGTCATATAAGAACAATGAAGTAGTTGCTGAGCTTGCTCCATCCGATAGTCGTATAAGTAGCCCAGTACCGTCGTGCCAAACAAGTGGCGAAACCCTTGCTTGAGTTTGCGATCGCTCAAACCCACCTGATAGGTCAATTCCTTTAGAGACAAGGGGGTATCAAACTGCTGGATCAAAATATCTTTGGCATACTGCACTCGCTCTAAATCACTGGTACTGAGCGGCGATTGTTTTGGGGGAAGTTGGTCTGCTTCTAGCTGGGTGAATTGCAGCGCCAAAAGCTCCAAGGCTTTGCTTTCTAGGTAGAGCTGCTGGGCGACGCCTTGATAGGGACAGTGCAAAATTTGCTGCAAAACCTGGGTCATTGCCAAGGTCGTTTTACCCAAAGACTGATGAAACCGCCCCCTACGGTTCATTAAATGCTGCAGTGGCAACGGCAAACATTCCTTTGCAGGATTGAGCGTCTGAAAGTAGTCGGGATAGGCATAAATCATGACTGTCTGAATGGTGGTTTCTGCTGGGTATTCCTCCAATTCTGTGAGTTCAGGCAAATGATAGAGGTAATTACAGCCCGCGGCTTCCTCGTAGTCAGAGCCAATTTCAGGGGCATTAGCGGTCTTGACTCGGCAGTCCCCCGCCAAACAAAATTTGGCCGTTATGGGAAAGGTGGCTTCGTGGTGGCGCTGTCGGCCCATCGGCTGCCAAAACTGCCCATCAAAAATTTCAAGGGTGAGCCCTCCCCGCAGAGAAATATGGCGATTGCTTCCCTGTCCGTACTGTTTCAGGACGCCGCATTGAGTGCCAAGTACTGTTTCTCGATAAAGCTGTTGCCCTTGCTGCTGGGCCTGCTCGACGAGGCCTTCAAGGTCTTGTTCGGTAAGGGTTGCTGTCAACATACCGGTTGAGAATTGGCTTTTAAAAGTTGGGATCAATTCTCATTAGTGTAGCGAAGTCGGGAAGCATCGCCTGACCCTGGCTTTTTGATGCCAGCAGAGGGTTCATTTAAGGTCGTTTGAACGCTAAGGTCAGCCCATCGGCAATGGCCAGCATGCTCAGCTCAATGCGCTGGTCCTGGTGTAGGGTCTGATTGAGTTCTCTTAGGGCCACCGTATCAGGATCAGTTTCCCTGGGGTTCGCTACGGCTCCGCCCCACAAAACATTGTCAATGGCCATCAGCCCGCCGGGTCGCAGCAGTGTCAGGCACTTTTCGTAATAGTGCCGGTAATTGATTTTGTCTGCGTCGATAAAGGCAAAGTCAAAGGTGTTTGCCGCTCCGGTCGTAAGCAACTTATCGAGCGTATCGAGGGCTGGAGCAATGCGCAGGTCAATTTTGTTGGCGACACCTGCTGCCTGCCAGTAGCGCGGGGCAAATTCTTGGCATCTGGTTTCAATGTCACAGGTGATCAGAGTGCCGTCGGGGGGCAGAGCCAGGGCCATCCACAGAGCGCTGTAGCCGGTAAAGGTGCCAATTTCCAGAACTTTTTTAGCGCCCATCAGCTTTATTAGCAGCGCCATAAATTGCCCCTGATCGGGGGCAATCTGCATATTATCAACGGGCAGTTGGGCAGTTGCTTGACGGAGCTGGGTGAGGGGTTTGGGTTCGCGTAGGGAAACGGAGAGCAGGTAGTCGTAGAGGTGAGCGCTAAAATGCCCCATTTTGCTAGTTGCAACGGTGTTCTCCTGATCCCAGCCCAATTTGGCGCGGCTCTCCATTATGATTGCGCCAACAATTTGCTTCAGCGACAGCATGCCTTCAGCCGGGGCGGGAAAATCGAGGCGCAAGGGTTGCACGGTGGTGCTATTGCTAACTTCAAGGGTGAGGCCAGTTGGCTCTAATTGGGTGATCTTGACTTGCTCAACCCAGTCAAAGCCTGGGGTGGCTTTGGCACAGGCGCTTAGTGGTGCAGAAAAGTCCTGCAACCCCTTTGAATAGGTGAGTCTCATTTGAGACAGAGGTTTTTGAAAGAGGCACTCCATGAGAAGCTCAAGTTCCCCAACTTAGAACTAAGCTCATGGAGCATCCTCCTCTCCAC
>JBHJIP010000041.1:0-40734 GCA_050043365.1 Leptolyngbyaceae cyanobacterium
AGAAGAGATCTAATCCGGCTATGAGGTACCCGCCTCGACTTTTCCTCAAGACAAATAAAACCCTAGGCGATCGCAAAATTCACCTAGGGTTCAGTGTTCAAACAAGTTTTGGCTGATAAACGCCTAGATTAGGACATCGCCTGAATGATGTAGTCGAAGTAAGGTTGAGCTGCTTGGGCATCATCATCGGTTAGCAGCCCTAAGGAAGCTTCCTTCAGACAGCGAATCGCTTCAACCATGCCAGGGACGGGCACATCCAGAGCGTTATACATTTCTCGCACCCCAATTAAGCCAATGGCCTCAATCGGGTCTTTGTCACCGGCAATCAAGCTATAGGTGACGAGGCGTAGATACCAACCATAGTCTCGCAGGCACAGCGCCCGTTGCTTTTGGCCAAAGGCATTGCCGCCAGGAGCAATAAAATCAGGCCGCCGCCGCCACAGTTCGCCGCTGGCGCGATCGACAATCTTTTTCTCATTCTCAGAGAGGGTCTGAGCGATCTGCAGCCGACGCTCGCCTGTGCTCAGAAACTCCTTAATGCTCTTGAGTTCGCCACTGGTGGGATAACGCAGCTCGTCGTCAGCATTGAGAATGACTTGGCTAACTACAGACATGATTTTATTGATAGGGAATAGTTTTAATTATTAGTTAGTGTACAGAATCGAGCCTTCTCAGGGAAGGAATCGGTTGTCTCGGTAACGGTTTAAGCCGGTTTTGCTATCGTCTATCTCCAGTTCTTTCCATTTCGTTACATTTTTCTCAGAATTGTTGATGTCAGCGTATAGTCGCAGAATTTCAAGTTGAATTATGGCGGTTGCTCTAGCGCGGATTAATCTCTACCCGATTAAATCTTTGGCCGGACGCTCAGTCTCTCAAGTTTCGATGCTCCCCAGTGGGGCTCTAGCGGGCGATCGCGCCTACGCGCTTTTCGATCAGCAGAGTCGGTTTGTGAATGCAAAGCGCTACGCCCAGATTCATCAGGTGCGATCGCGCATCGATGAAACACTCACGAAGCTGACCTTATGGACCGATACTGAAACCCCAACAACCTTGCAGTTGGAGACCGAGCCAGCCAGCATTGAGGCTTGGTTCAGTGACTATTTTGGGCAACCCATTCGTCTCCAGCAGAACAAGACGATGGGGTTTCCTGACGATACCGATTCCCCTGGACCAACGGTGATTAGCACCGCGACGCTGCAGACCGTTGCCGATTGGTTCAGCATTTCCCTGGACGAGTGCCGTCAACGGTTTCGGACTAATCTTGAAATTGATGGGGTTCCCGCCTTCTGGGAAGATCAGCTCTTTTCTGAATCGGGCGATCCGGTCCCTTTTCAAATTGGCGCGGTGACGCTGCAGGGGATTAATCCTTGCCAGCGCTGTGTCGTACCGACGCGAGATCCGGTCACGGGGGAGGCAACTGGCGGGTTTCAAAAACAGTTCTCGATGCGGCGATCAGAGACTTTGCCCGCAACGGTGGCGCGATCGCGGTTCAACCATTTCTATCGACTCGCCGTTAATACCCGCAGCACCAGCGATATTGAGCAAACCCTAACCGTTGGCGATCCGGTCACGGTGGGATGATTCTCCTATGCCGTTGCCATTAAGGGGGCCGCTTGTAGCAGG
This sequence comes from Leptolyngbyaceae cyanobacterium, assembly GCA_050043365.1. GTDB lineage: Bacteria > Cyanobacteriota > Cyanobacteriia > Phormidesmidales > Phormidesmidaceae > PCC-6406. The sequence continues at coordinate 1,624 of JBHJIP010000041.1, forward strand.
GTCTGGGTATAGGGATGCTGGGGATCGCCAAATATTTGGGTCGTATCGCCCAACTCGACCAGCTTCCCGGCCTGCATCACCGCAATGCGATCGCAGAGGTAGCGGGCCACCCAGAGATCGTGGGTGATGAAAATGTAGGTGAGGTCAAACTCCTGCTTCAGATCCAGCATCAGTTCTAGAATTTGGGCTTGGATGCTGGCATCGAGCATACTCACCGGTTCATCACAGACCACCAGCTTGGGATGGGTGATTAGGGCACGGGCGATCGCTACCCGCTGCTGCTGCCCGCCAGAGATATCCCCTGGAAAACGCTGAATGTAATCTTCTACGGGGGTTAAACCAACTCGTTCCATCATGGTCCGTACCCGGTGGTCGAGTTCGTCACCGCTAGCCAGCCCATGCACCCTGAGGGGATCACCAATGCCCTGACCCAGGGTCATCATCGGATTGAGGCAGGCATGGGGATCTTGAAACACCATCTGCATCTGCCGCCGCTGCTGCTGCAGGGCAGCGCGAGATAACTGGGTTAGCTCTTGGCCCAAAAACGTCACCTGCCCCGAGGTGGGACGCACGAGCTGCAAAATGCTGCGGGAAAAGGTGCTCTTACCACAGCCCGATTCCCCCACCAGCCCCAAAATCTCCCCCGGATAAACCTCCAAACTGACCCCATCGACCGCTTTGATGACGGCTTGCTTTTGCCCTCCTAGCAGTCGTGCGAGGGGATTGCTGCCGAGAGCATAGTGTTGCGTCAGATCCTGCACTTGCAGCAGCGGCGTTTTTGGGTGGGTGACCCCCGTAGGGATCGCCGCCTGCTGCAAGTCGACCGCTGCCTTAACCAAAGATTGAGTATAGGGATGCTCTGGCTGGCGCAATACCTGGGACGCTAATCCTAGCTCGACCAACTTGCCTTGGTACATGACCGCCACCCGATCGCAATATTCGGCCACCAGGGACAAATCATGGGAAATCAAAATCATCCCCATGTTGCGTTCTCGGCAGAGGCGGGTGAGTTCTTCCAAAATTTGGGCAGAGACCGTCACATCCAGGCTGGTGGTGGGTTCATCCGCGACAATCAGTTTGGGATTGAGCACTAGGGCTAGGGCGATCGCCACCCGCTGCCGCATCCCCCCACTAAATTCATGGGGATACTGGCCCCACCGCTCTGCCGGAATTTTGACCGCTGCCAGGGCCTCCAGAGATCGGGCTTTGGCGTCCTGACGTGAGAGCCCTGGCTCATGGGCCTGCACCGTTTCCACACAATGCGCCCCGATCGTCATCAAGGGATCTAAGCGGGTCATCGGATCTTGGAACACCAGCGACACCGCCTCGCCCCGAAAGTGGCGCAGCTCACGGGGCGTAAAGTCAAGCACAGAACGCCCTTCAAAGGTGACTTGGCCCTGGAGGCGGCTACTCTGGGGCAACAACCGTAAAGCCGCCCGCCCAAGCGTGCTCTTGCCGCAGCCCGATTCCCCTACTAAGCCGAGGATTTCTCCTGAGGCCACGGCCAGGGTGACATCTTCTACAGCCCAATCCCGTTGGCTTGGATAGGCCACGCAAAATTGCTCGATCGCAAACAGGGGCTGAGTCATTTAAGTGTCAAACCGCCGCATCATGTAAGCTACGCCAAAGTCGCCGTTGGGGTGATTTTGGAGTTGATCAGCGAGGTCAAAGACCCGTGCCGCCAGCTCCGGCCCTAGCTTCTCTACGGTGGCTTTTCGTTCGCGCTGGCTGGCATCTAGTGCTTTGACCTGGGCCTGCCAGGTTTCATCGAAGATGTATTGGAGGTTGAGATCCAAGTCTACGGCCTGCAGCATGGCCCACTCCCCACCATCGCACCAATAACCTTGGCAATTGGGGCAGTATTCGACAAAAAACTCGATATCTTGCAAGCTGACGCGTCCCCGCGCCAAATAATGCTGACATTCTGGGCAAAGTGCTGCCCGGTTATCAAGGGCGGGGGCGGTTCCTCCTGAAAAAGTGCTGGGCAGAACAGTCACTTGCGGCTCAGCCTCAGGGTTCACCCCTTTGGCCTGTTGCCAGGCTAGATATTGCGCACTGGAGATCCAAGCACCGCCACAGTCGGGACAGCATTTTGCTTGGGGGCCTGTGGGGAGATGACCATCAAATAGCTCAACAGACTTGTCTTTAGGACATTGCACAGCGATCGCTCACCCCTTCTGACCAACGTTTTTGAACAAAGTTTGTGGATGCAGATTTGTAGACTATTAAATCACGGCCCCATTATTCTGCATTTCCTGGTTGATGCGGCTGATCAGACTTAGACCCTAGAGCTTGTAGCAGTCCCTGCCCTTGGTTGAGGAGTTGGGTGAGGCGATCGCGCAGTTGCCCCTGTCGAGCCTGATATTTCAGAGACTGTCGCGCCATCGCCAAAAATTGAATATCGATCGCGATCAGCCTGAGAGTACGACTGATTTCCGTTTGAAAAGCCACCACACCGGGAGTCCCTGCGGTTGCCGCCTGAGGCGGTAGCGTCAAAATTTGCTGCTGGGCCTGCTGCTGTAGGGTCAGAAAGCGCTGCCGCAAGTTCGCCCCATCTGGGTTAGCGGCGATCGCAGTTTCCTGAAGCTGACGCACCTGTTCGAGCCAATTGATTACCCATCCGCACTGCGCAATTTTCTCTTGCTGGGCCAAAACAATTGCCTCTTTTTGCCGATTAGGTAATCTACTATTCTGCTATCTAAATGTTAAAAGTGAGTTCTGTCTGTTTATAGTTATTAATAAAAATAGAGCGTATTGCCTCACTCCAATGGGGTACCTTTTTAGCCCAGCTAACTGTGCTGGTCAGTTGTCTAGACAACTATCAGTGCATCAGCAGACCGGCTTCCCCTGGGTAAAGCCGCCGGAGTGATTGCCCCCTTCACTTTTTGTTGCCCATTACGAATGGCTGTCTGGTCGAGTGCTAACTGCACCTGAGTCCGTTGTTTTACCTACGCTTTTGGAGATCAGTTTCCAACTCTAACGACCCCTATCGTGATCTCCTTAATGGTTGATCTACCCACCATGACCTACCCGCTGCCCAATGACTGTTGTCTGCCTAAATGGCTCGCCACCTGCCTCAACACCCAAAGCGATCCCGAGGGTGGTCAGGTGCCGGTGGATAAGTCCAATAGCCATCTTGTCGGCCAAGCCTTTGAGTTTGCCTATGCCCTACACAAAGGCCAAACTCGCGCCTCGGGTGAAGCCTATATTTGCCACCCGATTGCAGTGGCGGGTCTGCTGCGAGATTTGGGGGGAGACAGTGCCATGATTGCAGCCGGGTTTCTCCATGACGTGGTCGAAGACACTGAGGTCACCCCGGCAGAAATTGAAGAACGGTTTGGGGAAGAGGTCCGGTACTTAGTCGAGGGGGTGACCAAACTTTCTAAATTTAACTTTCGCAGCAAAACGGAAAGGCAGGCCGAAAATTTTCGGCGTATGTTTTTAGCCATGGCCCAGGATGTGCGGGTGATTGTGGTGAAGCTAGCCGATCGCCTCCACAACATGCGCACCTTAGAGCATCTGAAGCCAGAGAAACAGCGACGCATTTCTCAAGAAACCCTAGAGATCTTTGCCCCCCTTGCCAATCGCCTGGGGATCGGACGATTCAAATGGGAATTAGAGGATCTCTGCTTCAAATATCTAGAACCCGACGCCTATCGAGAGGTGCAGGATTGTATCTCTGAAAAACGTGCTGATCGCGAATCCCGCCTTCACCACGTGGCAACAACTCTAGGAGAGCGCTTAGAAGCCTTAGGCATTGAAGTTAATGATGTGAGCGGACGGCCCAAGCACCTCTACAGCATTTATCGCAAAATGGAGCGCCAGCAAAAGGGCTTCCATGAAATCTACGATGTGGCGGCAGTGCGGGTAATCGTTCCTCAAAAAGATGATTGTTACCGGGCTCTGGCGATTGTCCACGATGCCTTTAAACCAATTCCAGGCCGCTTCAAAGACTACATTGGTCTGCCCAAGCCTAACCGCTACCAATCACTCCATACGGTTGTCTTGGGTGGCCATGGTCGTCCTATCGAAGTGCAAATCCGCACCCTAGAAATGCATCACGTGGCGGAATACGGCATCGCCGCCCACTGGAAGTACAAAGAGTCGGGGGGCTCTAACAACACCCAGCTTTCTGCCAACGACGAAAAATTCACTTGGCTCAGGCAACTGCTGGATTGGCAGAGCGATCTAAAAGATGCCCGCGAGTTCATGGAAGATGTCAAAGGCAACCTTTTCCATGAAGATGTTTATGTTTTTACGCCGAGCGGTGATGTGATCTCGCTGACTCGGGGGGCAACGCCCATCGACTTTGCCTATCGCATCCACACGGAGGTGGGCAATCACTGTGCCGGGGCTCGCATCAATGGCCGCATGGTTACCCTCGGCACCCCCTTACAAAATGGGGATATTGTTGAAATCATCACACAAAAGAACAGCCACCCCAGCTTGGATTGGTTGAACTATGTGGCCACGGCGGGTGCTAAAAACCGCATTCGGCAGTGGTATAAGCGCTCTCATCGGGACGAAAATATTAGCCGAGGCCGAGAACTTCTGGAGAAGGAGCTGGGCAAAAATGGCTTTGAATCTCTCCTCAAGTCAGAACCCGCCCAAGCGTTGGCTCTGCGCTGCAATTACCCCACGGTGGATGAATTGCTGGCCGGTCTGGGCCATGGCGAAGTCACCCTGAATCTTGTGGTTAACCGGCTACGGGAAGCGGTCAAGGCTCAACAGCCTTTAGAAACAGTCCATGACGATCGCGACACCGAAGCCTTTTTAGCCGAGGTGATTACGGCACCCCCTCGACCCGCTGAGCAAGAGTCGAAATCTCCAATCTTGGGGGTTGAAGGGCTACTCCACCACATTGCCGGTTGCTGTACCCCCTTACCTGGGGAACCGATTATCGGGGCCGTATCGATGGGGAGCCGGGGGATTGCCATTCACCGCCAGGGTTGCCCTAATTTAGACACGGTGCCAGGCGATCGCCTCGTGCCGGTTAGCTGGAACTCTGGCGAGGGTCGCAATGGTCATCGCTTACCGACCTATCCGGTGCAGATCAAGATTGAAGTCATCGATCGCGTCGGCGTCTTAAAAGATATCTTGTCCCACCTATCTGACTTGCAGATCAATGTGCATAAGGCCCAAGTCAAGACCTTTCCAGGACAGATTGCAGAAATTGATTTGGGCTTAGACGTGCGTGATCACAATCATCTAGATCAAACCTTTAGCCAACTGCGCAATATGACAGACATTTTGAAGGTCCGCCGTATCAGCGAAGTCGAGTAACGTGGATCGGTTTCAGAGCACAGGCCAAACCCTAACGGACTTTCTGGATGAGATTTGGGTGCATTGTCCTCAGTGCAATGATCAGGCCCAGATACGTCAACTCAAGTCAGGGGCGGTGAATGTGTTTGCACCGCGCCGTTGTAGCTGCCTACATTGCGGTGCCACCCAGAACTGGTCCCAAGGGACGGTCACTCACTCTGCCCATGTAGCAGTAGATCCTTATTTTCAGCATCGGCTTTGGTTGCAAGTGCCCTGCTGTGGCCAGGTGCTTTGGGCATACAATCCCCAACATTTGGAATTCTTGGCAGCGTTTGTGGGTGCGACCTTTCGGGAGAGCAGGCTTGAACCGAGTCAGGGGTGGTCGAATCGCAGTTTGGCCTCACGACTACCGCACTGGATGCAGGCAAAACACAATCGGCAAAAAGTTTTGAAAGCGATCGAGCAGTTACGAGCAATGCTGTGAATCGCTTCGGCATCTTAAGCCGTTGCATTATCGGTACTTTCATCAACCGTTTGAAATCTCCCCAAAGTCCTCGCCATTCAGGTCATCTCTCATCCCAGCAGACTCCAGAGATGTGAACCAGATCACAACAATTCGCCACGATAAACACATGGCCACTTTTACGTAATTCGATGGGCTGATCGAGTGGTTATGTACGTCACGCTACAAAAACAAGTTGACGCTCTCTCAATCACTTGTTTCTCAAAAGTTCCTGAATTTCAATGCACAATCAACCTATTCAACGATTGGCCCAAGCAAGCTGCAGTCTGGGGCTCACAGCCTTATTGAGCTGTGCCAGTAGCAACACAATCGCCCAAACTGAAGCACCCCCGGTAGCCTTTTCCACCTTTGCGGAATGGTGCCTCAATCAAGACAGCATCTCTGCCGAAGCCAGACTAACGGTTGAGGCAATTTTGCAAGAGATGGGGACCGAAGCGTGCGATCGCGCCCAAACCCTGCTCATACAGGAAACTGACCTATTCCTACCGGCCTACCAAATTACAGATCTAGCCCCACTTGCCAGCTTGACGCATCTCGATAGTTTGTCCTTGGGAAATAACCAAATTAGCGATTTGACGCCACTGGCTCAACTGACCAACCTCAAAGAGCTGCACCTCAATAGCAACGTCATCAGTGATTTGACGCCTTTAGCGGACTTGCACAACCTCAGCGTCCTGAGTCTTTATGACAACCAGATCACTGATTTACATTGGCTGGTTCCTCTCACGCAACTCACCGCCCTCTACCTCTGGGGCAACCAAATCTCGGACCTCTCGCCCTTAGCGGCCCTCGATAATCTCACGGCGCTCAATCTAAGTGATAACGCCATCACTGATTTGACCGCTCTGGGCAACATGCATCGCTTGACAGAGTTAACCCTTGATCGCAACACCATCGCAGATCTGTCGCCACTGGCCCCCTTGACCGAGCTACACACCCTAAACCTATGGGATAACCAAATCTCTGACATTATTCCGCTGGCAGCGCTGACGAATTTAGAGGTGTTAGTACTCCGACAAAACCAAGTGAGCGATATTGCCCCCCTGGCCAACCTGACTCAGCTGACGAACCTGAATCTTTGGGATAACCAAGTATCGGATCTCTCACCCCTTGCAGGACTGACGCGTCTGAACCAACTGCATCTGCTCGACAACCAGATTGTGGATGTTGCACCCTTGCAAAGCCTGACGGAACTCAACCTGCTGGTATTGGGCAACAACCAAATTGCAGATGTCAGCCCCTTGGCCAATTTGAGTAATCTGGCTGAACTCAATCTATTTGGCAACCAGATTAGCGATATTACACCGTTGGCCAGTCTCACCAACTTGCGCGGCTTGAGCTTAAACAACAACCAAATCCAGGATGTTTCAGCCCTATCAGGCCTCGACAATCTAGTGGGTCTGGGGCTGTATGACAACCCCTTAGCAGCCCAAACATGTCCTATCCAGCCTGAGGCCGTCTGCCAGTTCTAACAGGCGCAACAGTCCCTATTCCGATGATTGTCACCGAACCATGAACCCAATTTTCAACCCGATTCACACCCTCGTATGCAAGGCTATGTATGTGGGTGCTTTAGCAACGCTGGGGGCGATCGCCCTTAGCCCCAGCGCCGCCGCCCAAATTAACACCAGTACGTTTGAAACTTTTGCTGACTGGTGCAGCCACAAAAGTCAGCTAACGCCTGAAACACGGCATACCGTAGATACTTTGCTGGAACGAGCCGGAACCCAAAATTGTGGACAAGCCGAAGCTATCTTGGCCGATCTCACGAGTTTTTCGCGCACTGGCATTACGGATGTTGCGCCGCTGACTAGCCTGAAAAATCTGACTACATTAAGCCTGACGAATGGTGATATTACCGATATTGCACCGCTCGCTAACCTGACTAATTTGGAAAGCCTCAACCTTGAGAACAACCAGATTACAGATATTACCGCCTTAGCCCAGTTGACTGATTTAGAAGGCTTATTCTTATCAGGCAATGCCATCTCGGATATAACGCCGCTAACGAACCTAACAAACCTGACCTGGCTATACCTAGCCAACAATCAAATTCAAGATGTTGGCGCATTAAGGGATTTGCTCCATCTGACGCAACTGCTGCTGGGCAACAATAGCATTGTCGAGATCGACCCCTTAGCCCAACTCACTCAGCTCAATCTTCTATTCTTGGGCAACAATGCCATCTCAGATATCGCTCCGCTGTCCGAACTGGCTGCTTTGAGCGAGCTGACACTTGAGAACAATCAAGTGACGACCGTTGCTCCATTAGCGGCGTTGCCCCGTCTCCACAGTCTGGCCCTAGATGGCAACCAGACTCTTGATACGTCCTCGTTGGGAGTGCTAGACAATGTCAGCATATTGGGGCTCCGTGACAGCAATCTGGTAGACGTCACTCCCTTAGCGGACCTGGCCCAATTGCAAACCCTTTACCTCAACAATAATGAGATCGCAGACATCACACCATTGGCAGGCTTGACCCAACTCTCTTGGCTGGAACTCGCCGGTAACGACATTGTGGATGCGACGCCGTTAGCAGACTTGACCAACCTGCCTGTCCTGGTACTCAGTCGCAACCAAATTAATGATGTGACCTCCCTCGGGCATCTAACCAATCTCCAATGGCTTTTTCTGAATGGCAATCCCATTACCGAGGTTTCATCACTCACCTCGCTGCCCCTAGCTATTTTGAACCTGAGGGAAACGCCCTTACAAGAAGCCTGCCCCGTCCAACCTGAGTCCGTTTGCCGTTTCTGACGACCCTAAACGCCTGATTGAGCTAGTATTGCTGGCCTGGCGTTTTATCGACGACATAAGCCTGCAGACTGGAGGGTCTTTCGTCCCCAGCAGGTCTCTCCAGATTGCCTTGCGGCAACACGCAACGCCCTTAGCACAGTCAGGATGCTGGTTTGGGCGTTGCTGATTTTAGGGATGAACTGGTCAGAATTGGGAGCCAGGGGGCAAATCATCCCCCATTTATGCAACGCCCTTGTTTGAATGGCAGTCTTGGGTGGTGACAGCGCTACAGTATCGGTTTGTAACGATTGGGAAAGTAGTAAGACGCTTGTCAAACCGTTGCAGGGTGTGCCCTGCAGCTACCAGAGGTGACATCAGTAAAACTCACTTTGCGGAATCGTATCTCTGTCACGGGTGGTTAAACACATCACACAGCCTTCATCAATCCTTTCAAGATGGTGACGCTGTATTGCCCCAGTACGCTTGCTTACTGCCCTAATGACAACCCATTCCCAAGCCCCCGAACCTGACTTAACCCTTAATCTGATCGGTGTAACCTGTTTAGCAATTTTGAGCGTAGTTGCCCTGTCGTTCAGAGCGATTGCCCTCAGCGAGAACGCCACCGCACCCGCGCCCCTGGAAACCCTAGCGGATCGGCATCAATAAACCGAACGTAAACGGATCCTAATCAAGACAGATTCATATGCTGTTTCGCCGCCTCCGCCACAATGTGGGACTTGTCTTGACTGAGTTGGGCGATCGCCGCCTTGGCTTCAGGCGTATCAAACTGGCTCAGCGCTTGAATGACGCGATGACGGATTTGCCAGTCATCCGCCGCCACAAACCCCAAAAGTAACGGCAGGGCGCGATCGTCCTTGAGTTCCCCCAGAGAGCCGATCGCCGCAGTCACCAACAGTTCATTGCCAGACTCTAACGCCGACTGCAAAATTTCAAACCCCCGCGTATCGCCGAGCTCACCGAGCGCCGCCACAATGCTAAAGGTCACGAGCCACTCAGGGTTGGTTTCGTAGGCGGTTTTCAAATCCTCAAAAGCCTCTGTCAGTTTCAGCGCGCCCAGGGCATCAGCCGCAGCGGCCTGTACATCTGGCTCTGGGTCATTCACCAGGGTATTCCGCAACATCGGCAACAACGCCGCGCCATCGACCCCCTCTAAATTGGCCAGTTGGCTAATCGCAGCGTAGCGAACCCGCGTATTTTGATCGGTCGCAGCTTTTTGCAATAGTTCACTGGCGATCGCGGTTTCTAAGGTGCGAATTTGGTTCACGCCGCGCAGCCGCTCCCCAAAATCATCGGAATTTAATAGGGCTTGAACAGTCTCAGGGGTGGGACTCATATCAATATTTAGGGATGCATAACGGCACAGCTACTTCTCAACTATGGGCCATGGCGGTGCTTTAGAAAAATGACCATGGGCCACCGCGACTGTTTTGGTAGCCCTTGATTCGGAGCTATGAAGTGAACTGGGCCAGGTTTCTATCTGTTGGGGCGAACGGTCTTTAAGGCGTCACCGCCACCGCCTGGGGATAACTCAGGGCCATTTCACGCACGATGTCCCCTTGGGTGAGGATGCCTTTGAGCTGGCCACTATCATCCACCACGGGCAAACGTCGCACCTTTTGGTTGTGCATGATCTGGGCCGCATCTCGCATGGAGGTTGTCGGGGTGGTGGTGACTACTTTGCGATCGGACATCACCTCACGCACGGTTTGCCCCAGGGCCTTGTGCAGCTCTTGGCTATAGCGATTGGGGTTTTTGAGGTAGATTACGCTGTCGAGCAACATGATGTAAGCCGGTAAGGGGGCACCGGTCGCCTGCCACATCAAATCTGACTCGGACAGGACGCCACACAGTGTGCCATCCGCTTCCACAACGGGCAGGCCACTGATGCGATGTTCCGCAAGCAACTGGATGGCTGCTTGGAGAGAAGCATCAATTTGAATAGTGATGGGAGTCGGGGTCATGACCTCGGCAACGGTCTTAGCCATCGTGTTTCCCTCAATAGGTGAGCCGCTGGGAGTTGGGAGTTGCTAGACCCTTGCTAAGCAGGCCAGATGCAGACTAACCCCATGATCCCCGCGCAGTGCCCCTATTTTAAAAAATCCGCTTTCATTGCAGGGGCGGGCTTTCACAGGCCGTTACAGTACTGTTCCAAAATATCCACGCAATGGGCGATCGCACCCAGATGCGCGATTTCATAACCATGGGTATTTTGGGTCGGGAAGCTGAGGCAAGCAGCCTTGGGCACATGGCCAAATTTCATCGCAATGGAGCCATCGCTGCCAAAGCCCTGAATCGCCGCAATCTGAATCGGAATTTGGCGCTGGTGGGCCGCTTGGGAAATCTGCCGCATTAGGGTCTCGTCATAGAGGCCATAGCTGTCTTCGGCTAGCAGTACCGGCATCGGCCCGTCTTGGATTGGGTATTCCCGTGCGAGCGGACAAATCTCCAGAGCAATCAGGGCGCTGAGAGTATGGCGCTGGCTAAAGTAGAGCGCCCCTACGGCCCCGACTTCTTCTTTGGCCGAGAAGACCAGATCAATCGGCACCCGTGTCGATTTCAACCGTTCAGCTAGGGCTAACAAAATCGCGACTGACGCTTTGTTGTCGAGGGTATAGCTGGCAATGTAATCCCCCATACGAAAGGGACGCTTACGATGTTTCCCCACCACCATGCGCGTACCAGGGCGAATTCCGGCTTCGGCTAGAAACTCGGGGCTGCGCTTAGTCTCCACCCAGGCAGCTTCCCATGAAACCGCCTTACCCTCCTGCTGTACTTTCTGGGGGGATTCATGGGAAACATGGCGGGATCCGAAGGATAAAATACCGCTGACGGTGGCGCGATCGCCCAGCAAATCCACCACTCCTTCGCCGTAAACCCAGGGGAAGGAACCGCCCAAGCGCCGCACGTCCACCCGTCCGTTGGCGGTCACCCCTTTGACCAAGCCGCCAATCTCGTCTTTGTGAGCCGTAATCGCCACGCCCCCGGCTTCGACTTGACCAGGAATGCGGGCAATGATGTTATCTGCCTCATCCTGCCAATGCTCCACTTCCAGAGCAGTGAGACGATCCAGCAGGTAAGCATTCACCTCATGCTCAGCTCCACTGGGGGAATGGCACATCACCAACTCGGCAATGGTCTCGAATAGGCGATCGTAGGTCGCAGTCTTCATGGGGCACAGTGACGGAAACTCCACATCCCATGATCAACGCTCGCTGCCACAATGCCACGGTCTGTCAGCTTTGAGTGATGCCAAATGACCCGCTTAGGAGATGGCTAGAGAAGAATTTACCTGTGGTAGGGGTAGGTCTTGTGCCTACCCTCCGCCCATCACCCCACAAACCGATTTCCCGATTCGTGCCGTCCAGTTATTAAGGGCACCCACAAGAGGTGCTCCTACATCGGTTGCACACCAAAGCCAGGTATTTTCTTTTCAAGAAATGCCCTCCGATGCAGATGTATTGCTAAACGTGGGTGCTCTCAGTTTCGGAGCGTTGCCGCAAGGTGTGTCCACCCCATAGGCCCAGCCCCACTAGCCCTAGCAGCATAGAGGGTTCGGGAATAGATTGGGGGTTGGGAGCAGCAGGGGCCGGATCACGAGGCACCGGCTGAGGCAGAATGAAGGGATCGGGCTCGGGCTCAACAACAGGCTCGGGTTCGGGTTCAGGCTCGGGTATGGCGATCGCAATTTCCCGCTTCACCTTGGTTTTCAGGGCAGTTTCAAAGTCAGCGAAGCCATTGGCTGGCTGCACAAAAGCATCCTCACCACCGATCACATAACTCTGGAAGTAGCTATCCAAATTGCCCACATTCGTCAAAATCGGCAAGCCGTTGATGGTGATGTCTTGGGAAACCGCCGCATTTCGAGCCCCAGCCACTAAATTCAAACATTCAGCACTAAACTCATTTACTCGCCAACTCCAGCCGCTGTAGTAAAGTCCGCAGTTGTTGGTGGCTGAAGCGTTTTCATTTTGGCGACCATCCCCAGAGATATCGATGACGCGGCGATCGCCAATATAGTCATTGGTATTGAGTAACGAGGTCGCGGAATTGATTGCTGCCGCGATATTTGTGCTTCTGCCGATGCCAGTGTCCCAATTACTGGAAGGGCGGCCCGCAGCAGCGATCGCTGACGCAAAAGTATTGGCAGACGCCGCATCCGTAATGTGGAACCAACCCAAAGAGGCGTACGGGGTCGTAGACCAATATTGCAAAGTCACCGCAATGCCGTTGTCTAAGCTCTCAATTAAGTTGATCACCTCTGCATCGCGAAAGGCATTGGCGTAGCCCTGGCGCTGTAGGTTGAATTCGTTACCATCGACGCTGCCAGAGACATCGACTGAAAGGACTAACTCAGTACTTACAAAGGTGGCTGCAGAAGCTGGGGCGATCGCTAGGGCACTGGTGGCTAGGGTAGCCAGTGCGAGACTCGTCGGACTGGTCAGTCTAATCATGATTGCACTTCCATAAAAGCGTTTGCTAGGGCAGACACGCCCGACACGCTTTATTCGACGCAAGTACAAAATCAGTGGTTCTCAAGTAGGGACAGTGAAAATTCTGTCACGTCTGACTCTCAAGGCTCGGCGGTCCAGTTGCTATGGGTACGGGGAACCGTTTGAACGTTCGAATAGCTCACGTCGCATCTAAGATGCTTTGCAGGCGCTGACGAAACTCTCCCTTGGGGTGACCGCCTTTGACTTCCCCGACGATCGCGAATTCCCCTTCTGGTTCATCACAGATCAAGTAGGTGGGCCAGCCCATCTCAGATTTATCGGGGTATTGGGCCAGCAGCACCTTGCGATATTTGCGGTAGGTGGCGGTATCTTGCATTTTGATATCGACAAACTCTAGGCCTAGCTCGGTGGCGACTTTTTTGTCGTAGAAGGACATTTTGTGGCAAATGCCGCAGTCTTCTGAGGAGAATTTCAGTACGGAACGGGTCATGGTATCTCCTGGGGGCGGTTACAGATAGCGTTATTGTCCCTTGCGATCGCCCTGGAGAACTGACCACCTCTGTAGAGATCCATCCTGCAATTAAGGACTCACCGATCCGCTAGCTTCCCAATCCTCGACTTGCAATTCATTAACACGATTAAACTCGCGCATATTGTGCGTCACCAAAGTCAACTTATGCAATAACGCGATTGCGGCAATTTGCAAATCATAAGACCCAATCGGAGTCCCTATATTCGCTAGCTGCGCTCGAATCTGCCCAGCCAACAAAGCTGCTTCATTCTCAAATGGTAGTGAGACAAAGCGGGATAGAAATGTCTGCTGTCACTCCAGCGTCCGGCTTGGGTTATTGCTCCGAAAGGCACCGTAAAACAGTTCAGCCTTCACAATCGAGCAAACCGCAATCTCCTCCGCAGGAGTAGCCAATAACCGTTCTCGCACTGATGACGAACGGCCATTCAGAAACACCACACAGGTATTCGTATCTAGCAGATAGCGCATTTCTACTCAAACGCTCCCACCAAATCCTCGTCGAGGGTATCTGCAATGCCCGTTTCATCAATATTGATGGGGTCATCCGCACAGACGCCATAGAGATCGGCTAAAGACAAAACAGCCGTCGTAGCCACTGGCGCAGGCTGGTAAATTACCATCACCTCGATATCTTGATCAGTAAGCCCAACCGGAATAGCAAGATGGAGCATGCCATCTTGTCTCACCCGTTGGCGTACCTTAATGCTTTCCATCATGGCTGTTGCCTCCTAGTCGACTTCCTCACCCAATTCTTGTAAGATGCCCTGCAGTTCAACTAACGTCTCCTCCAATTCCTTTCGGGCCGGGGTTTTCGAGTCGGATAAGCTCTCCTCATCTTCGCAGTCTCGATTCAGTTATAAGATATCTTTATTATCGCTACGCTCAGCAATCCAAGCTCGGGAAAAACAGGGAAATGCTCCCACTTTTCCTTGATCTTTGCGTTTAGAAAGACTGGCTGAAAGGAGTGGATCGTTAATTTTCTATTCATGGGTTGTGTGATCCCAGTCTGATGGGTGACTTCAGGGCGTTCTCAGAGCGTGTCAGCCAACATCGACAATGCTGGACAAGGCTCTGCTTCATGCAGATTCTCAGGTTTGCTCCAACTAAAGGGGGCCTGCTGCGCCGCTGACATCCACAGCAGTCGCTTCGCCCGCGTCATTGCCACATAGAGCAAGCGAAACTCCTCAGCGGTTTTTAGATCCTGGGCCTTTTGCCAAGCCGTGAAAGCATCAGGGGTAGTTTTTTGCTCCGCGTGGGTTTCTGTGCGAATTTGGATGCGGGCCACCTCTGGCAGGCTAATTTCGCCGAGGAACTTTTGTTGAGGGGGCACCCATAATTCCCCAGGAATCAAGCGGGCATGGAGAAAAGGGAGAAACACTACATCCCAATCCAGACCCTTGGCCTTATGCATAGTCAGGATAGTGAGCTGACCCGATCGCGTATACAGATCATCACGGTCTTCGGTATCCACCGCTTCAAACCGTTCCGTCCCCACAATCTCTTGAAGCACGTCGGTCATGGCAAGCAGGGTGTTGTTGGTGCGGGTTTGCTG
The DNA here is from genome assembly GCA_050043365.1 of Leptolyngbyaceae cyanobacterium. Classification (GTDB taxonomy): domain Bacteria; phylum Cyanobacteriota; class Cyanobacteriia; order Phormidesmidales; family Phormidesmidaceae; genus PCC-6406. Next base: position 16,701 of record JBHJIP010000041.1, read on the forward strand.
GGCCAAGCGAGAAGCCAGCTTGTCGGCAGTGGCCAGTTCGCTTTGGTTGTAACCCAGGGTGAGGCCAATAAAGGGCACCAAACTATAGGGCGGTAGCTCTAGGCGCGATCTCAGCAGTCCCACACAAAGACGACGGGCTTTTTGTGCTGCCTCCGTTTGCGGCGGCAGATCCAGGGGGCCGGGGTAGAGAAACTGTTCCGGGGCACGGGCGAGGGCGTTGAGGTCTTGAGAGGGGAGTCGCTGACGCTTTACCAGAACTTGCAGGGTGTCTTTAAGGCGATCAGGAGAGTGGGGACGAGCGATAAACCGGAGAATGGCCAAGACCTCTGAGGGCACATGGGTTTGACGGCTGTGGGCTCCTACATCCAAAATTCGCAGTCCGGTAGAGAAGAGATCGACACCCAGAGCTTCTGGATCGCTTAGCAATTGGCTGATAAAGCGCCCCTGGCGATGGTCGCGCACCAAGATGGCCAAACTCAGGTTGTCATCGGTTTTGCAAAGCTGGATGATTCGCTGGGCGATCGCGACCACCGTGTCCGTCACCGTCTCAGGGGTGTAAATCTCGACGCCTTCACCCAGCGGAGCGGGGTTAGCATCGGGCTGCGGATCATTGGGCGGTACGGGTCGGATTGCCTGATCTCGAAAGGGGCGTTCGGCCCCAGCAATCCCCGAGGCATTCACCCACTGCAGCAGGGTATTGGCGGTAGTCATGATGCCCCCCGTGCTGCGCCCTGCCTGATCAAAGGTGATCAGGCGGTTGTGCCGCTGGGCGCGATCGCAAAATTGGTTAAAGAAAACGGGGTCGGCAGGGGTAAAGGTGGAGTTGATCGCCTGATTGGGATCCCCCACCCGCACCAGATTGATGGGTCGTTCGGGATAGGTCGGATCGGCGGCTAGCACCTCTAAGAGCTGGGTTTGCAGCGGCGATGAATCCTGGGCTTCGTCCTCAAAGACGGCAAAAGTGCGCGATCGCCAAAACCGCTGCGCCTCCGGGTCAGTCAGCACCCTCAGCGCCGCCAGAATCATGTCGTCGTAGTCAATTAACTGCCGCTGCTGCAGAAGGATTTGATAGCGCTCGTACAGTTCAGCCGCGATGGTCAAAATATCGTAGTCGCCCTGGCCTTCTACCAAAGCGCGGCTCAAATTTTGAGCCAGTCGGGCCAAATCCTGAGGCATCAGCCCAGAGCTTTTGGCCTCATGGATGGTGGTGGTGGCCAGGTTAGGCAGAATCTCAGTACGCAACACCGACTGCCGCCGCAGCCGCTCGGTTTCTTCGCCATCAAAGCTTTGCCCCTCAATCAGGCACTGGTAGGTTTGGGGTCGGGCCACAATCCACTGTTCCACACAGGTGCGGATGATGCGGTTGTTCTGGGCGGGGTTGATCAGGGTCAGGGTTTCTAGGCTCAGCCCCGACAGCTCTGGGTTGCGGGTGGCAATGGTCAGGGCCAACCCGTGCAGGGTTTGCACCGAAAAGCTATTGGCGGACAGGGTCAGATCCCTGAGGTGACTGCGGACCCGTCCCTTGAGATTAGCGGCTGCCGATCGCGTAAAGGTAACCAGCAGCAGTTGATTGCGGCTATGGAGTTGGTTGCGGGCAATGGCGATCGCGGCGGCAGCAGCCATACCGGTAGATTTTCCTGCCCCTGGGACGGCAGAAACGGCGAGGGGGCCACCCGACCAATCGGCTAACGCCTGTTGACCCGCTCGGAGTTGCGATCGCAGTGCGTCTAGTTGAGCGATTTGCTGATCAGGTGAAGCGGAATGGGCCATGGGCGTGGCATGGGAAAGCCCTCTCAGAATAGCCGTTGCACCAGATTTCAGGGCAATAAAGTCAGCTGCCAAATTCTCGACGTTAAGTCTGAGAGTTGATCACTAAGTTGCACATTGAGAAGATGAGCCAGTGACGGTCAGTCAAGTAATCGTTAAACGTAAACCTGATGCGCCGCCCAGCAAAATATCGATTTCGAATCATAGAAAACTTAGAATCGCTGTTTTATATCATTGGCCACCTCTAGCCCGGATAAGAAAGCATTTTCAAAGCTAGAAGCACCGCTATTCTTTGCAAGGAATGAGTCGCCAGCTATATAAAGTGGGCCAATTTCCACCGTTGGGTTAGATAGGCTTTGCGAGGAAAAAAATGGAGCATTAAATGGATTTTTCGGAGTACTATACCTCCATACATGGACTTGATAGTCAATAACATTTAATTCATCTATATAACTTTTGGCTGCATCGATTAGCTCTTGAGCAGCTTTCTCTCGTTTATCTCTATCGTAGTTAAGTTCACTAAATTTTGGATTTGCGTGAAGTGTAATCGCATGGCAGTCTGGAGAAATGCCTTTTTGATGATTGCAGGCGATCCAGAGCAACTGGCCATCATCAACACTAAGACCTCCAGATTTTTTGATTTCTACAGGTTCAGAAACCAAAACCAGCACAGCCATGCACATTCTATAAGAGACCTTATTTAAGGTATTGAATAAGTTGCCAGGCAATTGAATATTTGAGTCTGTCAACAACTGCAGAGACTGAGGCAAGGGAGGCGTCATAATCAAAACATCGCTGTTATAGGAAGTGCCATCCTCGGCTGAAATAGTCCAGTCATTTCCGCCCCAATTCAAATTGATAATTTTTTTGGAAGTGTAACAATTCAATTCTGCAGAAATATATTTAGCAATGCTTCTAATATCTTTAGTTCCGAAATATCTTTGATCACCTGAATCTTCCGGTGTCCGGGCATCACAATCCCATGCATCTATTAGCCCAGAGTTTCGCCAGGACTGCAGCCAAGTTTGGAGCTCTTCACTCGCTGCTGTAATGTATTGAATTCCATAATCAAAGACTCCTTCTCCGAAACTAGGGTTATTGATACGGCGAGTCGCCATACGCCCCCCAATACCACGCCCCTTATCCAAAACAACAACATCAAATCCATATTTTTGGAGTAAACTTCCAGCAACCAAACCGGAAATACCACCACCAACGACTGAGCAAGATATATTTCCCTTATTCATCATAATTGGAATCTTTAAATACCTAAAAATATTAGGAATATGAGCGAAACAACTTAGGGTCTTATTGCAAGAATTTAGCTATTTTTTACATTAGGCAGGTTTGGCAGGGGAATAGTCTGAAATCTCGCCTATTGAAAACTTTTAGAACTCATGGATGCGACTTGATGTCAATCACCCATGGTCTCCAGCCTGTTTTCATGACGTACTCGCCTCCTTTTTTCACCAACAACCATAGGTGTATCGCTCCGCCAGCGATCGCAGCCACGCCGCTGCCCCTTCCATCTCCGACAGCAGACCCCCGCTGCGTGTGGTCCCCCGCATGGATCAATAAGTTCACTGTCTGCGGTCAGCTTTGTCCGTAGGCCACCATCCTGAGCCCCAAATAACTCCTGCAAATCCCGATGGTCAATGGGGTGATGGCTAGTGAGATAGGTAATGTGGCCGTTCAGTACTGCACTTGCCCATCACTAATGTCATCGCTGCAATTTCTGTGTCTGTTTGGGGTGAAGCCTAACTTGACAGCTATCATCCGTATCACAGAAAATAGTAAGCTGGTTACGAATTTAGCTCGGATCAGGTTTCTCAAAATAACTCAGTTACCTGGGTTTACCTGTACGGCGACCTTAAGGAACAAAGTATGACCTACGCCATTGTTGAGACTAGCGGCAGACAAATTCGAGTAGAGCCCGGCCGCTTTTACGATGTTGACCGCCTTGCCAAGCAAGAAGGCGATACCGTCACCCTAGATCTAGTCCTGTATGTCTCCGATGGTGACGACATGCAAGTGGGGCAACCGTTTGTTAAAGAGGCGGTTGTATCGGGCACTGTGATGCGTCATCTGCGGGGTCGCAAGGTGATCGTCTACAAAATGCAGCCCAAGAAGAAAACCCGTAAAAAGCGGGGTCACCGCCAGGAACTCACGCGGGTCATGATTGACTCCATTAGTTTGGGCGGCAAGGTGATTGCAGGCACCGAAACAGAGGCAGTGAAGCCGGCTGAAGCAGAAGTTGAAGCTGCCACGGCAGACGCTTAACTTGAGCGCAAGATTCATTACTTAGCAATAGAGGAAATCATCATGGCTCATAAGAAAGGAACCGGTAGTACCAGAAACGGTCGCGACTCAAATTCCAAACGCCTCGGCGTCAAGCGTTACGGCGGTGAAGCTGTGCTTGCGGGCAACATTCTTATTCGTCAGCGTGGCACTAAAATTCACCCTGGCGTTAACGTCGGTCGCGGCAGTGATGATACTCTATTTGCCCTTGTCGACGGTGTTGTCACTTTCGAGCGCAAGGGTAAAGACAAGAAAAAGGTCAGTGTGTACCCGGTTGCTGTGTAATAGCAACAGGTTCATTTAAACCCAAAATGCCTGGAGTCATTGGCTCCAGGCATTTTTCATGGCTGAAACATTGGGCTCAGGCTATGCCAAACGCAAGATAATACGGATATTAAAAGTGTTGCTGTTTGTAACAACTCTTGGGTTTTGCATAAGTCGAGGGTCACCAGCGGTAGTTCCTGTTGTGTGCAACGTTTAGGCGATCGCAATCATCATGGTTTCTACTAGCATGTTTCCCCTATTAACCAATACAGCTTCGACCACTCTGACAGCTTGGCTTTGCGCTAACATCCAACAGCCGCTGTCCCAACAGGTGGCTCAAGGTTGGCAACATTTTGACCAGGGAGATATCAGCGCTGCAATCGCCTGCTTCCGGGGCCTCTTAGATCACTCCAAAGCCATCGGCGACGCCTATTTTACTCATATTGCTGGCAACAGCCTTCAGTTTATTGAGCAAGCACTGAGTGATTGGGACGATGATTGGGTTCAGGACACCAGCCAAGATGTCGCGCCGGACCAGCCAGAGCGGGCCAAACCCGAGCATGAATGTTTTTCAGCTGCTAAAGCAGCACTTTACAATAATCACTTTGAAGAAGCTTTACACCATCTCGATCAGGCACTGCACCAATTCACAACCCAAGGCGATATCGCAGGTGTGGGTCAAAGTCTCGCAGCAATCGCCAGGGTAAACCTCACCTGCACAGATTATGCTCGGGCTTTGACCTACGGCCAAGCCGCGATCGCGGTACTTGAGGACTGCGCAACCCCGCGTTATTTAGCCCAAGCGCTACACACTTTAGGAAGTGCCCATTTTCACTTGGGTCATTTAGACGCCGCCCAAACCCATCTCGAAAAAGCCGCAACCCTTTACCATTCCCTTGGCATCTTGTCAGAAGGCAAAACCCTCAACACGTTAGGGCAAGTCTACGCTCAGCAAAAAGCCTTTATGTTTGCTCTGGCTGCATATGAAGCTGCACTTGACTGTTGTTTAGAGCATACGGCCGCCGCCACTCAGGCACTTACGGCAGAAATCCTAGACCATACAGGTGAGCTGTATGAAGCTATGGGATATAACGTATTTGCGATCGCCCCTTATCAGGATGCCCTTGCGGCTTATCAGCATACGGGCGATATCGTTAAAGCTAATAGGCTTTTACATCGCTTAGGACATCTCTACGAAACCCAAGGCCGATACACCATAGCACTGGACTGTTACGGCCAATTACAGCAGAATGCTAGCTCCAACTCACCCAATACATAAAAACAAACTGGCATACCAGCCATTTGCACTATAAAGCCGCCTGAATTAGATCATTCAGACGGCTTTGTCCTAGGGATGAAAGTAGCTTTGCGGCTATTGAAGATACTATCAATAGCTTTAGCGGATTCAAGAGAATCAGCTCACCTGTATCCCAAGGCTAAAATGAAATCAGTGCAGGAGCTTGGGCTAGCAGATAAGCAAAAAATGCACCGCCGCAACCCCCAATAAAGAAACCGGTTGCAAATTCGCTCCAGCCTTCCGGTGTGCCAAAATCTTTAGGAGGGTTAGGGGTTGTAATGGTTGCGATCGCATCCCCTTTCCGAACCGACCCATGCAACGATAGTGCAACGGTTAATAGGGTTACCAGCGCAATTGCACCCGCTACACCTGCTTCAGCCGCAACATCTGTGGAACGCAGTGGCCCCAACAGAGCCAAGGGGCCATAGATAAAGTAGCCATGGGCCATACCGATCTCTAATCCTCGACGTTGTGCCGACAGATTTGCACGATATGCAGGAAGATTACGAATGAGTGCGGTTGAAAAGCCGGAGGAATTTAATGGCGTTGCCAAGTTTCCAACTTGGGGGTCAACTGTGGATTGGACCATGGTATTTCGATGCCTTTGCTATTGTTAAGAACAAAGATTGGGGTTAAAAAGTAGACTAGAGCGAAATGAACACGCCTTAGAAGTTTGTTAAAAAAATTGACAATCATCCAAAGCCACCGCACCAAGTAGTATTGTGAGCTTTAAGTGTAGATATTTCATAGGTCATTCAAAACTATGCTGGGTGATTATGCGGCTTCTTTCCTTCCTGTAGCGCTTGTGCCTTTGCTTGCAGTTTCAGCATTTGCAGCCATGGGCCTCTTTTTTATCTATATTGAGAGCGATGCCTGAATTGTTATCGCACATCTTAAAGTCTGCACTATAGGGCAGATTTTAGGCAGGTATCATTACGACGCTTAGTTGTCTTGCCTATGCATTGATACCTGCTTTTTATATGTTTTTAATATGGTTGATTTTGATCAGAGCCTCAGTGAGTTTAGAGACTCTGTTTTTGTCTATTAAAATGTAGTTACAATTTTTTGTATTTGCCGAAGTGTTTTTCTTTCAGCAACGTTGAAATGTTGAATCATGTCGAGCACAGTGCCCTTCAATGTCCTGTGCTGGCAAGCTATCTCGTGTTCAGCGCAGATAGGCCCCTCGTCCAAGAGCTTGCATATCGTTTGCGACCTAGCTCAGGCTCCTCACACCCGCATCCATCCCTGATGAATCGTGTCGCAAATATTAAAAAGCAAAAAGTATTGCACAAACCGTATTATTGTTAATAATGTTTCAATAGATACAACTTCGTTTTCGTTTTTGTTTAGTGTATCTGGCGTTGCATAGCCATTGCGCAGGATGACGAGTGACGATATGGGTTACCCAAAAGAAGTGAATGTAGCATTAGGTCTACCATCCTACGGATGGGTTCTAGTATTGTTCAAGACTGGCTTACCCCTTTTTCAAACACCCTCTCAAGGAGTTTTGGAGCCGGAGCTATTGAGAGACCTGTCATTCTGAATGAGTGCTGAAACCTACCTGAACCACCCAAACTTTGGCATGCTCTTCAGGATTTGCATGATTGATGACTATCGTGAGCTATTTGCAACCCTGTATGCTCAGCGCTTGTTTTTCGTAGTCAATTCCGATAAGCGCAAAGGTCTAGTGTTTGACCCGATCAGCCGCAGTGACGCCCGCCTCATGCTTGAAAATCGAATACGTGTGCAGCGGCGTATTGGTTCCTCAAGTGAGTATGATCGGCTACAGACGCTTTACAAACAGACCTTCCAGTAATGACGGTGTTGCCCGTTGCTCAGATTGCCGAGCGCATTCACAAGATACGACACAGTTTACCGGCCACAGTCCGCTTAATCGCTGTTAGTAAGAAGATGCCGAGCACTGCAATCCGTGCGGCCTATGGCGCAGGTATCCGAGATTTTGGCGAAAGTCAGGTGCAGGAAGCTCGAATCAAACAGGCTGAACTGGCAGATTTAAGCGATATCACCTGGCATCTGATTGGCCATCTTCAATCCAACAAAGTTCGCAAATCTGTTCATCAGTTTCAGTGGGTTCATTCAGTTGATAGCTGTAAATTGGCCCAGCGCCTGGATCAGTATGCTGCTGAGTCGACCCACGTCCTAAATTGCTGTATCCAGGTCAAGCTCAGGCCAGACCCGAGCAAGTCTGGATTTTCAGTCGAGACGTTGTGGGCAGCACTCCCACAACTCGGAGAGCTCCGCCACCTGAATATCTGCGGCTTAATGGTGATTCCGCCATGGGGATTGCAGACGACAGAGACTCAGATGATCTTTGCAGAGGCGAAAGCTTTACTTGATCAGATCAATCACTGCGAGATTAGCCGCCTCCGGTTAACTGAACTCTCAATGGGTATGTCTAGCGACTATTCCCTGGCGATCGCAGCGGGGTCAACCATGGTTCGATTAGGGACAATCCTGTTTGGAGATCGCGACCGTAAGCATCCAACCGATCTATCCTCAAACGTCTAAAGTTCGTAGCTCTCACATACGAGTCATCTCAATTGATCAGAAAACCTGATCGGTGTCTCTAGATCGTGGCGACGTCATCCGCTAGAAGGGCGACCGAACAAGGATCTTCAGCTTCTTTAACTAATTATTAATGGCTGTTTCCCTTCAGATATTTCATGTATACTGTGGACTCAAATTCCGAGAAGTGGACTACATTATAGGCAGTTTAATCAAGGTCTTCCTTTACTAATGGGGTTTACTCATTTTCTAAGGCTCATCTTCGTTAAATCTATGCGTAGCCATGTCGTCTATTTCCCAGTTTTTGGACTAGACTAAATTGCCCTTACGGCATGTTGGCATCATTCATTCCCTCCACTCAGGGACTTTGATCCTGCTGTGTAGGTTGTACTGGAGTGTAAGTTGTGAGCAATTTGTTCAATAAATTAAAAGACTTTGTTGGCCTAAATGACCCGGCCGACTATGAGTACGAGTACGACGAGATTGATGGGGAAGAGTACCAAAACCTTTATCAACAACAAGAGGACAGTACGCCTCCCCCTGTCGCCGCTGCTCCGCAGCCTGAAGAGCCTCGTGCTCGTCGCCGTGTTCGTGACCGGATGATACCTAACGAAACTGGACTAACTGCAATGGGAAGTAATGTGATTGGTATGCCTGGATCCATTGGTGGGGCCTCCGAAGTCGTCGTCATGGAGCCCCGTTCATTTGAAGAAATGCCCCAAGCCATTCAGGCTTTGCGGGAGCGCAAGTCTGTGGTTCTCAACTTGACCACTATGGATCCAGATCAGGCTCAGCGTGCAGTAGACTTTGTTGCCGGTGGTACCTACGCCATTGACGGTCACCAAGAGCGCATTGGTGAAAGTATTTTCTTGTTTACACCGAATTGCGTGCAGGTGAGCACACCAACCGACGTAGAAGAAGAAATGCCCATGGCACCTCCTACGCCCATGGTGGATCCCCGTCAAGCCCCTCCTGCACCCGCTTGGACAGCGGATCAAGTTGCACGGATGGCGTAGTACCGTCCTTCTGAGGATGGCTTAGAAATGGGTTAATGGTTAGGAGCGTAGTGGCAACCTTCAGTTGTCTATGCTTTTACTGACCTGCATGACCTATCTCTAGTTACGTAGATTGAGGATGTTCACAACTTGCCAACAACGTTAGGGGTCATCGGAGGCGGTGTAATGGGCGAAGCGCTCATTGCCCGCCTCTTATCCTATGGAATTTATCAAGCCAGCCAGATCAATGTCGGTGAGCCCAGTGAGATGCGCCGACAGTTTTTGACGGCAACCTATGACATCAAAACAACGGATCGCAATGCTGAGGTGATTGCCAGTGCAGATGTGTTGCTGCTGGCGGTGAAGCCTCAGGCTTTTTCAGCAATTGCACCCGCGCTATCCATTGAGCTAACCCATACCCCACTCCTCATCTCAATCATGGCGGGGGTAACGCTTGAGGCACTAGAAGCCGCAGTGCCAGGATGGCCAGTGATTCGAGCCATGCCCAATACCCCAGCCACCGTGGGAGCCGGGATGACCGCGATCGCCCTAGGTCAGCAAGCAGACAATCACAATCACCGGCAAGCCGAAGCTATTTTTGCCGCAGTAGGTTCTGTTGTCACCGTGCCCGAGCCTCTGATGGATGCGGTCACCGGTTTGTCGGGGTCTGGTCCTGGGTATATTGCGTTAGTCGTTGAAGCTTTAGCGGATGGCGGCGTTGCAGCGGGTCTGCCCCGAGCAACGGCGATGCAGTTGGCCATACAAACGGTTAAGGGCACCGCAGAACTGCTGCAAACTGAAGCCATTCACCCAGGCGTTTTAAAAGATCGGGTCACCAGCCCTGGGGGTACGACGATTACAGGGATCGCTCAGTTAGAAGCCGCTGGGATCAGGTCAGCCTTTATAGAAGCGGTACAGGCTGCGAGTGAGCGATCGCGGCAATTGGGTCGCTAGTGTTTCATATTTCGCGAGGACAGAACGATGGATATCACAAGGCTATTGGTGCAACTCGCGATCGCTTTCGTCTGTGCCGGACTTGCAACCTTGCTATTGCCCCGCAAAATCCCTGGCAAGGTTTTTGGGTTATTGGTGATTGGCTTAGCCGGCGTTTGGCTTGGGGAGTGGGTTTTGAAATACGCCAAAACCACCTATGGCCTGTCTATTGATGTCCTGGAATGGTCGGTTCAAGGGGTGCCCATTTTGCCTGCGGTGATTGGCTCTGCCATCATTCTGTACTTGGTAACAGCCTTTCTGTCTTGGGGTAAGTACGGCAGTTAAACAGCGCTCTATCTCGATTGCCGACCCAGCTGCGGCTCTGTGCCGGCCAGCAGGCGCTCAATATTGCTGCGATGGCGGAGAATGACGTAAATGCTACCGGAGATCGCCATCAAGATATAGGGTAGGGGCTGCTGCAAAATCAGCATCATCGCAACCGCTGATATCGCCGCCAAAATTGACCCCAAAGAAACAATCCGAAAGAGACCCAGTACCCCCAGAAAGACTCCCGCAACAGTGAGTCCGACCGGCCATGCCATGGCTAGGAGGACGCCTAAGCCCGTCGCTGCAGACTTTCCGCCCGTCCAATTCAACCATACGGAGCGGCTGTGGCCGATGATAGCCATGATTCCCGCCAGCATTAGCCACCAGGCCAGCGGGGACAAGCTCCCCGCTGCACTGACTAGGGGCAACAGAATTTTCATCAGGAGGACCGCCGCAACCCCTTTAAGTAAATCAATCACCAATACGGCGATGCCTGCGGGCTTGCCAACCACGCGAAAAACATTGGTCGCCCCAGTGTTACCAGAGCCATGTTGGCGAATATCTATCCCTTTCAGGGCTTTCGTGACGACATATCCAGTGGGTATTGAACCCAGTAAATAAGCGAGGCCAAGCAATACAATGCCGCCAATCACAGATATGGCCATGGTGGTTCCCCTAAGCACTGCCAAAAATAGTTTAAGGGCAGACGACATCACAGGTCTTCACAGGACTATCAATAATTGCCGCCAGATCGCTATGCTATAAGCCCCAGGCAGTGTTGAGATTGGCCTGAATTCACTATCTGTGCGATCGCAGCCTATGGCTTGGTTTGTCAAAATTGAAAAGGGCATCGTCGATAAGGCCACCTTTGATGCAAACGTACCCGCCCATGTGGCCTACGTGAAATCGCTGATTGCCCAGGGACGTGGAGCCCGCACCGGGTATTGGGCCGAATATGGCGGTGGCATGTTGTTGTTTCAGGCGGCTTCTCAGCAAGAAGCAGAGGCCATTGTGCAAGCAGATCCATTAGTGGCTAGTGGATGTGTGGAGTATGAACTCCATGAATGGCGAATTGTAGTGGAGTAAACGGGATGGCAGCACCTTCTGAGGATGGCTATAAGCTAGTCAGCGATAATCGCCAGGCTCGCCATCAGTACGAAATTCTAGAAACCTTTGAAGCTGGGATAGAGCTGAAAGGGACCGAGGTGAAATCAATTCGGGCCGGGAATGTGAACCTGCGCGATGGCTATGCTCTAATCCGGAATGCCGAAATTTGGTTGCACAACGTCCATATTTCGCCCCATAGCAGCACTAATAAGGTCTACAACCACGATCCCCGTCGTACCCGTCGCCTGTTGCTCCATCGTCGTGAGATCAGCAAATTGATTGGCAAGGTCGAGCAGCAGGGGCTGACCCTAGTGCCTTTGAAAATGCACTTGAAACGGGGCTGGGTCAAGATTGTGTTGGCGCTAGCCAAAGGTAAAAAGCTGCACGACAAGCGAGAAAGCCTGAAGCGGAAACAGGCGAAGCGGGAAATCGATCGCGTGCTCAAAGGACGCGACTAATACCGCATGGCCTCCGGCTTCAGCACTCTTCTAGATAGAGGTGCGAGGGGGCTAGCAGGGTGACCTGGGGCAAGGGATACAGGTCGTCACCTCCGAAGCCCCCCTTTACCTATTGAAAATGTGGGTAAACTTCCTCCTCAAAGAAGCGACGGATTGCCTCAGATTCATTCACCAGCATGGGATCGTAGTCTGCTTTGATTGGGATGTGATAACTGGCCGTGCGGGGTGCTATTTCTGGGACCCAGGTCGTGTGGATGGTCAGACCCATTTGGAATCCAGGTACTACTTCCCCTTCTTGGTGGGGAAAGCCCAGCTTACAGATGGGGCCTTGGCTGAGATTTTGGCCATCAAACAGCCAAATCGCACTGGTGGGTCCGGCCTCGGTATCTGACAGCACCACGCAAGCCAAATAACCATGGGTCTGATCGCCGCCATCCCCTCGGGGAATAAATTGAGGCGAATTGCCAAAGTGCCCTGGCGGGAATAGATACTTATCCACAATCTCCATCGTGGTGGTATCAAGATGACAGAGCGCAGGTGGAGCTTTGCCTGCCGCAGCTTCTAACACTTCTTCGATGGGCAACTGGCGGTGCTTGTACTTTTTGTAGAGATCCACCATGAACTGGGTCATGAGTTCATCCCAGCAGCCCCAGGCGATCCAATAGATATGTTCGTAGTGTTCTGGTACGCCAATATTGCCCACATCAGCATAAATAGCGGGTGCCCAGGTGCAGGTTGGATCGCTAACCACATCATGCTTCAACAACTTGCCGTTGTCAGGATTAATCACGTATCGACCTAGATAGTTGAGATCGGTTGTGCTGACGGTCATGCCCACAAAGCGCTGTATCGGATCGGTTACGGGCTGTGGCGGCTTGGGGTTTTCCACATAGGAATCGTACGCCTGAGGCCATTCTGCTGGATCCCAGGCGTTGTTGTGGGACACATGTAAAACCACACCCTCGCTGTCGTCGTAGTCCACCCGAAAGTGGGCAATTTCCATGGGAATGGTTACCTGTTGGGCAACAACCGTTTTACGATCAGGGGTGAGGTCAGCTCGTTTAACGAGGTATAAGTTCGTATAGGGCAATTGAGGAAAATTCAATACTTGCCGTAAAACACGTTCAGTATCCGTATTGCCTGGTAGAGGAATTGGGATCAACTGCTCAGGCCCTAGCTTAAAGGCCGTGTCCATCAACACAACATATTGTCTGCTGACGCCTACCTGGTGCATACTCTGCTCAATTTGCACAGGGCGACGGATCGGCAATCCCAAGGTGCGAGGCAGCATCACTTGCCATCTTTGCAGGCGGCTTTTGCCATCCCATCGCAACAAATAAACAAAGTCCTGCCCTAATCCCAAAGGTGAGAGCAGTAGACTAATTGCTTGCAAAATCTTGATAATGATACGAAAGGCAAGGCGGACGACATGTTTTAGCAATATTGTCCAGCTGATCAAGGCTGTAATACCGTGAATCAGCAAGGGGGCCATCATCGTAAGTATCGACTTACCAAAATTGATTGTGTATAGCTCTTGAGTATGGTCGTCATAAGCATGATGTGTAGCTGTTATGTGGAGTTTAAAAGGGCCAATTCTCAAGGGAATTGTTTGCTCACGCCACTCGGTATTCGCACCGACAGGAGTCTTGACTTCCAGGCTCATCGGATCCATTTCGTAAGGACGCCCGGAATCCCAGGTTGCAAGCAATCGCCAGCGATCATCACCCGCAAACTTGACTGGAATCGCAGCTGTATTCACCTCGTTGCGAAACCCTAAAAGGAAAGAAAAGCGAACGAGGCCACTACTGATAAATTTCCAATCACTATGACGAGTACCAGGGGTGGTCGCGCGATCGGCGTAGTAACAGGGGGTCTTAATAATACGAGTAGTGAGACGAACTTCACCGGGGCGATCGCAATCAAACCGATGCACCATCGCATCTCCGTTAAAGAGAGAACTCCCACTACTCGATGGATAACTAGGTTCTCCAGGCATCGGCAGCATAGCAACACTACCCACAGGCCCCATGGCCAACCAGTGACCGTTTAAATCTTCTGGAATGCTGCCTTCTAAAAGAGGCAAAACTTCATCCGTCAGTTCTTGCCGAGTGGCAATCATTGCCGCTTCTGGAAAGCGCGTTTTCGCAGCAGTCATGGAGCAAATTCTCCTAAAGGGGGCAATCAACAGATCTCAGGAGACACACAGACTTAGTCAAACGAGCACATGACCAAGTTGGCCTCACCGTACATAAAAAGAATCGGGCTCCTTGTGATCTAGATCCCTGTTATTCACAGTCCACAGGTCCACAAAGAGGTCAGCGTTTTTCGGAAAGGTGAGCCTGGTTCGTTTGGTCTCGACACTGATCTAAATAGTATTCAGCGACCGAATCACTAGGCACCTGATCAAGGCAAGTGCTAAACAAGCGCATCGCTTCCTGCCAATGGTTTTGCTCATAGGCCGTCAAGGCTTGATCAAAGCGATCGCTAATCGCTTGTTTCGCGGCTTGCACTTCAAAGTTGTCTGCATCAAAGACCTCATAGATGGTGACCTCATTAGAGCGCCCTCGAATTTGGGTCGTACCAATTTTGCGAATGCAGTGACTTTGGGGATATCGCAGTTGGGTGTAGGTGTCATGGCTGATCAATAAATCAACCCCATAACGTTTGGTCAAGTTTTCGAGACGTGCCGCTAGATTCACCGCATCGCTAATCACAGTGCCATCCATGCGCTGTTTACCGCCAACCGTCCCCAACATCAGCCGCCCTGTATTAATGCCAATGCCCAAACGAATGGGGTCGCTATGCTGGCGCTCTTGATTGTAGGTTGCTAAGGTTTTTTGCATGGCAATGCCCCCTTTGACGGCATCGTCTGCTCCACCGCTAAAAAGTGCCATAATTGCATCGCCAATATATTTATCGATAAAGCCTTGATGCTCAACGACGACTGGCTCAAGTCGGGCAAGATAATCGTTAATAAACTGAAAGCTTTCCGCTGGCGTCAGCTTTTCAGATAGGGTTGTAAAGGCGCGAATATCGGCAAACATCACCGACATATCGAGTTCAACGTTATCGCCCAAGTTGACCTCAGTAATGCTGTTTTTGTTGAGATGTTGCAACAGTTGTTGAGGGACAAACCGAGCATAGGCTTCGCTGAGAGTGGCTACATCGGTATACAGACGGGCATTATCTAGGGCGATTGCTGCTTGAGAGGAAAGCAGCCTTAGCACCTGTAAACGCTTTTCGGTAAATGCTTGTGATGTAAGGTTATTTTCTAAATAAATTAACCCCCTTAGTCGGCCTTGATTGGAAAGAGGTGTACAGAGAATAGATTGTGGTTGCCACTCTCGGATGTAATCATCATGAGAAAACCGTCTATCGCTCACAGCATCATTGACAATCAGGCTTTCTTGAGTCCTCAAAACGTAGTGGATAACAGAGGCTGCGGTAACTTTTTCAAGATGCACTCTTTCCTTTTGAATATTTGTTTCTCTGTTGTTCACAGATCCAGTGGCAACAACTTCTAATTGCCCTTCTTGATCTAAGAGTAAGACACCCGATTCTGCTCCAGCATTTTCTAGTAGAATATGCATCAATTGTTCTAAGAGCTTGTCTAGTACAATTTCTCCAGAAATCACCTGAGAAGCCTTCATTAAGCTGCCCACATCTAAAGAAGCTGTTAGACGATTTGTCGTTGTGCCACTTGTCTTTGGTACAAGCGTTAGATGCCGTCGTCCTCGGTTGTAATTATCATGAGCCGTAACTAGGGTAGAGTACTGTTGTAATACCTGTTTTGCTTTAGCAGAGGCACCCCAAGCCTGATAGCACCAGTGTGCCTTTGTGAGATGACCGGCAGCAGCAGTGAGTTGATTTAACGCTAGATACACTTCACCAATGCGTTCATGGGCAATAGCTTCTTCATGGAGGCGATTATAAGTATGAGCTGCCTGAATAGCTTTGTCCAAATGTTCGAGTGATAGTAAAAATTGCCCCGTAGCGCGGTAGTATTCGCCGTTCAATAAATATTGAGAAGCCTCATAATTGGCAGGAGCATATTTAGACCATTTCTTGAATTTTTTCCTGGCTGAGTTGACCTTTTTGTGTGCTTTCCCAAAAAGTCCCCTAGGCTTTAAGTTGCTATCCGCTAACAGGCTGAGTGATTCCAATAAGGTATAGATTGGAGAGGGTGGAGCGCTAGTAGCAGCATCTAATACTGATTTTGCTTTTTCAGCTACTTCTAAGGACATTTTGGTGTCTTTGAAGAGATAACACCAGAACATCTGATGAACATAAAGCAAGAATTCACCTGTCTTTCCCCCTCCATCACTTACGCTAGATAGCTTTAGAATGTGACGATTGTCATTTATCCCAAGAGATGCATCTTGCAAACTGTCCAGAAATTGTTGATGTATAGCAATCCACTGCTGAGTAATTTCTTGCTGGAGACGACTGGCAATTTCAGCAGCAGTCTCTAGGCGTTCTTGAATATTGGTTAATTTATCTCCAGCAATTAAACAGACATGTACTGATGCGTACGCCGCGTATGCCGCATACTCAAAATCACCGGCTTTGAGCCCTATCTGATAGACATCATCCAGCCGTAAAGCTACCTCTCTTAACGGCATTTTCCAATGAGCAATCAGATAGGCAAATAAGAAATGTGCGCGACAACGAATGGTAGGTTGTTGAAAACGATCTGCTAGTTTAAGAGCAATTTGACCGTAGTAATAACCGTTAGGAATATTACCAACAACGGCACATGTCACTAAGCCATAGGCTGCAAAAGACATAGCTGTTGTAGGGGTGTAGCCATGCTTGAGAGAAAGCCTGATGACTCTAAAAGTAATTAGAGGGGATAGGTCAGGCATAGCCATATAGGCAGGGCTACCGATTTTCGCGAGTATCCATAAAGATGCTCTTTGTGTGGGATCTCTGACTTCGCGATGCTGCAGCAGGCGTTGCTCCGACCAAGACGATAGGTGTAGGCGCGTGTAAAGTAATCCTCCAATTGTGTGGAGCAATCGTAAGCGTTGAGGAAATTGCACCCCCAGTCTTTTCAGGAGCGGCAAAGCCGATGTGACAACCAAAAGGGGTTGATTTTGCAAAACGAGTGCTTGGAGTTGAGTCAGCTGCAGTTGGGTACGCTCAGTGATATCAGTCAGACGCGCTAGGGCGGTGGCAATAAGTCGGGTCATGACCGTGTATTGGCCACAGAGGCAGGCCACCTCAGCCGCTTCATGATGGAGCTGCCCGATCAGTTCAGGCTCTAAGTCCCATGCCGCTTCATCTAGAAGGGAGATCCCAATATTGAGATAGTCGAGGGCAGGCTCATAGGCAGCAGCAGCTTTCGCCTGACGCCCTGCCTGTAAGTTCAGACCGGCTAGGACCGAGCGTTCTGCCGGTTCGATGATCAGAGAACGACCCAGGTTGAGCTGATTGACGATATGAAATAAACGCGATGTCGAGAGTTCTTGGGTGGCAACATCTAAGAGCCGTTGCCCGACCGCTTGGTGAACGGCTGGCCGCTGGACCTTGGACATAAGAGCATAGGCTGCCTGTTGGATGCGATCGTGGGCAAAGTAATACTGCAAGGGACGCTGAGACCCATCCGCAACGGTTACCAGGCGATGGGTCTCAGCATCAGGGACTAAAAGTTCTGCTTGTAAGGCAGGCCAGAGATCCTGAGCCGTCGGTTCTAGGGGTTGCTGCAAGACCTGTGCCAGATCGCGCAGATCAAAAGGGGTGCCAATACAGGCCGCATACTGCAAGGCCTTTTGACTCTCGACCGGCAATTTCTGCAGTTTGGCCGTCATCAGATCGACCAAATTTTCGGTGACGGCCTGATGTTGAATCTGGGCTAGATCCCAATTCCATTGCCATTGTTTGCGATCAAAATAAATCAGTCCCGCTTCGACTCGGGCTTTAAGAAACTCGCATACAAAAAAGGGATTCCCTCCCGTTTTATGACGGACTAGCTCAGCGAGCGGTTCTGTCTCAGTTGCAGGGCGATGCAGGGTATCCACCACCAACTGGTTAATATCGGCCAGCTTCAGGGGCTGCACCGTAACTTCAGAAATTGTCCTGCCCTGTTGCCGAAGCTGCTCCAACATCAGCATCAAGGGATGGCCCGCGCGCACCTCATTGTCACGGTAAACCCCAATCAGCAAAAGACTATGGGCATCGGGTTCGTTCAGCAGACGCTGCATCAGCTTCAGCGAAGCTTGGTCTGCCCACTGCAGATCATCTAGACAAATCACTAGAGGATGATCCGGCTGGGCAAAAACTTGCACAAATCCTTGAATCGCTAAGTTAAAACGATTTTGCGCTTCCATGCTGCTCAAGGTAGGAGGGGGGGGCTGCTCACCCACAATCAGCGCTAGCGCAGGAATCAGCGCCACCATCACCTGCAGGTTGCCGCCAAAAACTGCTTGCAGATGCACAGCCCACTGCTGCAGTTGGGCTTCAGGTTCAGTTAAGAGCTGGTTGACCAGATCGGTAAACGCATCGATAAACCCCCGATAGGGAATATTGCGCTGTAGCGGGTCAAACTTCCCTGAAATCAGATACCCCTGCCGTTCAGTAACGGGCTTATAGGCTTCTCGAACTAGGGTCGACTTGCCAATGCCTGAGTAGCCTTTCAGCAGCAGCAACTCACGGGTTGACCGTCCCTGATATGTCGGCTGCGGTTGAGGATTAACGCGATGGAATGCCGCTAAAATCTCGGCGGTTTCGGCTTCACGGCCATAGAGCTTTTGAGATAGCCGGAAACGATCGGATAAGTCTTCACCTCCCAGGTCAAAGGCCGCAATGGTGCCATGTTGCTGCAATCGTTGACAGCACTTAAGTAAATCGCCTTTCAACCCCCAAGGGCTCTGGTAGCGCTCTTCAGCGGTTTTAGCGAGCAATTTCATCACCAGATCGGAAACAATCGGTGGTATGGAACCGTCTAACTGGTGAGGCGTAGGAGGAGTATGGGCAATGTGACAATGGATTAGTGCCAACACATCCTCAGCTACAAATGGCACCCGTCCCGTCAACATCTCGTAGAAGGTGGCTCCTAAGGCATAAAAGTCGGTGCGGTAATCAATTCTGCGATTCATCCGACCCGTTTGTTCAGGGGAGAGATAGGCCAGAGTACCTTCCAGAACATTCAAGCTGTTGAGAGAGACCGATTCTCGCGACAGTAAGGAGGAAATCCCAAAATCAATCAGCTTAATTTGCAGCGTTTGGGGATGTACCAGAATATTGGACGGGTTGAGGTCTTTATGGATAACGTGGGTGCCATGGACCGCTGCCAAAATTTCAGTCAGCGTCAGGGCAAATTCTAAAAATGTCTTCAGATCTAGCGGGCCTTGGCTGAGATATTCACCCAGTGGCTGAGCGCCATAGTCTTCCAGCACAATCACTGGGCGGTGGTTAGCGTACAGGAGTTCATAGACCTCTATCACCCCTGGCGTTCCCTTGAGGGCATGGGTGATGGCGTATTCTTGCTCGTAACGGGCTAATTGCTGAGGGTCTGGAATGGTGGTAGCAAGGGTTTTTAGAATAACCGGCTTGCCTATTGTCTGACAGAAACCGCGATAGACCAAAGAATGCTCACCCTGATAGATCAGGGTTTGAATATCGTAGGCAGCAAGATTGGGCAGCGGCGGCTGATAACGACTCTGAGATGGGTCGTCAGGCTCATGAGGGGAAAAGGGTTGCTGCGCTCTCACAATTGCTCATACCTTACAGGGTCGCACGGGTTGCAATCGATAAGACAGTCTCTCTTACCGAACTGGGCTGAGCAAGCTCAGGGGGTTAAGTCGGAACCGCCTATGATTTGACCTCAGAGGGTGTTTGAAAAGGGGGTAAGCCAGTCTTGAACGATACCGGAGCACATCAGAGCGATACCGGAGCCCATCAGTAGGATGGCCGGAACCCTTATGCTACCGTCACTCTTTTGGGTAATCCATGTCGCTAAAGGAAGTCCCAAGAACTTTTTAAACACCCTCTCAGGAAGAGCACCTAAATACTGCATTTAGTTTAAGACACCGGGCTGGATGGGGAAAGCTGGTGCCTTTAAAAACATCATGCCCCAGCACTGATGAAAAATATTACCGATGGTCGCCCGACAGGGCACCCTAAGTCTTGCGAATGTCTTGAGTGTTCTCAGGATGTTTAGTCAATCAGCAAGCGTAAAACCAGCAAGATCTCAATTTTAGGAGAACCCGATGGCGAACAATCAAGGACAACCCATTTCCAAAGCAGAACTAGAGGACCTTGATAAGCTTAAGGCTCTAATTGAGCGGGCTATTTCTGACGGCATCTTGACCGCTGCTGAAAAGCGCAGCTTAGAAGCCGCGATTTTTGCGGATGGTAAGGTCTCGCCTGAGGAGCTGGAGCTGATGCAGTCCCTCGTGTGGGACAAACTCTCAAGTGGCGAACTCAAGATGGACTGGACGACCTAGGTGTCGGGCTGCTAAGGCTGCAAATAATCTTGCAATGCCTTTACTTCGAGGGTTGCTGTTTGCAGGGTACGAATCGCCGCTGCTGTTGCCTTGGCCGCTGCCAGGGTGGTTACTGTCGGAACTTTGTAGGCCAATGCCGCCCGACGGATGGCGCGGTCATCTTCCTTGGCGGTATTGCCAATCGGGGTATTCACAATCAACTGCACTTGCCCATTTTTAATCGCGTCTTCGATATTGGGGCGACCCTCGTGAATTTTGAGGACGGTTTCGACGGTCAAACCATGATCAGCCAGCACCTGCTGGGTGCCGCTCGTGGCAATCAGATTGAAGCCTAGATCAGCTAAAGACTGTGCGATTGGTATTACCGCTTGCTTATCGCGATCGTTCATGGAGACGAATACCGTACCGGCTTCGGGCAGGTGCTGATTGGCTCCGAGTTCTGCCTTGGCAAAAGCCTTGCCAAAGTCCACATCAATACCCATGACCTCGCCGGTCGAGCGCATCTCTGGCCCTAGCAACGTGTCGGTACCGGGGAACTTCTCAAAGGGTAAAACCGCTTCTTTAACCGAGATGTGGGCGGGTAACACCTCATCGGTAACCCCCAGATCGGCCAGGGTTTTACCGGACATTACCTGCACCGCCAACTTCGCGAGCGGTAGCCCTGTTGCCTTAGACACAAAGGGTACAGTGCGAGAGGCGCGGGGGTTGGCTTCTAGGATGTAAACCTGCTCCTCTTTCACGGCGAACTGGATATTCATCAACCCGACCACCTCTAGGCGTTTGGCCAGCTTCACGGTCCAGTCCCGGATCGTGGCGAGGGAGGCGTCATCCAAGGTGATTGCAGGCAGTGAACAGGCCGAGTCACCGGAGTGAATGCCCGCCTGTTCGATATGCTCCATAATGCCGCCAATTACCACTGCGCCGGTGCTGTCGGCGATCGCATCCACATCCACCTCAACGGCATTTTCCAAAAACTTGTCAACCAGAATGGGATGATCGGGCGCGACCTGCACCGCATAGGTCATGTAATGCTCTAAGTCCTGATCGGAGTAAACCACCTCCATGGCGCGTCCCCCCAACACATAGCTGGGGCGAACTACCACCGGATAGTTGATCGACCGAGCCACCTGCAACGCTTCGCCAGTGCTGCGGGCAATGCCATTGGCAGGCTGCACAATTTCCAAATCCCGCAGGATTTTTTCAAAGCGCTCTCGATCTTCGGCGGTATCGATCGAGTCCGGAGACGTACCCCAGATTTGGGTAATGGGGTAGGCAGTGGGCTCCCCTGTTCCTTCGCCCCCTGGCTCCTTCACTAAATTGGCTAAATAAGCTTGCAATGGCACCGCCAATTTCAGCGGTGTTTGCCCGCCAAACTGAATAATCACCCCCACCGGGCGCTCGGTCTCGATGATGTTGAGCACATCTTCTTTGGTTAAAGGCTCAAAGTAGAGGCGATCGCTGGTGTCATAGTCTGTGGAGACGGTCTCTGGGTTGGAGTTGACCATGATCGTCTCAAACCCTTCGTCAGGCAGGGCAAAAGCAGCGTGGCAGCAGCAGTAGTCGAACTCGATCCCCTGACCGATGCGGTTAGGACCACCCCCCAAAATCATCACCTTGGGGCGATCGCTGGGCAGTACCTCGGTTTCAGATTCGTAGGTGGAGTAGTAGTAGGGGGTGGTGGCTTCAAACTCCGCCGCACAGGTATCTACCGTCTTATAAACCGGGATCACCCCTAAGGACTGACGGTAGGCCCGCACCTCGTCTTCACTGAGTTGATTGGCAAAGGCAATTTGGCGAGCGCTAAATCCCTGCTGCTTGACGGCATAGAGCTGTGCTTTGGTAAGGGTGTTCAGCGGAGTCCGCTTCAGCCATTTTTCCGTCGCTAACAACCCCGCCATGTGGTGTAAAAACCAGGGATCAATGCCGGTGAGTTCATAAATTTCTTCTAGATCCAGCCCCAGCTGCATGGCGTGATGTACCGCAAAAATCCGTTCAGGACTGGGGGTGCGCAGCTTGCGCCGTACCGCTGAGAGAGTGGGTAGGGTTTCGCGGCGATCGCAGCCCCAGCCGCCCCGGCCTGTTTCCAGAGAACGCAATGCCTTCTGAAAGGACTCTTGAAAGGTGCGACCAATCGCCATCGCCTCTCCCACTGATTTCATTTGAGTGGTGAGGACGGCTTCGGTACCAGGGAATTTCTCGAAGGCAAACCGAGGTACCTTCGTGACCACATAGTCGATCGCCGGTTCAAAACTGGCTGGGGTCTTTTTGGTGATGTCGTTGGGAATTTCGTCGAGGGTATAGCCGATCGCCAGCTTGGCGGCAAACTTGGCGATGGGGAACCCAGTCGCCTTCGATGCCAGGGCGGAGCTGCGAGAGACCCGAGGGTTCATCTCAATCACGATGAACTCGCCGTCTTCGGGGTTAACTGCAAACTGAATGTTCGAGCCCCCAGTCTCTACGCCAATCTCGCGAATAATTTGGATCGAAGCATCTCGCAGCCGTTGGTATTCCTTATCGGTTAGGGTCTGGGCCGGTGCCACCGTGATCGAGTCCCCGGTATGGATGCCCATCGGATCTACATTTTCAATGGAACAAATGATCACCACGTTGTCGGCTAGATCCCGCATCACCTCTAGCTCGTATTCTTTCCAGCCCAGCAGTGACTGCTCAATCAGGATCTGAGATACAGGGCTGGCATCTAGACCACTGCGGGCGATCGCTTCAAACTCCTCTTGGTTATAGGCAATACCGCCCCCAGCTCCGCCCAGGGTAAAGGCAGGGCGAATAATTAGCGGAAAGCTCCCAATCTCGGCCCCGACCGTTTTCGCTTCCGCCACAGTTTCAGCCAAGCCAGAGGGGCATACGCCGACCCCGATATGCTCCATCGCTTCTTTAAACAGCTTGCGGTCCTCGGCTTTTTCAATGGCGTCGAGCTTCGCCCCAATCAACTCCACCCCGTATTTGTCTAAAACCCCAGCCTTGGCCAAATCTACAGCCAGGTTCAGGGCCGTTTGCCCGCCCATGGTCGGCAACAACGCATCCGGCCTCTCTTGAGCAATCACCTGCTCGGCCATGGCAGGGGTGAGGGGCTCGATATAGGTGCGGTCCGCCGTTTCGGGGTCGGTCATGATCGTGGCGGGGTTGGAATTAATCAACACCACTTCATACCCTTCCTCTCTCAGGGTCTTACATGCCTGGGTGCCAGAGTAGTCAAATTCGCAGGCTTGACCGATGACAATGGGGCCAGAACCAATCAGCAGAATCTTCTTGATGTCGTTGCGGCGAGGCATGGCAGGTGGGGATGGCAGGGTAAATCCAGCCTATTGTAATGGCTCCAAGGTTTTACCAAGCGGTCACATACAGCAATGGTAAGGATCCTTGCCGCCCTTAGGGATGCCTAAGCAACGGCATTGAATATATTTGACGCACCATGATGCCTGATACTCAATTTGGCGGTCATGGGATTGGTAAGGGCTAAGAGGATATTTGGAAACACGTAGAGCGTCTAAATCGTCACGCTAACCTGCGTAACATGACACGGATCATGGCGATGTAGATGAGTGCTTCAGAGGATTCAGGTAAGCGCTCATAATCAACATTGAGCCGTCGACACCA
>JBHJIP010000042.1:0-50417 GCA_050043365.1 Leptolyngbyaceae cyanobacterium
GAGCCTAATACTTAGGAAGCCTTTTCTCGAAATGAGTGCTGATTGATACTTTCCAAATATCCTCTCAGATATAGTCGCCTTACTAGACCAGCTCAAAGCTCACATTGACAGCTCTAACCTTCCTGCCGATGAGAAGAAGAAGGTATTGCGAGACGTTGAAACTGCCAAAGATGAAACTGACGCTGAGAAACCTGATAAGGAATATGTCAGTAACGCTTTAGGGCACGCAACGAAGGTACTGAAATCAGCCAACGATGCCTTAGGTGAAGGTACTAACCTATGGGAAAAAGCAGCGCCTATTCTAAAACAGGTACTGCCCTATTTTGGCATCGCACTCAGTATCTTGGCCTAGCATTTTTGCCATCAACTCCCACACTGTGAAACGTTCCCTCAGCGTCTTAGCCCCCGATTCATCGTCAGGAACATGCAGCACATACCTTCAGAAGACCCTAGTGGCAAGGCATCTAACAAACAAAGTGTTGAAATAAACAACAGCGATTTACACCATTCCCCTGTTACTCAAGCTGGGGGTAGTGTCAACCAAGCTGGAGGCGACATCAATTATTTCTTCAACACCGTTCAAGGGGACTGGTCTGAAGAGAAAATAGATAAGGTCAAGAAATTTGAGGAAAGCCTCCGCCAAGAATTTAAGGAGAAGCTAGATAAAGCTGCCTTACTAGTTAATGATTTAAAAGTGTGTGTGGAGCATCGACTGAAGGATGGCAATCCTAAAGACTCAACTAACATCCTCAAATTATTAGACGAGCTTCAATCTGTTTTGGGTAAAGAAAGCAGAGTCAAAGCTATTATTGAGCATCATGGACTGTGCTATGAGGGAGGAGCTTGGATTCAGGAAAACAGTCATGCTTTAGCCTTGTTTGCAAAAGAGCATGTGTTTAAAAAAATGGCTTATTTTCTACTGACAAAACCTCAAAACTATCCCTTAAAGACCTAGAAAGCAGATTTATACATGACGTAGAAACATATCTTGAATGGATAAGTGTATATCTTAAATCTGGCAAGACACCCAGAAGTCAGGACTTTCACGGGAATATCTTTAATGTCTACTTAGATTTGCCACAATCCATCTATAAAGAGGCTTTCAGAGCCTTAACCCTTAACTCTCTTGATCCATTAGTAAGTGGTCTTTCTAGAGATGCTGCCAAGAGCACAGTAAGTTACTTTAATCGTTTTTTAATTGGTAGGGACCTTAGTAATGACAACCAGGTCTTGAAAAAGTTTGCCTGTTATTTAAGGACAAAAATCGTCCATCTCCTCTCAAACAAGCTTGCTTTGGTCTTATGCCTGGCAACTTTTGGTGCTGTGGCCGTCCTAGCATTAAGCTTCTTTAGATAGATTTTGTTTGAAGATATTAGTTCTAATAGCCATTTCGATCACACTTCGACAATGCAAATTGCACTCTCCTGTGCCTTTCTGAATCTTCAGAAGACAGCTTCCTTGAG
The DNA here is from genome assembly GCA_050043365.1 of Leptolyngbyaceae cyanobacterium. Lineage (GTDB taxonomy): Bacteria > Cyanobacteriota > Cyanobacteriia > Phormidesmidales > Phormidesmidaceae > PCC-6406. The sequence continues at coordinate 1,464 of JBHJIP010000042.1, forward strand.
GCTTGCCTAAGTTCGGAGCAAGAATGAGCTTGACAGTTGGTTTCTACTTCTTCTATCAATCTGTCGACAACTTCTTCTGGAGTTTCCTCTACATAATTAATATCGTCTTCCCAGTTAGGGCTGCGGGAAGTATTTTCCGGCATACTCAAGGGTTCCTGCTAATACATGCAATTACATTTACTGCTAAGGGAATGTAAATCCGGGCACTTAATCTTGAATAATTCAACAAAAATACAAACAAATATAAACGCAAAAAGCAGAATCACTAGAAGCGTAAGCATAGCAGCAAATTTGGACTTATGCTTTTAATAATCCTACTTTTGCAAAACACCTCAGCTTCTAATCGCAGTGACGACTAGTGAAGTCGCGACTTGTTTTGAACTCGTGACTTCCTTGGGTCTATAGAGAGCTGGCTCTGTTTTTCCTGATTCTTAGCCATTGCCTTCAGCTTTTCTTCAGGCGTCAGCTCTTGATGATACGGATTGTATCCGAATAAATTGTGGCCTAAGCTACCCCGGAATGAGTCAAAACGCACATATGCCAACATCGAGTAAAACTGTGTGAATCGGTCATAGAACAATAAGTTCGCATTGATTGCCGTAGAAGTCATAAGTTTCCAACAGAACTAGAGTACATCGTTAAGATGCCCCAATATAGTACATTTGCACTATATATCGCATTGTAATAATGTACTGTCTCAACGGATGGAATCAGGACAAATCCTGGAAATTATTCCTCACGACTCAAGCAGCAACAGCGCATAACAATCAGCCTCTCTATGTACTCCAGCTTTGCGGTCGTTTCCGGATACTTTAGAGAGCCGAGTTGGTTGTTATGAAAACGCAATGAAAACGCAAACGGTGATGTTCTAGACAAGTGTTTGCTGCAAAACTAAGGTTTTCTCCATCATGCACTTATATTCATGGCTCTTGAAGCAGTCTGATGCCCAAGCGGCAATAGACCGGATTCCGTCGCCTCAATCCCAGCTTGGATTTCTGCCCACCAGTCCGCTGTTAGGTGAATGTTTTCCCAATCCACCCAGGCGTCATATTTACTCTCGACCAGGGCTTGATTTAGCACCTGGACGAATTCCTTATCTTTGCGGGAATAGGAGATAAAAACGTCAGTCATGGGATGACGAACCTATAGGGCTAGCTGAAGCTGCACAAAGTCTAACTCTGATGCCAGCGGCTCTAGATTTGAAACCGTTAAGCCCAGGAGTCGCACCGCAACACCAGCTTCCAGATGGTGATGCAGCAGCGTTTGCCCCAAACTCGTCAGCGTCTCAGCCGTCTTCAACACCTCGGGTTGAGTTTGGCTGCGGGTAACTTGTCGATAGTCGGCATATTTAATTTTGAGGGTGAGAGTGTAGCCGCCCCGCTGCTGTTTTTCCAGGTGACTGGCCACCTGCTGGCCCAGCTTCACCAAGACTGCATCCATCGCAGCCAGGTCATGCAGATCCTCCGCAAAAGAAGTCTCAGCCCCGACAGACTTGCGGACGCGATTGGGGTTGACGGGGCGATCGTCCTGGCCCCGCGCCACCCGATAGTAAAACCGCCCCACCTTGCCAAACCGCTGCACTAAACCGGCCTCCTCCCAAGCCCTCAGATCCGAGCCCGTGTGGATGCCCAGATCGTGCATCTTGGCGGCAGTCACCTTGCCAATGCCGTGAAACTTCTCAATCTCTAAGGTGGCCACAAACTCTGCGGCTTGCTCAGGCCGAATCACGTAGAGACCTTCAGGCTTGTCCATACCCGAGGCGATCTTAGCCAGGAACTTGTTGAACGACACCCCAGCGGAGGCGGTGAGCTGAGTTTCCTCTCGAATGGCCTGGCGAATGGCGCGGGCGATCGCGATCGCAGAGGGCTCCTGCACCTTGTTGTCGGTTACATCCAGGTAAGCCTCATCCAGGGCCAGGGGCTCAATGCAGTCGGTGTAGCGGGCAAAAATCGCCCGAATTTGCTGGGAGATTTGGCGATACACCGTGAAGCGCGGTGCTACAAAAATCAGGTGGGGGCATCGCTGCTGGGCAATGCGGGCCGGTAAAGCCGAATGGATGCCATATTTACGGGCTTCATAACTGGCCGCAGCCACCGCCCCCCGCTGTTCTGGTCTGCCCCCCACGACAATGGGTTTGTCTCGGTAGGCCGGGTTGTCCCGCTGCTCTACCGAGGCGTAAAAGGCGTCCATATCGATGTGAATGACTTTTCGAGGAGAGGGTGTCATCAATCCGCGCTCCTTGGCAATGGAGCGATTACCCGTTCTATGATCGCCCGTTTTATGATCGCTTTAACGGCCTCAGCCGTTACAGGACTCAAGAGGATTGTTGCTGGAACGTTGCGAAACCCGCTGAAATCTAAAACCTGACCCAAACATTTCTAGCCAGAGCCGGAGTTTGAGCAACACTGGGGGCTATCCCCATTGATGATCATGATTTGCCATGTCTGACTTTTTAGATTGTTTGCATCATAAATATGCCTACGTAGCTACCGGCGAATTTAAACCCGGTTGTTTTCCCGAGGCCCGTCAACTCTACGAAAAGGCGGTTTCCACCTATGGTGAAGGATTTAAAGGGGCTTACCTGCTGCAAGAGCCCGGTAGCGATCGCGGCATTGCCGTAATTTTGTGGGAAAGCCCCGACGTAATGGAATCTCACCACAATACCGTTTATGACCAGGCCCTAAAGCGCATTGCCCATTTATTTGCAGCGCCGCCTACCACCCGTTTCTATGAGGTGTGCAGCGAGATTGGGCTGCCTGAGTCTGCTAAGGTCGCGGCTGGGGCGTAGGCTGAGTCGAGGTGACGTTACACTACTAAATCGAGTCTTAACCTTGCCTTGAAGTGAACTTATCTTAGGCAAAGGTTTGCCATGCCGGGGGGTCTGCCCGGTTATGGATGACTCGATGTTGCCTAGCTGCCTGCACCCCCATGCCAACCCCCAAACTTACCCAAGCCCACATGACTCGGACGATACCCAAGCGGCAGTCTGAGTTTTTCAAGCGGCGCACCCAAACCCAGATGGAATATTACATGGGAGCCAAGCTGATTGAAGTGGGGGTCAACCCTAAGAAGGCGACCTACCGCTGGCAAAAGGAAATCAAAGGGGAAAACGAGATTTGGACCTACAGTGCCTACTGGGGTAAATCTCGCGAGGAGCTAGGCGAGTAGGTCTCTCTCGTCTGGTTACAGCCAGTTGCCCACCATTACAAACGGTGCCCAATAGTAGGGGTGCCGACGGTAGCGGGGGTTATTCAAGATAGACAGTTGGGCGGCTCGCAGGGCCTGGGCTTTGGTAACGCGCTTGGTGGCCAACTCCTCATAAAAGTTACCCATCAGTTGGGATGTGGCCACGTCATCTACTTGCCAGAGACTGGCTAGGGTACTGCGGGCTCCGGCCCGGACGGCAATTCCGGCAAGACCGAGGGCAGCGCGATCGTCCCCGGTTGCTGTTTCGCAGGCACTCAGCACCAGCAGTTCCACATCCGCATCTTGCCTGTCGGCAACAGCTTCCAAAGAGACCGTCAGGTCATCAATGGTGATGGTCTCGCCCTCCCAGGTGACGATGAAGGTTTCATTGGGGTCAGAGCTAAACTGACCATGGGTGGCCAGATGCACCACCGTGGCGCTGTTATTGGCAAGGGCAGTCTGGAAGCTGCCAGGGGTAAATTCTTCGTTCAACAGCACGTTGGTTTTGGGAATCAAGCTGCTAATCTGTTCAATTTCCCGAGGGACATTCGGTAAGGGCGAAAAACGGACGATGCGATCGCTGTTGGGAATCGCCACCCTCACCGCTTCTGAAAGGCCAAACGTCAATGTGGAAAGGGTCTGATCCTGTAGGGGTTTAGGCGCGAGAAGCTGCAGTCCAGGGGTGAGCGCGAGGGAATATTTTTCAATCAGGAACTTTTCTGCTTCTTCATCGAATAGGGCCGCCATCGGTACATTGCGCAGTCCCCCATCCAAAACAAAGACCAAAGTATCAATGCCATTGGCTTCTAGGTCCGCTTCGATGGGCCGAATCAGCCAGTCATAGACTTGGATTGCAGAGCGCTGAAAGCCCAAGCTGATGCGATTGGTTAAATCTCGTCGCAACTGCCTTAGGGTCTCATCCACAGTGCCCTCAGGCACATTGATGGGATAGAGTTCAAGCACTTCGTTGGTGGCAGAGATGGCTTTACCTTCAGCCCCTTTAGTCGCGACCTGGGTCTGGCCAGGGTAGCTGACAATGGTGGCGAGGCGATCGGGCAAGATGATCGGGTAAATCACCGCCGTAGACTGAGCTTGGGCAATTTGGTCAATTTGCACCTCTTCTAAATCGAGACAAGCGGCTCGCAGGTAGTTATTCAACTCCTCCTGCTGCAAAGATTCCAGCACCTGGCGGGCGGCATCTAAATTGGCAGATCCAGCGCCACTGGCCTTATTTGCCTCCTCTTGTTCATAGGCTTCCAGCAGCAGGTTCACCAGCTTGCGGTGGATGGGGTCAACGCTCTGTTGGAAGGAGAACTGTAAATCTGGGTTGACCGCTAATAGGTCTGTTCGCAAGCGTTTCAGGCTATTAACGGCTGTTTGGTAAGCATTGATTGCGCCGAAGAGGTCGCCCTGCACCTCCAAAATTTGCCCCAGTTGTTCATGCCAGCGATAAATAATGTCGGTGGCATTGACCGAAGCCGAGAGCACTAAGGCTTGCTCAGTCAGGGTTTTGGCCCGCCCCAAGTGGGTTTGCTTAAGGGCTACGGTACCCTGGGTCCCCAAGACGTAAGCATCAGAGCGGCGATCGCCCAGGGCCTGGGCCTGGAGGTGGGTTTCGGTTAAAAATGTGTCCAGTGCGGCCCAGTCCGGTCCCCGTTGTCCCGGTCCCAAATTAATCAGGCTATTGGCAAAATTAAGGCGCGTGTATAGCCCGTCGCGGCTGGTGGCCGGTTGACTGACTTGGGGCCAAAGGCTGGGCCAAAGATTGGCAGCTTGTCCAAATTGCTCCGTCTCGACCAAGAGGCTGAGTTGGTTCAGATCCGCCCGCAGGCGATTGGCTTCACTCCCGGCTTGGCCTGCCAATTGGTAATAGTTCAGGGCTGCCTCGGCATCTTGGCGAGATCGCACCGTATTCCCCAGGCTCATATAGACCGCCGCTCTGACAATGGGCAAGCGGGCCTGATCGCCTGCAGGCAACAGCGCCGCCCCGTCTATCGCACTGAGCACAGCCAAACTGTTATTCAACGTATCTTCAGCTTGTTGGGTGCTGCCAGCCACCAGCAGCGCTTCCCCCAAGCTGTGGAGACCTTCGGCTTTGAGGAGTGAGTCGGGTTGGGCACTCAGTTGCTGTTTCAAGGGGTTCAGAATTTCCCGAATGGCCCGGCGGTAAAATCCATTGGCCTGCAGCGCTTGGGCCTGATTGATTTTGCTACGCACCGTCTGGGCCGCATCCCCTTCTTGTTGATAGAGATCTGTGGCCGATTCAAACGATGCCAACGCCTCATTCTCATGGCCCTGGGCTAAGTGCAGTTGCCCTTGAATCGTAAAGGTCTGGGCCAAAATCCGGGGGCGACGGGGGTCGGTAATCTCACGCCCCTGTAGAACGCTGATCGACTGGTCAATATGCTGGTAAGCCTGAGACCAGTCGCCTTGCTGACCTTCCACGAGGGCTAAATTGCTGAGGGCTACGGCTTCTCGGAGGCGATCGCCCCCTGCTCGGTAGGTAGCCAGGGCCTCCGCCAGTAAACTTGCAGCTTCTTCCAACCGCCCGGCTTCGTAGAGATCGTAGCTGGCCTGTAAGGAAGGGGCCTGGGCCAAGACGCTCACGGTGGCAATGGGTGCTTGGCCCACTGCCTCAGGGTGTTGTCTGGACAAAGCTGGATTGCCCTGCAATATCCAGCATCCCAACCCAGTGATCAGGGCCAAAATCACCAGCCCCAGGCGGCGGTAGCGATAGGCCCAGCGAAGATTAGGAATGGCGCGGCAGGACATCGGTTGACCTTTGAGTGCAACTAGGGAGCGGTAGCAGGTAGTAAAGCAGGTACGCCGCCGTTATTAGAGGCAGCTGGGGCTGCAGCCTGCGGTGGCGGCAATGAGTTCAGAATAGCTTGGGCGATCGGTTGATTAGCGTTCAGACTCAGGGCTTGGGTCAAGACAAACCGGGCCTCGTCGTAGCGCTCAAGTTGGCTGAGGGCGACTCCTAGGCCAGTCCAAGCAGTAGCGTAGTTAGGGTCTAGATTAATCGCCCGATTAAAGGCATCGGCCGCTTCGCTAAATCGCCCCTGAGAAATCAAAGCAGCACCCCGGTTATACCAACCGGTGATGAAGTCAGGATCCAGATTGACGGCTCGATTGGCTGACAGCACTGCCTCCTCAAATTGTCCAAGATGCCATAGCACCACGCTGCGATTGGCCCAAATATTCGGGTTATTGGAATCCCGCTGCAGGGCATCGTCGTAGGCTGCTAAGGCGTCAGGGTACTGTCCTAAGCTGCGCAGGATGCTGCCTAGATTTGCCCAAGGTCGTGCCGCTTGCCCATCTAGTTGAATCGCCTGTTGGGTTGAGGCGATCGCCTCAACGTAATCTTCCAGATACCACAGCACCACCCCGCGATCGCTCCAAGCCGCCGCATATTCAGGTCGAATGCCCACGGCACGATTAGAGGCCGCTAAAGCATCCTCATAGCTACCTTGACCCGCTAAAGCTTGAGCTAACTGCGCCCAGCCCTCTGCCGGACCCAGCTCCCACCATTCGTTATCACCCATTTGCAGCGCCGTTTCGCAGGCCGCTTGGGCAGAAGCATAGTCAGCCGTCTTGTTAAAGGCTAGACATTGGCCGACCAAGCCCCTAGCCAAGTCCGGCTGCATGGCGACCGCCTGGGTGTAGGACAATAACGCTTCTGCATAGGATTCCCGAGCTGCTAAAACGCGACCTTGATACGCCCAGGTCAGGGCATGGAGGGGGTCAATATCAGCGGCGCGATCAAAGGCGGCCACCGCTGCGGGATACGCTTCTAACTCAAAATGGGCCACCCCTTGATAAAACCAGGCCAACGCCGGGGACTCCGGTCCCCAGTTGCCCGTACCCTCAAGGGCGGCTTCGCAGCTACTGACGGCACTATCATAGTCAGCTAAATCAATATGGGCCTGACATTCGTACAGCAGCGTCCTAGAATCTTCAGGCTCTAACAATAAGGTCCGCAGGTAGGCCACTAGGGCTGACTCCGGATCATCTTGCGCGGCTAAAATCCGGCCCCGATATTGCCAAGCCAGGGCTGGGGCTTGGTTGCCCCAACTCCCATCCACCCGGAGGGCATCGTTGCAGGCATCTAGGGCCATCTCTAGATTGCCGAGTTCGAAATGGGAGATACAGCGATAGGTAAACGCCAGCGAGTTTTCAGGGTTAAATCGCAAAGATTGGTCTGCCGAAGCGATCGCGTTGGGATGTTGCCCTTGAGCCAGCAAAATACCGCTATGGCGCGCCCATAAGTCGTCATCTTGGGGGGCAAGCTCGATCCCCATTTCACAAGACACCTGGGCCTCGGCGTAGAGAGCCAGGGCCGCATCGGGATTTTCTGCCGCCTGGGACGATTCTTGGGCTGATTGCCCAGCGTTGGCCTGTAAATCGCAGAGATTGCGCCAATATTCAACGTCTTCAAGGCTTTCTAGGTTTTGTTGGGCGATCGCCGCTGGTGCAGCTCCCATAGAGAATCCTGCTAAGACCACGCTGCCAAATAGCGCCCAATGAGAAAATCCAAATAGGCTCATGCGTTGCTGTTTAGGTATGGGCAGTAGCTGATACCTGAATCCCATGACTCCAGAAAGCAGTAAATGGTTGCTAAACCACATCCAACTTGAAAACTTGAGTTTTCCCTAGGGCAAGCAACAGGTTTGGATGCGGCCAGGGTTTATATGCTATCCGCATACCAGGGTACTCCGGATTCCCTTGCAGGCGGGGCACACTGTTACCACCATGCAACATCCCCTTGCCGAGGCGCTTTCAGATCGCCATCATAGGGACAGTTTTGAGGCGTTGTCGAAGATGAGCCGCTCCCCTCTTTCAGGACGAATGGGTGGATTCTTGTCAATAGGTATAGGGGTCGTAACCTTGACACCCTCTTGGGCAATGGCCGCAAACCCTGACCACGTTACGCGCCTGATCGAAACGCGAACTTGCCCAGATTGTGACCTGCGAGATGCTGAATTAGAGGGAGCTTATTTACGCAGCGCCAACCTACGCGGTGCCAACCTAGAGGGGGCCAACTTGAATGGGGCTGATTTACGAGACGCCTACCTCGGACTCGCCAACCTAACCGGGGCTGACTTGCGCAACGCTGATTTACTGCGCGCCAACCTCACCCGCGCTGTCCTTGATCTAGCCCAGTTAGCAAATGCCAACATCACCCCCACGACGGTGATTGCCGATAAATGGCGACTGGTTCACCAATTTGTAACGACTGGTGTGGATGGAGTAGATCTAGTAGGGATGGATCTGAGCCGTGCCAACTTAGATGGCGTTGACTTTAGCAATCAAGATTTAACAGAGGCCAACCTGGCCGGGGCCTCCTTTGAGGGCGCAAATTTAAGTGGAGCAACCTTAGACCAGGCCAATTTGGAAGGCACCGACTTTTTTCTTGCCGACCTTCGCGCAGAGGATGATTCACAAGTTGCGGAGAATGATTCACAAGTTACAAATGCGAGCGGGGCAAACTTCAGCAACAGTAGCTTACGTGCTGCAGACGTGAGAGGGGCAAATCTCAGCAACAGCAATTTAGAAGAAGCCGATCTAAGCCAAGCCTACTTTGGGGCGGCGACCCTTGCCCAAGCCAATTTGCGCCTAGCCGACTTGTCTTCTGCCAACCTGGTTGGTGCTGACCTAACAGGTGCTAACTTGACCCGCTCAAATTTGTTTTTAGCCGATCTGCGGCAGGCCAATCTGACCGGTGCATTGCTAGCAGAGGCGCAACTCACTGGCACAAACTTAAGCACCCCGAGCCTCAGCGCCTTCAGTCGCACTCAGCTAGAAGACCTCATTTCAGAAAGAACCGACTTATCAGGAGTAGACCTCAGCGGAGCCAACTTGTCCAGCATTAATCTCAACGGCTCAAATCTTGTAGGGGCGGACCTAAGCAATACAGACCTACGGGGCGCCAACTTAGCCAATGCCGATTTAGGGGGTGCCAATTTAGAAGGGGCTGACTTAAACGGTAGCGATTTAAGCGGCGTCAATCTGACTGGGGCGAGCCTTCAGGGCACCGACTTACGTCAAGTCAATCTCCAAGGCGCTAACCTCACCGATGCCCGATTAATTGAGGCCAATCTAACAGGAGCTGATCTGAGCTTGGCAACGTTGACGAGGGCCAACTTAACCAATGCCAACTTAACGGATGCTTCCCTAGAACTCGCCTCCCTACAGGGTATCCAATTTTCTAGAGGCACCAATCTCTGTCGGACGATCATGCCTGATGGTGACATACATAGCTGCGCAGAATAAGGCAGCCTCTTAGCCTATCACCAACAGCAAAATACCTGTTTAACGATTACTTTTTGCGGAGTCGATAGGTGATCCGTCCTTTGCTTAAGTCGTAGGGCGTAAGCTCAACCTTGACCCGATCACCCGGCAGGATTTTGATGTAATTGCGACGGATTTTGCCAGAAATATGGGCGAGAACATTAAACCCATTATCCAGGTCAACACGGAACATCGCATTTGGGAGAGATTCCGTAACGGTACCCTCCATTTCAATCAAATCCTGCTTAGACAAACTGATACCCTCCTAAAAACTTATATCTGCTGTCAAGTAATCGTATCTCTAATCTTAGGGCAACTAATAGGTAGACCTTTTCAGAGCTTGCATAGGCCGCTTCAAGCTTGCCCTACTATTTTTTTGAGTTCTTCTGTCACGACATCAACGGGTTGATTACCATCAACCGAGACGAGTTGTTGGCGACTCCGATAAAAGTCAATTAAGGGCTCCGTCTTCTGACGGTAAACTTCTAGGCGATTACCAATTGTTTCTTCAGTATCGTCTGTACGCCCTTCCGCAGCGCCTCTTTGCACGAGACGAGCAATCAAAATTTCATCGGGCACGTCTAGGTTGACCACGCATTCAAACGGTTGCTCAATCTCATCCAGCAAAGTGTCTAAAAAGCTGGCCTGATCAACATTTCTGGGGAAACCGTCTAGGATCCATCCAGAGACGGCATCTTCAGCAGACAGTCTTTCACGAATCAAGTTCAAGATTAATTCGTCAGGAACAAGCTCTCCTGCATCCATGTAGTGCTTCGCTTTTTGACCCAATTCTGTCCCCTGGGAAACAGATGAACGCAAAATGTCCCCTGTGGAAATATGAGGAACCTCAGATAGGTCCGAAAGCTGCTTAGCCTGGGTTCCTTTCCCTGCACCAGGAGGACCTAAGAAAATGAGTCGAGTCACTACTGTTTCACCATTCCTTCGTAACGTTGAGAGATCACATAGGTTTGAACTTGCTTTGCTGTATCAATGGCAACGCCGACCAAAATCAGCAAAGAGGTCGCCCCCAACCCTCTAAAGGTCTGAACACGAGTCGCACTCTCAACCGCACTGGGAATAACTGCCACCAAGCCTAAGAAAATAGCGCCTAGAAAGGTTAGACGATTCAAAACTCGACCAATATAATCACTTGTCGCTTTGCCAGGTCGAATGCCAGGAATACTCGCCCCCATTTTCTTGAGGTTGCGAGACATATCCTCCGGGTTAACCACCAGGGAGGCATAGAAAAAGCTGAAGAAAATAATCATCAGCAAGTAAAGAGACACATAAACCCAAGATGTCGGGTTCAAATAAGTATTAACAGCTTGAACAAATCCTGGGTTGCTGATGTACTGCGTCAGAGAAAGAGGCAACACCAAAACGGCTGAGGCAAAAATGATCGGCATTACGCCGCCCTGATTCAGCCGCAATGGCAGATAGTTGCTCTGCTCTAGATAAAGCTTTCGACCAACTTGGCGTCGCGCCGAAATGATCGGTATCCTGCGAGTTCCCTCCTGAACAAAGACAATGCCAACAATCATGGCCAGGAAGACAAGCAAAAGAATAATGACGCCGCCAACCAAGTTGCGATCGCCACTTTGAGCCAGATCAATGGTTTGGCCCAGGGAGCGGGGCAATGTCGAAACAATATTGATAAAGATCAGCAGAGAAGCACCATTACCGATCCCACGCTCAGTGATCACCTCACCGACCCACATCACAAACATTGAGCCCGCTGTCAAGGCAACTACGGTTTGGAAGACAAAGAAAGGACCTGGCTGCTCAGCATAGGGACTGAGCAAAAAGAGGGATAAAAGCGTGCTTTGCAGAATCGCCCAACCCAAGGCAACGTAGCGCGTGATTTGGGATATACGTCTGCGGCCAGCCTCACCTTCATTTTTTTGAAGATCTTCCAGTGCTGGCAAAGCTGCTGTCAGCAGCTGCATGATGATAGAGGCGTTAATGAAGGGCAAAATCCCCAAGGCAAAAATCCCTAGGGCTGATAGGCCGCCACCGACAAAAATGTCAATAAACCCGACGAATCCACCCAACCCACCACTGCGAATGGCTGAAGCGAAGGAGGCTCTATCAATACCAGGAACCGGGATGAAAACCCCTGATCTAACTAAGACAAGTAAACCCAGAGTTACCAAGATGCGGCTGCGCAAACCCGCGGCTTGAGCCATCTGCATAAATGTCTCTTGGGCGCTCGGATTTTTTCCGCGGCTAACGACCATACCTTGATTTCCTCCGTCTCCACTAATTTTTCAGCGAGTCAAGCTCAGATAGCGCGTGAAAACAGCTTCAAGAAAAATTGAAACTGTAACAGTGCCCCTAGGAAAATTAAGCCACAACGGTACAGGTACCACCTGCTGCCTCAATTTTTTCACGGGCTGCGCGAGTAAATGCTGCAGCATTTACCGTTAACGCGACTGCTATTTCGCCATCGCCAAGGACCTTGAGTGGCCCATCATTTGTCGTCAGCAGACCAGCTTCTAACAGAGAATCTAAAGTGACCTCCGTCTTAGAAGGCAAGCTACTCAACTTACTTACATTGATAATTGTAAATTCTTTCTGATTAACAATGGGAAAATGCTTCAGCTTTGGAATGCGGCGATAGAGAGGTAGCTGCCCACCTTCAAAGCCTGGCCGAGTCCCTCGACCCGAGCGCGACTTTTGGCCACGCATGCCAAAGCCACAGCTAGCACCCTGTCCTGCAGAAATTCCTCGGCCTACGCGACGGCGGCGACGTTTTGAGCCCGCTTTGGGTTGAGCATCGGTCAGTCTCATGGATCGTTTCTATGGATGGAACAAAAAATCAAGCGTAAAGCTTCTCAACGGGTATACCGCGCTCTTGGGCAACATCGGCCAGCGTTCTCAAGGAAGACAAAGCATCTGCTGCTGCACGGGCGTTATTCAGGGGATTATTAGAGCCTAACTGCTTGGCCAGAATATTTCGAACGCCTGCTAGTTCCAGAACCGTTCGCACCGCTCCGCCCGCGATGACACCCGTACCAGGGGCGGCAGGTCTCATAAATACCTTAGCACCCCCCCCGCGACCGGTTGTGGGCTGTGGAATAGAGTAGGACTTGGTTAGGGGGACATCTATGAGGTGCTTTTTGCCGTCAGCGACGCCTTTTTTGACAGCCCCAATCACATCTCCAGCCTTGCCCACGCCCACGCCAACTTGGCCTTTCTCGTTGCCAACCACAACGATGGCGCGGAAGCTAAGCTTTTTACCGCCCTTAACAACTTTAGTCACGCGTCGGATTTGAACAACGCGTTCCTGCCATTCAGACTCCTTCTCGCGGCTTCGATTATTTTTTCGACGACTATTGTTCGCCATAGTTTTTCCTGCGTTTTACCTAGAACCAGCAATTAATTCAGATGAGACTTTATCAGGCCCTCAAAGGGATAACCCTGCTTCACGAGCTGCGTCTGCTAAGGCTGCAACTCTACCGTGATAGAGTTTTCCGCCGCGATCAAAGACGACTTGCTTGATGCCTTTTTCGAGGGCGCGTTCGGCAATCAGTTTCCCGACCAATGCCGAAGAAGCTTGGGTTGCGCCACCTTCTTCCTTAATCCCCGCTTCTAAAGTGGAGGCAGCGGCCAATGTATGGTGTTGCGTATCATCTATCACTTGCGCATAGATATTTTGGTTAGAGCGAAAAACCGCTAAACGCGGACGCTCAGTGGTGCCAGTAATACGTCGCCGAATACGCATGTGGCGGCGACGGGTGAGTTCTTTGCGACTGCCCTTCATTGCTTATTTCTTCCCTGCCTTACCAGCTTTACGACGAATTTGCTCACCTTCATAGCGCACGCCCTTGCCTTTATAGGGCTCTGGCGGACGCGCTGCACGAATGCGGGCGGCTATATTGCCAACGACTTCTTTATCAATACCGGTAACAATGACTTTGGTATTACTCTCGACTGCGAATTGAATGCCTTCAGGAGGGGTAAACACCACAGGATGGCTATAGCCTAGATTCATATTTAAGCTGGTTCCTTGCACCTGGGCCCGATAACCAACCCCTTTAATTTCTAAGCGTTTTTGAAACCCTTGAGAAACCCCTTCAACCATATTGGCGACTAGGGTGCGGCATAGGCCATGGCGAGAGCGCGCCCAGCGGCTATCGTCATCGCGATTGACCACAACGGTGTCATTTTCTTGGCCAACGGAAACACCAGCAGGCAATGTCCGAGACAGCTCTCCTTTGGGACCCTTAACTGTTACGGTTTGCCCTGAGATGGCAATGGTTACCTTGGCAGGGACTGGGATAGGACGTTTACCAATTCGAGACATTTTAATTACTACTCCTTGAGAAGGCTGTCAGTGACTAAAGTTGGCTACCAAATGTAGCAGAGTACTTCACCGCCAACACCCTGACGACGAGCATCACGGTCGGTCATGATGCCACTGGATGTGGAAATAATGGCTATACCAATTCCCCCTAAAACCCGAGGAAGCTCTTTCCGGTTGGAGTACACCCTTAAACCAGGGCGACTCACACGCTTCAGATTTTTAATGATTGGGTCCCGAGTCTTCCCTTGATATTTAAGGGTGACTGACAGTTTGCGCCAGTTCCCCTCGCTAGCCGTCTCAACAAAGTCGGCAATAAATCCCTCTTCCTTCAAAACCTGAGCAATGCTCCGGGTCATCTTGGTGGAGGGAATATCTACAGTTTGATGACGCGCTAGGTTCGCATTGCGAATCCGCGTCAACATATCTGCGATTGTGTCATTAGCCGCCATAGTCCTCTCCAGTGGTTAAGTCTAGTTGTCCCGGAACGGCATGCCCAGTTCTTTCAGCAAGGCCCGCCCCTCTTCATCCGTATTCGCTGAGGTCACAACGGTGACATCCATGCCACGGATTTGATCAATGCTGTCGTACTCAATTTCAGGAAAAATCAGTTGCTCTCTAAGGCCCAAGGTGTAGTTGCCGCGTCCATCGAAGCTCTTAGGACTGACGCCGCGAAAGTCACGAAATCTAGGCAGAGCCAGGTTGATTAAGCGGTTGAGAAATGCATACATCCGCTCCGACCGCAGGGTAACCATCACACCGACGGGCATACCTTCGCGAATCTTGAACCCAGCGATCGCCTTTTTGGCGCGAGTCACCACAGGACGCTGGCCGGTAATCAGGCTAATTTCACTCAGGGAAGACTCTAGGGCTTTAGCATTTTGAGATGCTTCTCCTAGGCCACGGTTGACCGTTACTTTCGTCACCTTAGGAACCTGATGGGCATTGGCATAGCCAAACTGCTCCATCAGCTTTGGGACGACTTTTTCGGTATAAAACGACTTCAGTTGTTCCGCCATAATCAGTTGCTCTCTAAACAATTCCTGGTCTTGGTCAGGAATGAAACTAAAACTTAGTGCTCAAACCGCAGGTTAATCAATGACTTCTCCAGTCTTCTTCAGCATGCGTACTTTCCGACCATCCTCAGAAAAGGTATAGGCGATGCGACTTGCGGTTTTCTGCTTTTCGGAATAAAGCATGACATTCGAACTGTGAATCGGCGCTTCTTCAGTCACAATTTGGCCTGATTCCCCTTCTTGCTGGGGCTTGACATGCCGAGTGCGGATGTTGACACCTTTGACCAAAACTTGGCTGGTTTTAGTCAGAACTGAAAGAATCTCACCAACCTTGCCTTTGTCACGTCCTGAAACGACTTGGACAGTATCACCCGTTTTGACATGCATCTTTTGACGTACTTTTGTCTGGGTTGCTTTAGCCATCACAGTACCTCCGGCGCTAGGGAAACAATTTTGGTGAAGTCTTTCTCTCGCAGTTCCCGAGCAACAGGTCCAAACACACGGGTACCACGAGGATTGCCGTCCTGGTTGATGAGCACAGCAGCATTGTCATCAAAGCGAATGCTCATGCCACTGCTCCGACGTAGACCTTTCTTGGTTCGAACAATGACTGCTTTGACGACATCAGACTTCTTGACAGCCATATTAGGAATGGCGTCTTTGACGACGGCAACGACAACATCACCCACGCCTGCATATCGACGGTTTCCACCTAAAACCCGGATACACATGAGTTTGCGGGCACCACTGTTATCCGCCACATTTAAATAAGTCTCTTGCTGAATCATTGCTCACTATCCTCCGCTAACTATGCTCATGACTAGATCTGAGACGCGCGATCTAGAACGTCAGCAACAACCCAACGCTTAGTCCGACTGAGGGGACGGGTTTCACGAATACGAACGCGATCGCCATCACGACAAGAATTGTCTTCGTCATGGGCCTTGTATCGCTTAGTTCGCACCACAATCTTGCCGTATTTCGGATGGGTGACGCGACTCTCGACTGCGACCACCACAGTCTTTTCCATCTTGTTACTTACAACTAACCCGACCCGTTCTTTAACCGCCATTGCCTACTCTTCCTATTCGACCTAAGTTTCAATTTCTGTCGCAGCGCTACGACTCAGATTTTCTTTGCCGCTGTAGCGTCATCAGTTGAGCCAGCTTGTGGCGTTCCTGCTTGAATTGGTGAAAGCCCTTTTCGAGCTGACGTGTCGCTTTTTGAAAGCGCAAATCAAAGAGCCGACGGCGGGTTGCGGCAATTTCTGCTGCAACTTCCTCATCGCTGAGATCCTTAATATCAGCCATCTTGGGAAATGCCATGATCAAGATTCCTCCGACTCACGCACGACAACTTTGGTTTTAAACGGCAGCTTGAATGCAGCCAAGCGCATCGCTTCCCGGGCCGTCTCTTCAGGAACCCCAGCCATCTCAAAAATAATCCGCCCTGGCTTTACTACAGCAACCCAAAACTCTGGGTTGCCCTTACCAGAACCCATGCGGGTTTCTGCCGGTCGCATCGTCACGGGCTTATCTGGGAAAACTCGAATCCAGATGTTGCCACCCCGGCGGATATAGCGGGTCATGGCTCGACGAGCCGCTTCAATTTGACGAGACGTTAGCCACGAGGGCTCAGTGGCCTGAAGGGCATAATCGCCAAAATTAAGCTTATTGCCCCGTTGGGCCATGCCGCGCATGCGACCCCGGTGCTGCTTACGGAATTTAGTTCGTCTAGGACTCAACATGGTTTCAAATCTCGCTGCCCATTACGCTGTTTCAAGAAGAGGTAGAGGAAATGCCGTCATCAGGCTCTTAGGACTCGTTTGAGCGGTCCTCAAACTGTTGACGTCGACGGGGTTGACGTCGACGAGGCTGTGCCGCGTTATCAACCACCCGATCTTCTTGACCCGGGATGACTTCGCCTCGGAAAATCCAAACCTTAACCCCAAGTACGCCGTAGGTTGTCTGCGCCGTCTTATAGGCATAATCAACATCTGCACGGAGCGTGTGGAGCGGTACACGTCCTTCGCGGGTCCATTCAGTGCGGGCAATTTCAGCGCCGTTAAGACGTCCGCTCACCTGAATCTTGATGCCCTCAACTCCAGCTCTCTGAGCCCGTTGTAGGGTCTGGCGTACAACGCGACGAAAAGCAACGCGACGCTCGAGTTGCTGGGTAATGTATTCAGCGACTAAAGCAGCATCCGCATCAACGCGAGCAACCTCTACAACATTGATGCGAATCTGGCGACTGGGATCCTGCAGGATTTTTTGCAAGCCAACCCTAAGCGCCTCAATACCGCTACCTCCGCGGCCCACAACAACACCAGGACGAGCAGTTCTAACCTCTAGGTCGATTTGATCGGCCTTTCGTTCGATCTGTACGTCAGAGATACCGGCATTACTCAGGTTCTTCTCGACATACTGACGAATCTGGTGATCTTCCTGAAGCAGCTCAGGATAGCGCCGGTTATCGGCATACCAGCGAGAGCGATGCTCTTGGATCACACCCAGGCGAAACCCAGTTGGATGAATCTTCTGTCCCACGCGTCCTTACCTCTTCAAATAAAATGCTTTAGCTGTCTAGCGCTGCAGGCGCAACCGCAACAGTGATGTGACAAGTTGGCTTGCGAATTTGATAAGCCCGACCTTGTGCTCTTGGGCGGAACCGCCTTAAAGTTGGACCTGCATCAGCGTATGCTTCACTCACAATTAAGCTGGCTGGGTCAAAGCCGTTGTTGTGCTCGGCGTTAGCCACCGCAGAACGCAGAACTTTCAAAACCGGCTCACAGGCGCGGTAAGGCATAAATTCTAGGATGATCAACGCTTCGCGATAAGAACATCCGCGAATCTGATCTAGGACGCGGCGCACTTTGTGAGGCGACATCCGTATGTAGCGGGCAACCGCTTGGACCTGGGCAGTAGTATCAACAGCCATTGGGATTCTCCGACTCACCAACTATCGACGTGCTTTCTTATCGCTTTTTGCGTGGCCCCGGAAGGTGCGGGTAGGCGCAAATTCACCTAACTTGTGGCCAACCATCTGCTCTGTAACGTAAACGGGGACATGCTGACGCCCATTGTGTACAGCGATGGTGTGACCAATCATCTGAGGCAATACCGTAGAAGCCCGTGACCAAGTTTTAATCACTTGCTTCTCGCCCTTAACGTTCATGGCTTCAACCTTGCGGAGAAGATGATCGGCAACAAAAGGACCTTTTTTTAGAGAACGAGACATGAATTACCAACCTTAAAATTAGCGCTGATTCAAGCAGAGAATAACGACGAAAAGGGCAGTCACTTACGCATTTCTGCCGCCACGACCTCGTTTTGAAACCCGCCGCCGCCGCCGCACAATCAGCGCGTTACTGGCTTTTTTCTTCTTGCGAGTCTTATAACCCAGTGCAGGCTTACCCCAAGGCGTCACAGGACCACTGCGACCAATGGGTGCTCGCCCTTCCCCTCCTCCTTGGGGGTGGTCAACGGGGTGCATTACACTTCCTCGGACTTCCGGACGACGACCCGCCCAGCGCTTACGCCCTGCCTTGCCGAGGCTGACGTTGCGAGAGTCAACGTTTCCAACCTGACCAATAGTGGCGTAACATTCCCGTCTAACCATGCGCACTTCGGTAGAAGGCAGCTTGAGCGTGACGTAGTTGCCCTCTTTAGCTACAAGCTGAGCCGATGTCCCTGCAGCCCTGACGATCTGTCCGCCTTTCCCTGGCTGCAGCTCAACATTGTGAACCATCGTACCGAGGGGAATTTTGTGCAGTGGCAGCGCATTGCCGACTTCTAAAGGGGATTCTGGGCCTGCCGTTACCGTGTCACCGACAGAGAGCTTGGCCGGATGGAGGATATAGCGCTTTTCACCATCTTGATAATGAAGTAAGGCGATGCGAGCATTCCGATTAGGGTCGTACTCAATCGAAGCCACTTTTGCGGGAATATCCCGCTTGCTCCGCTGAAAATCAATGATTCGGTAGAGCCGCTTGTGACCCCCACCGCGATGGCGGCAGGTGATAACGCCACGATTATTTCGGCCTTTGGGGCGATGGACAGAGCGAGTTAAAGACTTTTCGGGCTCGCTACGGGTGATCTCAGAAAACTCTGAGACCGTACGTTCACGAGTTCCAGGGGTATATGGCCGGTAAGAACGAATGCCCATGATTTAACTCACTCAAAAATAAACTGCGCCGATTTCTGGCTTTAAGCAAAAAGATTTACAAATAGGGTCCTAGCACTTAGACATCTGGGAACAGGGGAATTGAATCCCCTTCCGCCAGGGTCACAACCGCACGCTTATAGGTTGGACGATACCCAGCAAATCTGCCCATGCGGCGCTGCTTACGGGGCGGATTCCAGGTACTAATGCCGGTGACCTTGACCTCAAAAAGCGATTCAACCGCTGCCTTGATTTCGGGCTTACTGGCTTTTGGCATCACTTCAAAGGTGTATTGGTTGTTTTCCAACAACAAGGTGGCCTTCTCAGTAATGATGGGGCGACGAATAATGTCTGCCAGGGTTTCAGATGAAATCACTTTAGCCACCGTAAACCTCCTGAATCTTCTCTAAGGCTGATGCCGTTACCACCAAGCGATCTGCGGCTAACAAGTCATAGATGTTTAGGTTGTTGGCGGAGATCAAGGTGAGTTTGCTGAGATTGCGGGCCGACAAGGTCACCATCTCTTGGTGTTCCGCAACAATCAGTAAAACCTTTTCCTCTGGGGACACGCCCCAGCGGCTCAGTGCCTCGACCAAATCTTTTGTTTTTGGACGCGTTAGCTGATCAGCAAATTCTTGCACCACAACCATGTCTTCGGAGCGACTTTGGAGTGCAGTACAGAGCGCTAGACGGCGCTCTTTGCGATTCATCTTGACGCTAAAGTCTCGAGGCTTAGGGCCAAAAATAACGCCGCCGCCTTTCCATAAAGGAGAGCGGCTGGAACCAGCGCGAGCGCGGCCAGTGCCTTTT
This sequence comes from Leptolyngbyaceae cyanobacterium, assembly GCA_050043365.1. Taxonomy (GTDB): domain Bacteria; phylum Cyanobacteriota; class Cyanobacteriia; order Phormidesmidales; family Phormidesmidaceae; genus PCC-6406. Next base: position 21,231 of record JBHJIP010000042.1, read on the forward strand.
TGGCGCCAGGGCTTGCGTCCACCGCCGCGAACTTCAGCCCTAGTCTTGGTTGACAAGGTGCCTTGCCGAGCGTTGTGCATCTGACGAACCAAGGCCCGATGCACAATATGGGCCGCATTTTCTGGCTTGGCTATTTTCAGCTCCAGGGAGGCATTCCCAGCCTCTTTCCCTTGCCAATCTTTAATAATGCACTCAACCATGACGTTTCATTCCTGCAATGCTCATGCCTGCTATCGATGCCTTAGGACGCTTTACCGACTCGGTTTGTCGGAGTAATGCTGAGAAGTGTCCCAGACTTACCGGGAACGGCTCCTTTAACGATCAGCAGGTTGCGATCGCTATCAATTCTCACCACGGTTAGCTTGCGGGTTGTCACTTTGACGCCGCCTAATCGCCCCGCCATTTTTTTGCCGGGATAGACGCGGCTGGGTGTAGTACCAGCACCGATGGAGCCAGGGGCGCGGTGGTTCTTTGAACCATGGGCCATTGGTCCACGCTGAAAGTTGTGACGCTTTTGATAACCTGCAAAGCCCTTACCAATACTCGTGCCGGCCACATCAATGACTTGACCGGGCTCAAAATGCTCAGCTGTCAACACTTGACCGATTTCAAAGCTGCCTGTCTCATCAGTGCGGTACTCCTTTAAATGACGGAGTGGCGATGAATTAGACTTCGACAGGTGACCAAGCTGAGGCTTGGTCAGTACTTTTTCTGCCACTTCGCCGTAGCCCAACTGAACAGCCGCATAGCCATCTGTTTGCTGCGTCTTGATCTGGGTTACAACGCAGGGGCCTGCCTGAATGACGGTCACTGGAATGGAGTTCCCTTGCTCGTCAAAGACTTGGGTCATGCCCAACTTAGTACCGAGAATGCCAACTGACACCGTTCCCCATCTCCACTAACTACAGACAACTCGCATCTGCTGCGAACTTGCTAGCCCAAGGCCAGGAAAACAGCCATAACCACATTGTGATTAATAGGACTGCCGCAGGTTGCATTTCTATGCTTTCAAGACAAGCGACTCTTGCAGAGGAAACCTCCGCAATCAAGAAGGCAATGCCAATAAAGGAAAGAAGCAACAAAGATGCAAATGTCGCTCAGACTTAGTGCGTTGAACGCCCAGTATCTGTTTTCAGCGACGATTAATTATCGTACACACTCTTTATGAGTATGTCTAGATTTTTTTTGATGCCGCAGCAAATTTCAAGGAAATTATTGACGGTTCTCTGATGGATTAGGAGGAGTGACATCATGGCAACGGCGTCCTTAGCCTAAACTTAGGACTGATATAGATTGCTCTGTCCAAGACGTTGAGTTATCACTGCCGGAGCCACAACGTGCCATGCCTTTACTGATTGTTGGTCGTAAATTCAATAAAGATTTAGATGCAGCAGGCGCTTTGGCCGTTCGCATGCCCCTTGAAGGGGGGTTTGAGGGTCGCTATCAGCGCCGCTTAAGAGCTGCCGGTTATGAAACCATGAACCTGACAGTGCGAGGGCTGGGAGATTTGTCCGCGTATTTAACCGATGTCCATGGTGTAAGGCCTGCCCACCTGGGTAAGAAAACCATTGGTCAAGGTGCTGCCGTTGGCTATACCTATTTCATTCCGCCGATTGTGAACTACCGTTTTGAGTCTTTGGGAAATCGGTCTAAAGGGTTAGTGCTGTGGTTGTTGGAAGGCCATGTGCTCTCTAGACAAGAGCTAATGTATCTTGCTGAGCTGCCGGAGAAACTGCCTCGTCTCAAGGTGGTTTTGGAAATGGGGGGCGATCGCCAATTTAGCTGGCAGCCTTTGCGGGAGCTGATATAGGCTTCACACATTTGTAAGAGAACTCGATAGCATAGGTGGGTGAGTGAACAAACGCCTCTTCCCGCTTTAACGCCTCTTGCCGCTTTACAGTCTGGCTGCTGGTTTAAGCTGATCTGCGGTGCCAGCTATCAGCACATACCTGTAATTCGCAATTTGGCGCTGGCCTATGCTTTGGCTGGGGCTGACTGTATTGATGCGGCGGCTGATCCAGCCGTTGTTCGGGTTATTCGAGAGGCCCTGGATACAGCCCTGATTCTGAAAGAAAGTTCGTCAAAATCTGCGTTAAAACGCCCCTGGTTGATGGTGAGCATCAATGATGGTGACGATCCTCATTTCCGAAAAGCAGCCTTTAATCCTGACCATTGCCCCACCGATTGCCCACGCCCTTGTATCGCAACCTGTCCAACGGATGCGATCGCTTTTGATGTTGAATCAACCTCAGGGATTGTCAGCGATCGCTGTTACGGCTGTGGCCGTTGCATCGCGGTTTGTCCACCGCAGATTATTGAAGCTAAAAGCCACATCACCTCAACGGGTAAGCTGTTGCCTAACATCGTTGAGACCATAGATGCCATTGAAATTCATACCCAAGTGGGTCGGCAGCAGCAATTTAGTCAATTGATTCAGGTCCTTAGACCCTATTTCCCCCGCCTTAAACTGCTATCGGTTAGTTGCCCTGAGGGTAAAGGCGTCGTTGACTATCTGTGGCAGCTTTATCGGGCTCTTGGGCCGTTACCGATTCCTTTAATCTGGCAGACAGATGGTCGTCCCATGAGTGGGGATATTGGGGCGGGGACAACCCACGCAACGCTTCGTTATGGTCAGCAGATGTTAGCGGATGGCCCCCCTGGCTACGTGCAATTGGCTGGAGGAACCAATCAACAAACCGTTCCCAAGCTTTTGGGGCTGCAAGGATGGCCTGCGAATAAAGATGCTGATTCTTCTCTTCAGCCATTGCCAAAGACGCCAGGGGCAATGTCCGGCGCTGTTTTCGGGGGTGTTGCCTATGGCAGCTATGCCCGCAAACTCCTCCAGCCCATCTTCACATCATTGAACTTCTTAGAACCAGTGGCTGACTTCAGCCTGGGAGGGGATATGCCCTTAGAACATTGTCCAGACTTACTTGATCAGGCTGTTCAGCACTGTCGCACCTTGATCGCGCCCCTCAAAGGCTGGCATCTTAAAGACATGCATCGTCTACCACCGTTGTCTCCAAGGCAAAACTTTGCCTAGGGCTACTTTTTGGATTCCGAATTAGAGCGGTTATGGTCAATTTTTCTGACGAAGCGATGGTTCCCAACCAGGCCCCCAGTCCCCAGCTGAATCAATCTTCCGTAATCCCAAGTGGGACTGATGATCTCAATTCGTTGCTAGAAATTCTTCCTCAGCATCTGCGTGAGCCTTTAGCGCATCATCCCCGTAAGGCCCAGCTTATCGAGGTGGTATTGGACCTTGGGCGTCGGCCTGAGGCCCGTTTCCCAGGCGAGGCCCAGTATTTAACTGAAACTGCAGCCGTTTCGCGGGAAGATCTCAACTACTGCATTGAGCGAGTTGGGTATTTTGGGGGCGATAACCGTGCCGGAATTGAACAAACCTTGCATCGCATTAGCGCGATTCGCAACCGCTCGGGCGACATTGTGGGGTTAACCTGTCGAGTCGGTCGAGCCGTCTTTGGCACCATTGGCATGATTCGAGATTTGGTTGAAACCGGTCGTTCGATTCTGATGCTAGGGCGGCCTGGGGGGGGTAAAACCACGGCACTTCGAGAAATTGCGCGGGTCCTAGCAGACGATTTTCAAAAGCGGGTCGTGATTATCGATACATCGAATGAGATCGCTGGCGATGGGGATATTCCCCATCCGGCCATTGGTCGAGCCCGCCGTATGCAGGTGGCCAAGCCTGAGCTGCAACATCAGGTGATGATCGAAGCGGTGGAAAATCACATGCCTGAAGTGATTGTGATTGACGAGATTGGGACGGAGTTAGAAGCCACTGCGGCCCGTACGATCGCGGAACGCGGTGTGCAGCTCGTGGGCACGGCCCACGGTAACAGACTGGAAAACCTAATTAAGAACCCAACTCTGTCTGATTTAGTGGGTGGCGTACAGTCGGTCACCCTAGGGGATGACGAGGCCCGTCGTCGCGGCAGTCAAAAAAGTGTTTTGGAGCGTAAGGCTCCGCCCACGTTTGCGATCGCCATTGAAATGACAGAACGCCAACGCTGGGTTGTCCATGAGGATGTTGCAACCACTGTGGATGGTTTGCTGCGAGGACGGCAGACGAGTTCACAAATTCGCAGCACTGGTCCAGATGGGCAGGTTGCAATTACCCATGAAGCCCCTGAAACCCGCTTAAAGCCCCTGCCAGATGGTGCAACAGTAGGGTTTGCTAAGAAGGGGTGGCGGTCTTCTGGACGCATGCGTCCTTTAGGGTCTACACCGAAGCTAGAGGCGCGGTCAGCCATGACACCAGAAGCGCAGGATTTTCAAAATCTTCTGGATGCCGATCTCCCGGTCATGTCCGCTTTAGACGCGCTGCCATCCCCTGTACTTTCCAGCGACGAAACGTCGACTCCTGCCTTTGGCCCGAATGGGGAAGACATCTTACGGCTATATCCCTATGGCATTAGCCGTCATCATCTTGAGCATGTGATTCGCACCCTGCACTTACCCATCGCCCTAACCAAGGACTTGCAATTTGCGGATGCGGTCTTAGCGCTACGGGCTCATGTCAAGAGCCACTCTAAGCTGCGTCATCTCGCCAAAAGCCAACAGCTCCCCATCCACACGGTTAAGTCCAATAGCGTTCCTCAAATTGTGCGATCGCTGCAGCGTCTTTTAGATACTGATGAGGGAGGGGGGGCCGCTCATGTAAATCTACAGCTCTTCAGCCAAGACGAGGACACAGATGAGCTGGAAGCCCTTGAAGAAGCCCGCTTGGCTGTCGAGCAAATTGTGATTCCCCAAGGGCAACCTGTCGAACTGCTCCCCCGTTCATCTCGAATTCGTAAGATGCAGCATGAACTGGCTGAGCACTATCACCTGAAATCCTTGAGTTTTGGGGATGAGCCCAACCGTCGCTTACGGATCTATCCAGCGTAAATCAGGGCGTAATTGTTGACTCCCACGTAAGTCTGGCCCTGACAATGCTGGCCGGAAGAGCATCGGTAACAGAGGGTAATATTTAAGACTTCGGACCAAGGCCTAAAGCATCTGTTGGGTAAGCATTTGATTTCAAGGGCTCCCCTAGGCACGGTAGAATGGCTTCACGATTTCCGGATTGCTTCGGACAGTCCGCTATGTACGACTCCTTCAAGAAATTCTTCCCCTTATCCATGAGACAACTATTTACCCGTCTGTTTGCCTTGATCTTAGTCGCGGCTATTGGTCTGTCTGGATGTAGTAATGCTGGTGTGAGTGGCCAGCTCACCGGGGATTATCGACAAGATACGTTGGCCGTTATCGAAAGCCTCCGAACCACGATCAGCTTGCCCAATGATTCTGCTGAAAGGCTAGAGTCTCAGGCGAGTGCCCGTGAAATCATCAATGATTTCACTTCCCGCTACCGTCGAGATGCTTCTGTGTCAGCGCTCAGTTCTTACACAACGGTAAGTACGGCCCTGAATGCGATCGCAGGTCATTACAGCTCTTACCCCAACCGTCCCTTCCCAGAGAAGCTAAAGCAACGCCTTGAGCAAGAATTCAAACAGGTGGAAGCTGCCCTTAAGCGCGGCAGCTAGAGCCGTTTCGCCTCTTTCCGATTCGCTTTAATTATCAATAGTAGAGGCAGATCTTGAGGCGAATCTGCCTCTACTATTGAATGTTCAACGGGTTGTATCGCGGATTACCAATAAAAGTTTGACTGGGTTATCTTGGCTTTGCTAGGATGGCAATTCTGTAGTGAGGCGTAAGTTTTTAGGGCATGAAAGTGCGAGCATCTGTCCGTAGAATGTGTGACAAGTGTCGCGTCATTCGCCGCAAAGGGCGCGTGATGGTCATTTGTTCTAACCCAAAGCATAAGCAGAGACAGGGTTAGTATTAGGGGTTGGTTCAAAGACTTTACCTTGCGGCTTTAACACTTTGATTTTAAGGTGGGCTGCTCTGGTCTTTGGGTAGAGAGATAGGCTTATTGATGATTTTAGGTGCCATTGCACCTTAGTTGTAGGGAGAAAATAAAAGTGGCACGGATTGCTGGTGTTGACCTGCCCAGGGATAAGCGGGTTGAAATTGGGCTGACCTATATTTATGGCATTGGCTTATCTCGCTCCAAAGAGATTTTAGGTAAGACGGGCGTCAGTGCGGACATTCGGGTCCGTGATCTTAGTGATACGGACGTTGCTAGCCTGCGCGATGCGGTTGAAAACGATTTCCAAGTTGAAGGGGATTTGCGCCGCTGGGAAAGCATGAACATCAAGCGATTGATGGACATTGGTTCATATCGTGGACGGCGACATCGAGCTGGCTTACCTGTTAGAGGGCAACGAACTCGAACCAATAGCCGAACCCGTCGAGGCGTTAAGCGGACGATCGCAGGTAAGAAAAAAGCTCCTAAAAAGTAGTGGGAGTGAAAAGAGAGCGTCGGTGAAAGTCTGATCATTTACGACTTCTCTTGACTATACTCATCAGTCTGAGTCAGCAGTTCAGCGTTATATAAGGCGATTCCGGAGTCCATGGCTAAACCAACACGTAAAACGGGTGGTCGTAAGACCAAAAAGAATATTCCCAGTGGCGTAGCGCATATTCAATCTACTTTTAATAACACTATTGTCACTATCACAGATACCAACGGCGAAGCGGTGTCTTGGTCTTCTGCCGGTGCGAGCGGATTTAAAGGTGCTAAGAAAGGAACGCCTTTTGCAGCTCAAACTGCTGCAGATAGCGCCGCACGACGAGCGATGGATCAAGGCATGCGGCAAATTGAGGTGATGGTCAGTGGTCCTGGTGCAGGTCGGGAAACGGCTATTCGAGCCCTGCAGGGAGCAGGGCTCGAAATCACCTTGATTCGAGATGTGACGCCCATTCCCCATAATGGTTGCCGACCCCCCAAACGGCGACGTGTATAAGATTCTCGGATAGTGGTGAGGCAATAGGGAGCCCCTGTTATGGCACAGTTTCAAGTTGAGTGCGTTGAGTCCGTGATTGCTGACGATGAGAGCTACTACAGTCGCTTTGTGATCGAGCCGCTAGAGCGTAGTCAAGGTATTACCGTTGGCAATGCTTTGAGAAGGGTGTTGCTGTCCAATTTGTACGGTTCAGCGATCACTGCTGTTCGTATTGCTGGCGCAACCCATGAATTCTCAACCATCCCTGGAATTCGTGAGGATGTGTTGGATATTCTGCTCAATATGAAAGAGGTAGTGCTGAAAAGCTACTCTACCCAACCTCAGATTGGTCGGCTCATGGTTCAAGGACCGGCTAAAGTGACCGTTGGTGATTTTGACCTGCCTTCAGAGGTGGAGTTTATTAATCCAGAGCACTACATCGCCTCTGTCGCTGAAGGTCATACCTTAGAGATGGAGTTTCGGATCGAGCAGGGCCAAGGGTATCGCGCAGTAGATCGGGGTCGTGATGAGGCAGCAGCCCTAGACTTCATGCAGATTGATGCGGTTTTTATGCCGGTTCGCAAGGTGAACTACACCGTCGAGGAAATCATTGTTGGGGGTGCCCTGCAAAAGGATCGGCTGCTTCTGGACGTTTGGACCAACGGAAGCGTAACGCCGCAGCAGGCGATGAGTGAAGCGGCTGCTATTTTGGTCGATTTGTTCAATCCCCTCAAGGATGTCACCCTTGAGCCCAAGCCTGATGAAGCAGCTCGGGAAGAAGATCCAGCCAACCAAATTCCTATTGAGGAGCTGCAGTTATCGGTTAGGGCCTACAACTGCTTAAAGCGGGCTCAAATCAATTCTGTTTCGGATCTGCTGGACTACACCCAAGAGGATCTGCTGGAGATCAAGAACTTTGGTCAAAAGTCTGCGGAAGAAGTCATTGAAGCGTTACAGCAGCGTTTGGGAATCACCCTCGCTAGCGAAAACGCCTCGAAACCCGCTTAGCGCTGGTCTGATTACCTCAGCGCTGCTAGTGCTGAGGTAGGTCTTCCGGAGCCCTGGCTTCGGATTTTTATTGTTTAGTCATTGTTGGGGGGAATTACAATGCGTCACGGTTGTCGCGTACCAAAGCTGGGTCGCCCAGCTGATCAGCGCCGCGCCTTATTGCGTACATTAACGACGGAACTGATCCGCAACGGTCGGATTACGACGACGAAAGCCCGGGCCAAGGCGGTGCGTTCCGAGGCTGAGCGCATCATTACTTTGGCAAAAGATGGTTCTCTAGCCGCCCGGCGTCGGGCCATGGGCTATTTGTACGATAAGCAACTGGTTCATGCCTTATTTGATCAGGCTGGGGAACGCTACGGCGATCGCAAGGGCGGCTATACCCGCATCTTGCGAACCGTCAGTCGCCGTGGGGATAATGCCCAAATGGCCATCATTGAGTTGACTTAAGAAATATCAATGAGTCGGTCAACCCCACTGATTAATCAACTGCGTTCTAAAAGTATGCAGCTCGCTGATGAAACCCATCGGGTTGCATTAGTGGTTCAGTACGTGGGGACCCGTTTTCATGGATGGCAACGTCAAGCCCAAGATAGGACCGTGCAGGGAGATATTGAACAAGCGCTGAAAGATGTGATTGGTCACCCTATTACGCTAGTCGGCGCTGGTCGCACGGATGCTGGGGTGCATGGGGCTGGGCAAGTGGCCCACTTTGATGCCCCGAAGCTGATTCCAGCCCATCGATGGGCATCCATTTTAAATGCCCACTTACCTGCGGATATTCTGATTCGGGCTTCTGCTGCTGTTGCAGAGGATTGGCACGCCCAGTTTTCGGCCCGGTGGCGACGGTATCGCTACACCCTGTATACCGATACGGTTTCCAACTTGTTTGTGAGCCCCTTCTCCTGGCATTACTATTACCAACCCCTGGATGAGAATCTGATGCAAGCGGCGTTAGATCCCCTGGTTGGGCACCACGATTTATCAGCCTTTCACCGTGCCGGTTCAGGGCGAGCCCACTCTTGGGTAGAGCTGCAGGATGCGGTGTGCTACCGCCAGTCTGACTTTGTGATGGTAGAACTACAGGCAAGTGGTTTTCTCTACGGTATGGTGCGTTTGATCATGGGGCTACTTGTCCAAGTGGGGCGCGGACTTTTAACGGTGCCTGAGTTTACCCATCTATGGCAGACTCAGCAGCGAGATCGCGTTAAATATTCAGCACCCGCCAAGGGGCTGTGTTTGCTTCGAGTTGGCTATGATGTCTTTCCTTTTTCCCCCAACATTTGGTTTGACACCCAGCCCCAATTTCACTTGAACCCACCCCCCTTGTCTGTAGCGGTATAGCGGGTGTGAAAACCCCCTTCTAAGTTTTGTCTTTTGCGATTGATTGTTAGACCAGTAGGAAACACCGATGACTAAAACCTATATCCCCCCGGTCGATAGCCTTGAGAAAAAATGGTACGTCGTTGATGCGGCGGATCAACGCTTGGGTCGCCTATCAACTGAAATTGCTCGGATCTTACGGGGCAAAAATAAGCCCACTTATACCCCCAACATGGACACGGGCGATTTTGTGGTTGTAATCAATGCTGAAAAAGTGGCGGTAACGGGCAATAAGCGCGAACAGAAAATCTATCGTCGTCACTCGGGTCGTCCCGGTGGAATGAAGACTGAAACCTTTGCCAAGCTCCAAGACCGGATTCCTGAGCGCATTATTGAGCAAGCTGTGAAGGGAATGCTGCCTAAAAATGCCCTAGGACGAAAGCTATTTACCAAGCTGAAGGTCTACGCGGGCTCTGAGCATCCCCATCAAGCTCAGTCACCAGAAACTCTTGTTATTCAAACTGTTTTAGGAGAGTAAAGCACCATGCAAGCGACTGAAGCCAACGATCGCGTTGTGTATTGGGGGACAGGACGGCGTAAAGCGGCGATCGCGCGGGTTCGTCTGGTCCCAGGTGATGGCCAAATCACCATCAATGGCCGCCCTGGCGATGTGTATTTGCAGTACAACGCCAGTTATTTATCTAGTGCTAAGGCTCCCCTAGAGACCCTTGGCTTAGAAAATGACTACAACATTTTGGCAAATGTCCATGGGGGTGGTTTGACCGGCCATGCTGACGCGATCAAGATGGGTGTGGCTCGGGCGTTGTGTGAGCTTGATCCTGAGAATCGAAAGCCGCTTAAGACTGAAGGGTATCTGACCCGTGACCCCCGCTGTAAAGAGCGCCGGAAATATGGTCTTAAGAAAGCCCGGAAAGCCCCTCAGTTCTCCAAACGTTAATGGGTCTCTTCAGCAAGGCAGTTGGGTAAAATCCCAACTGGTTTGTTTTGCAGTTCTACTGATTTTGAGTCATTTATTATGCCAAAGCCCGAAATTCACCCCGAATGGTATCCCGAAGCCAAAGTCTACTGTGATGGCAAAGTCATTATGACCATTGGGTCCACCAAGCCCGAACTCCGTGTAGATGTTTGGTCTGGGAACCACCCCTTTTACACCGGCACCCAGAAAATCATTGATACCGAAGGCCGAGTCGAGCGGTTTATGCGCAAATACGGCATGGCTCCCCCTGCTGAGCCTGGTGAGACGGGTGCCGAAGAGAAGTAGCCAAGCCACTGCCGCCGGGCATGCACGAATATTTAGGTTACTTAGCCCATAGGTCAGTAAATGGCTGAAACATATCTGTTAGATAAGCTCAACTCCGTCGACCAAACGTTTCACGAATTAACGCGACGTTTGGCTGATCCGGATGTAGCAAGGGATCCGGATGAGTTTCAGCGAATTGCCAAAGCCCGTTCCTCTTTGGAGGAAACGGTCAATACCTACGAAACCTGGAAGCAAACCCAGGAAGAGCTGACTGGGGCCAAAGAAGTCTATAGGGAATCTGCCGATGATCCAGACTTCCGTGAAATGGCTTCTCTTGAAGTTTCAGAATTAGAAGAGCAAGTCGAGACCCTGGAACATCGCCTTAAGGTATTGCTACTCCCCCGAGACCCCAATGATGACAAGAACATCATGCTGGAGGTCCGAGCCGGGACCGGAGGAGATGAAGCCGGTATCTGGGCCGGTGACTTGGTGCGCATGTATTCTCGCTATGCCGAAGGGCAAAACTGGCGGGTCAAGCTGGTGAGCGAATCTCTAGCAGATATGGGTGGTGTTAAAGAAGCCATCCTTGAAATCCAAGGCGATCAGGTCTATAGCAAGCTGAAGTACGAGTCCGGCGTCCATCGGGTTCAACGGGTGCCCGTGACTGAAGCGGGTGGGCGAGTCCACACCTCTACAGCAACCGTGGCAATCATGCCGGAAGTGGATGATGTTGAGGTCAAGATTGACCCCAAGGATATCGAAATGTCCACGGCGCGCTCCGGCGGTGCCGGTGGTCAGAACGTCAACAAGGTGGAAACGGCGGTTGATTTGATCCACAAGCCCACGGGCATTCGGATCTTTTGTACCGAAGAGAGATCGCAGTTGCAGAACCGAGAGCGGGCGATGCAAATCCTGCGGGCCAAGCTCTACGAAATGATGCTGCGGGAACAGCAAGAAGAAATTACCTCAATGCGACGGTCCCAGGTGGGGACTGGGTCCCGCTCTGAGAAGATCCGCACTTATAACTACAAAGACAATCGCGTTACCGACCATCGCTTAGGCCAAAACTTCACTCTCACGCCCGTTTTGACCGGTGAGATTGAGGACATGATCCAATCCTGTATCACCCAGGATCAGCAAGAGCAGTTGGAAGAGTTAGCGGCAGCCACCCCAGCCCTGCCTTGACGCTTTTTGAACCTACGCCTACGGGTGACGGTAGCCATACGTTTTACTCGGATCTGTTTGGGGAATGGTTTCATAGCCGGGAGGGGGCCTACGATGAGGCCCGGCGCACCTATGCTGCGGCGACCCATTTATCGGCTTTGGCTCAAGAACGTTGCCATATCGCGCTACTCGATGTTTGCTATGGATTGGGCTACAACACGGTTGCAGCCCTAGAAACGATTTGGGCGGCTAATCCGGATTGCGAAGTGATGGTGATGGGATTGGAACTGGATCCACAGGTACCCCAGGCTGCGATCGCCCAAAACCTCACCAAAGCTTGGCCAGGGCCTATTCAAACTGTTCTGCACGCTTTGGCCGAGGACGGACAAGTTCAGGGCCGCTGCCAGGGGAAGCTCTGGATTGGGGATGCTCGCCAACACATTCAAACTTTAGTGGCTCAGGGGTGGCAGGGCGATCGCGTTTTCTTAGATCCGTTTTCGCCCCCCCGTTGCCCCCAGCTTTGGACTGTCGAATTTCTGAATTTGGTTGCTCAATGCTTGAAGCAAGACGGAATCTTGGCAACCTATTCCTGTGCTGCTGCGGTACGAACGGCCCTGCAGCTAGCGGGGCTTCATTTAGGGGCAATCCGCGCGGTGGGGCGTAAATGGCCTTCCACCATTGCCCGCTGGGCCAATCAGGATTTGCCCCCTCTATCAATCCAAGAACTAGAGCATTTACAGACCCGTGCCGCTGTGCCCTACCGCGACCCGAACTTACAGGGCAGCGCCGAAATGATTCGGGAACGGCGATCTCAAGAGCAAGCCCAGGCCCCACTCGCCTCTACGGGAGCCTGGCGCAAGCGGTGGTTAAGACCTTGAATCACACGGACAACCCCACAAATCGCCCTTTACGGAAACAACAACTCGGCAATATCTTCACCCAAGGCCACCGGGTCGTAGTTTTCATCATTGGAGAGCACGATAATTGAGACCTCTGGCCCCTGGTAGTAACGATAGTAGGTGCTGGTCCCCAGCCAACCGCCACTGTGGTGAACGTAGCCCGAGGCGATCTGCCAGCCCATGCCATAGCTTTCGCCGTCATCTTCAATCAGGCTACCGTCAGCCAGTTCCCCTGGGGCAAAGGCTAGAGCTAAGGTTTCTGAAGAAACTAAGGCATTTTGTCGTAGTGCCGTATCGTATTGAGCCAGATCCGTCAGGCTACTAAAAACATTGCCATCCCCTGCAATCACAGATGGGAATGAGGAGCGTTCGACCTCACCGTTATCATCCACGATGTAGCCTGTGGCTTGGTTGGGAATAACCTGACCCAATCGCTGATACACCTGAGTCTGAGACATCCCAGCCGGGGCAAAGATTTCAGCCTCCATAAATTGTGCAAAGGATTGGCCTGAAACCCTTTGCACAATCAGAGCCAGGAGCGCATAACCACTATTGTTGTATTCGAAGACGCCGCCGGGCCTGTTGACGGTTGCTTGTTGATTCAGCCAGGTGAGTTGGGCCTCCAAATCTAAGGTGGCAAAGTCAGTATCGCTACCGTCCCAAGCGTCGCTGGTGTAGTCCGCGAGCCCTGAGGTGTGGTGCAGTAAATCCGACAGTAAAATCGGCTGATCAGAGTTAGGGTCTTGAAAATCCGGTAGATATTCCACAATCGGGGCATCGATTTGCACGTCCCCTTGCTCCGACAAAATCAGGATGGCGATCGCCGTCATTTGTTTAGATACAGATGCCAAATCAAATACAGTTTCTGGGGTGATTGGCGTTTGAGTTTCGATGTCACTGACCCCGTAACCCTCGGCATAAAGAACCTTTTGATCTGCCATCACTAAGACTGCAACCCCAGGTTCATCCGAGACCACCGTAGACGCAACCAAGGCATCAATATCCTCACTGATCTCTGCCTGTAAATCAGGGTCTGCAGAGATTATGGGTCTGGCTGGCTCTGAGGCGACCTTCTCAGCACTCTGGAGAAACGGACAGCCTCCGACTAAGAGTAAGACCCCGGTAGTTAATCCAAGGCCGAGGTTTCCGAGCTGTTTCATGGGGATATAAGCGATGTTTTGTTTCAGAATGTAACGCAGTAGCCGTAAGCCTTACTTCAGGTGAAGTAAATCCAAAGTTTCACTCGGGATCAGGACAGGGTGCTTAGCATGTCAACAGTAGCTGTATCAGTGTATTGGTGCAGTGACTTGACGCAATGCCCATTCCCCGATGCGGGGTATGCCTCCATGAAACAAATTCCCGCGCCTTTATTGACCCTCACGATTGGGATTGCCGTTACGTTCGTTAGCTTCTGGTATGGGCAAAACCATGGTTTGCTGCCAGAACAAGCCTCCGAACAATCTGTTCTTGTGGATGAACTCTTCAACTCCATGGTAGTCATGGGGACCGCTTTGTTCTTACTCGTAGAAGGGGCAATCCTCTATTGCATGGTTCAGTTTCGTCAGCGCAAAGGTGACGAGACAGATGGTCCTCCCATTGAGGGAAATCTGCCCCTAGAAGCATTTTGGACTGCAATCCCAACCATTCTTGTGATTGGTCTGGGGCTCTACAGTTTTCAGGTATTTCTAGATATTGGGGGGATTACTCCCGGCCATGTGGCTCACGATCACGGCACCATGATTGCCCAGTCTGCCGAAGCGCCACTGCCAGAATCATCAGCCGAACCTGAAGGCACGCTGGTTGCCGAGAATGGTGTATTTGGCCTCGGTGCGCCCCTTGAAAATGAGGATACTTTGGCCGACTTGCAGGTAGATGTGACTGGAATGCAGTACGCCTGGATCTTTACCTATCCCCAAGACAACATCATTGACGGTGAGCTACACGTCCCCGTTGGTGCGGATGTGCAGCTCAATATCTCTGCAAAAGACGTGATTCACTCCTTCTGGGTGCCTCAATTCCGCCTTAAGCAAGATGCCATTCCAGGCAAGAAAACGGCCTTACGCTTTATTGCCAGTAAAGAGGGTAGTTATCCTGTGGTCTGCGCTGAACTCTGTGGCGGCTACCATGGCTCGATGCGTACTCAGGTGATTGTTCATAGTCCTGAAGACTATCAAGCCTGGTATGACCAAAGGGTGGCTCAAGTTCCTGTCAATGAAACCATTGCCAAGGCTCCTGCGGATCTGTCTGCAGAAGAATATCTCTCTCCCTATGGCGAAGAGATGGGCGTTAACGCTGACCTCATTGCCAATCTTTCTTTAAAATAAATCCCCTTTTCATACCCCATGACCCAAGCAGAAATCCCGACCCAGGCGGTTGTCGTTCCAGCGACACCCCCGCCCCACCATCCCGAAAAGTGGAAATGGTACGACTATTTCACCTTTAACATTGACCACAAGGTAATTGGGATTCAATACCTGGTTACGTCCTTTATCTTTTATCTCGTTGGCGGCTTGATGGCCATGGCGATGCGACTTGAGCTCGCTACTCCCGCCTCAGATTTCCTAAGTCCCGATCTATACAATGCCTTTCTGACTAACCACGGCACGATCATGATCTTCCTGTGGATTGTGCCAGCTTCGATTGGTGGATTTGGTAATTTCCTTGTGCCCCTGATGATTGGGGCGCGGGATATGGCCTTCCCGAAGCTGAATGCCCTTGCCTTTTGGGTGACTGTACCTGCAGGCATGCTGATTGTCGGCAGCTTCTTCTTTGGGGGAGCCCAGGCGGGGTGGACCTCGTATCCGCCCTTGAGCGTGGTGACGGCGAATACGGCCCAATCCATGTGGATTTTGGCGATTGTATTGGCAGGAACCTCCTCGATTTTGGGGTCTCTCAATTTCATCGTCACCATTTGGAAGATGCGGGTCCCTAGTATGGCCTGGGATCAAATGCCATTGTTCTGTTGGGCAATGATGGCCACGTCGATTTTGGCTCTGGTTTCGACCCCCGTATTGGCGGCTGGCCTCACCCTACTGCTGTTTGACATCAACTTTGGCACTTCCTTCTTTAACCCGGCCAATGGGGGAGATGTGGTGATGTACCAGCATTTATTCTGGTTCTACTCTCACCCAGCGGTTTACCTGATGATCTTGCCGATCTTCGGGATTATGTCGGAGGTGATTCCGGTTCACGCCCGTAAGCCGATTTTTGGCTATAAGGCGATCGCTTACTCCTCTTTGACCATTTGCCTGGTCGGTCTGTTTGTCTGGGTACACCACATGTTTACCAGTGGTACCCCACCCTGGATGCGGATCTTCTTCACCATCTCCACCCTGATTGTGGCGGTGCCCACTGGCGTCAAGATCTTTAGCTGGGTTGCCACCATGTGGGGCGGCAAAATCCGGTATACCAGTGCCATGCTATTTGCCGTGGGGTTGTTGGCTATGTTTGTGTTTGGGGGGTTGAGTGGCGTCACCCTAGGGACTGCCGCCTTTGATCTCCACGTTCACGATACTTACTACGTGGTGGGGCACTTCCACTACGTGCTGTTCGGTGGGTCAGTCTTTGGCCTCTATGCAGGTCTATATCACTGGTATCCCAAGCTCACGGGGCGCATGCTAAATGAGTCCCTTGGCAAGGCCCACTTCATCCTGACCTTTATTGGTACCAATCTCACCTTCCTGCCCATGCATCAGTTGGGCTTACAGGGCATGCCTCGCCGCGTTGCCATGTACGATCCCCAATTTCAACCCCTGAATCAGCTTTGCACTTTTGGTTCCATCGTGTTGGGTCTGTCACTCTTACCCTTCTTGGCGAATGCGATCTGGAGCTGGTCTCAAGGGCCGAAAGCAGAGGACAATCCTTGGAATGCCAATACCTTTGAATGGACGACTGCTTCTCCTCCAATTATCGAGAACTGGGAAGTCCTACCCGTACTCACCGAAGGGCCCTATGCCTATGGAGAGGAGTCTGCCGAGGAGACGGAGGCTGTAAATACTTAATTGCGTCGTAGGGAGAGGCTCGCCTCTCCCATTTCTCTCTGTAATGCCATCCACTACCTTTTGAGGACCTATGCAAGGCACGATTGAATCCAACTCAGATCTACCCACTCCAGCGGTAGAGGCCTCCGGGGACGTTGCCCATCATGAAGAACACCCTGACTTAAGGGTGTTGGGATTAATTACGTTCCTCTGTTCTGAGGGATTGATGTTTGTCGGCTTCTTCACCGTATTTCTGGTGTACCGTGCCGCCGCTGCTGCATGGCCCCCAGAAGAAACGGAAGTAGAACTGCTGCTGCCCGCGATCAACACCGTCATTCTGGTGTCGAGCAGTTTTGTGATTCACCTTGGCGACACTGCCGTTAAGAAGGGGGATGTGGCGGGGCTACGCAAGTGGTACATCGTCACAGCACTGATGGGCGCAGTATTCCTGGCGGGTCAGGCCTATGAGTACATGACCCTCGGTTACGGGCTCAGTACCAATCTATTTAGTAACTGCTTCTATCTCACCACTGGTTTTCACGGCCTGCACGTGTTTATTGGCTTGCTGCTGATTCTCGGGGTGCTGTGGCGCTCACGGCGAGAAGGTCACTACGGTCCTCACCACCATATTGGTGTGGAAATGGCCGAGATTTATTGGCACTTTGTGGATGTAATTTGGATTGTGCTATTTACGCTAATTTACCTCCTTTCTATTTTCTAAAAGCAACCTCTAGCAGCAGCTTTAGTTGTTCTCTAGACCTGACGCAGAAACGATTTCCCGGATTCGATAAATCGGTCGCTTCTGAGATTCGTGATAGGTGCGCATCAACAGCTCTGCCAGCAGGCCAAAGCTAAATAGTTGAATGCCGGTGAGAAACAAAACGACCGCCAAGATTAAAAGGGGGCGATCGCCAATATCTTGACCCGCTAAAATCTTCACCAGAGTCAAGTAAATTCCTAGACCAATTCCTGAGAGGGTTGAGATCATTCCTAGGGATCCAAACACATGCATAGGCTTGGTCAAAAATCGCTTCATGAAGTAGACCGTCATCAAGTCCATGACGACTCTAAAGGTGCGCCCTAGGCCGTATTTACTACTGCCGAATTTACGCGCATAGTGGTTAACTGGTATTTCAGTAATGCGAGCTCCCTCAATAAAAGCTAGGGCTGGTAGGAATCGGTGAAGCTCCCCGTAAAGATTCATATCTTGAACCACTTCCTTTCGATAAGCTTTTAAAGAGCAGCCATAATCATGGAGTTTGACTTCGGTCACTAAGCTGATTAAGCTGTTAGCGATTTTAGAAGGCAAAAGACGGGTAATGGCATTGTCTTGGCGATGTTTTCGCCAACCGCTGACAAGGTCGTAGCCTTCATCAAGCTTGACTAATAATTTAGGAATATCCGCAGGGTCATTTTGTAAATCCCCATCCATGGTGACTATAACCTCGCCCCTAGCGTGGTCAAATCCGGCCGCCATGGCAGGGGTTTGACCATAATTGCGACGCAATAGGACTGCCGTTAAATTTATGCGCTTCTCGGCATAGTCTCTTAATAAATCTGCTGATCCATCCTTAGACCCATCATCAACACAGATGATTTCGTAAGGAATATCTAGGGCTTCTAGACTACTTTGGATAACGGATAAAAGTGAAGGAATACTGTCCTTTTCATTGTAAATGGGAACAACGATGGAGAGTATGACTGAACTAGGGTTCGGTGTGTTTGAAGCGGTGAGATGATCTGGGTAAGTCATGGATAGATTACGCTTGGTCAAATTTACGATTCCATAAACTATCTAGGTTCACCATTACTGCTCCTAAAACTTCGGCAACTGTGCTGATTAAGCGATAAAGGGCAATACTTCCAAGCACAACAGCTGTTGGAATAGTGGGTGTCATTAGAGCTAATGCTGTGGCTTCAAATACGCCTAACCCACCCGGCGCACCTGGAATAATCAGACCCATCAACCAGGCAATACTAAAGTTTCCCATGACCTGAAAGTAGTTAATAGTAGGGTCTGCCATCAAGGAAAAAACAACTAGAACAAATCCGATTCCTCGGCCTAAGACAAAGATAATTTCGCCGAGGAGTGGAAATAAAGGATACGTCTTGATTGCGTCTTGGGTTTCATTTTGTGTGGGAGTGACATCTGCTGCAATTAATTTGGCGCGGCTAAGCGATCGCACGATAGGGTTCAAAATCCGGGGGTGAATGCTGACCAAAACCCCGAGTAACGCTATAAACTGCAGCGATAGCTGATCTGGGCGACTCAAGGACGCCAAAATCAACGCTGCGGCCGCCATAATTAAGGGCTCTAATACGACTCCCATAACCGCAATTCCGGTTGAGGCCCCTTGATTTTGCAGGGCACGCACCCGCCCAACAAAGTGCCAAACATTACCGGGCAGATATTTAGCAATATTTGTTTTGAGGTAAGTGGAGATCACCCATACGCGCTGTGTGGGCTGACCTAAGCTCTGGATGATCCATCCCCAGACCCAACCAGACCAAATATGGGCGAGGAGGGTGATTCCTAACGCAATCGAGAAGATAGGCCCAACTTGATTTGTGAGCTGGAGGGTTAAGACCTCTTGCCAATGGGTTTTTAAGGTCTGGGCTATGAAGGTCAGCGTGAAAGCTAAGATGGCCCAGCGAAGGTACTGTTTGAAATATTTTTTGAGTCTGTCCAAGCTGGGTTTTGGGAGGGTTAAGGTCCCTATAGTTGGGTCTGTAAGGATAGCTGGTTCTGTAAGGATTGCAGGATTTGTTGCGCTGTGGCCGGGGCTAGGAATACCCCATTACGGTAATGACCGGTGGCTAGCCAAACGTTGGCATAATCCGCGAGTGGTTCGATGATCGGGGCAGGCCGCCCCTGGGGCCGCGGTCGAAGTCCCTGCCATTGTTCCAGTCTCTTGCCTTGGATTAGGAACGGGCAGTAATTGACGGCAACTTGCCACATAGCCTCAAGCTGGCTCGGATTGGCTTGGAGGGGCTTTCCGTTATCAGGAGGAAATTCGACTGTGGCGGCCACGCCGTATTCTCGGTTGCCCAGGGGAACTAGATGCACATCATGGCTATTAATTACGGGCTGAAAGTCTTCGTTGCCTAGGGAGAATGGCATACGCACCCGAATGCCCTGACCGAGTACGGGACCAATGGCCATTTCTGTCCCCAGAGATTGGCTTAGGGCGGCGCTACCGAGACCTGCGGTAATCACTACAGCATCTGCTGAGTAACAACTCGATGGGGTTTTGACAGCATTAACTTGCCCATCAACAGCTTGAAACCCAGTGACTAAGCTATTAAAGATACAGTCTGCCCCGTGATGCTTTGCGCTTTCTACCAGTGCCTGGGTTAAGGCTTTAGGGGCAATTTGGAGATCGCAGGGGGAATAAATCCCCGCGACGAGGTTGGCTGGCTCTAAATGGGGGCAAGCCGTTTTGACTTGCTGAGGGGACCAAATCTCTAAGGGCCAGCCCTGCCTTTCTCGTCGCGCCTGTAGGGATTCCCAGCGGGGTAGTGCTTCAGCATCGGTGCAGAGGCTGAGAATGCCCTGACGGTTATGGGGAATGGAAATACCGGTCAAGGCCTCTAGCTCTGGCAATAGGGTTTCGTAGCGCCGCAGGCTCTCCTCTCGCAGTCGCCAATTGCGGCCTTTGGTCTTGTGGCTAATGACCCCCATCAAGATGCCTAAAGCCGCTCCCGTCGCACCTTGGCCGGGGCGATGCTGATCGATGACCGTGACGGTGAAGTGGGGCTGTCGGCTCAGCTCGTAGGCCACCATGGCCCCGATGATGCCACAGCCCACTATCACAACTCGGGTCATGCTTATTCAGCGGCGCTGGGTACGAGTTCAAAGAACGCATTTAGGTCATCTAGGGCAAGACGGTATTGTTTACCTGACTCGACTGGGTCATATTCAGCTGCCGCTGCGTCCAACTGCTCTAGATGCACCGAGAGGTCGTCAATCAGCGCCTTCGCTTGGCTGACGTCACTTGGAAGTAGCTGGTTGGCAATTCGACCTAGGCGGAGGCGGATTTCGCCGAGGGGGCCGTGGATAAAGGAACGGATATTGACCCACTCCTTGCCTTGGATATAGCCTTCTAACTCGGGGAAGCGATCGCGCATGCCCACGACCCGAGGAGTCAAAATTTGAATCTGCTCCAGCATCTCCGGGGTATAAGTCGTGACCTTTGCGGTTTGGGGACCCCCGCAGCTCACCAAAAAGGTGGCGACTACCGCGAACAAAATCCCTAAGACGGATCGATACCGGGCCATTGAATTCATCCTCTAGGTCAACACATCGACTCAGGCGCTGTAGTGACGGCCTGCAACAGTATTTTACCGTTCAAATTACGGCAGTTGGAAAGGAAGAATGTCATTAAGGCCTCATATGCCATATGTTTCCGTGAGCCTTGCATAGGCTAATCTGGTGCCTCAGAGCAGCTTCGAGGCAAAATGGTGGAGTCTGTTGCAGATCTATCTCCGTTGGCCCCACCCAAGCATGTTGCCTAAAGACGATTTACTCAAAACGGTTGAAAATCGTGATGCCCTGACTCGGGTCCTAGATTTAGCCGATCAGGCGATACGCACTTGGGAGGTGGTGGTCACCGACTTTCTTTCACCCCCTGAACTCGCTGAAGCTCAAACCTTGTTTCAACGCCTGACAGATGTACAGTTTGTGGCTTGGGGAGGCTATCCCCAAGCGGAGCGACAACGCGGGGCGATCGCCCGTTCTGAACTCCCTCTAGAAACTGATCAACTTCCTTTAGTGCTGCTAGACATCGCCGGTAATTTTCTGTTCGTCACGGCGTCCCACCGTGACTTTTTGGGTGCCCTGCTCGGGACGGGGTTGGTTCGCGAAAAAGTTGGCGACATTATTGTGCTGGGGGAACGGGGTGCCCAGGCCATAGTGGTGCCAGAGCTGGTCTCATTTTTAGAGATGCACTTAGTTCAAGTGCGATCGGTGCCGGTTAAAACCCGTCCCATTGACTGGCAAGAATTGCGGGTACGCCAACCGAAGAAAAAGGAACTGACCACCGTCGAAGCCTCACTCAGACTGGATGCGGTTGCCTCTGCTGGCTTTGGGATGTCCCGCAGCAAAATGGTGGACCTAATCAATTCTGGGGATGTGCGAGTGAATTGGAAAACCATCAACCAGTCCAGCCATGCTTTGCAGCCGGGAGACTTAGTCGCTATTCGCAGTAAAGGACGATTGGCGATCGGGGAGATTGCTGTAACGAAGAAACAGCGTTACCGGGTGAATTTGACTCGATATGTCTGATCAAAAAAACGCGCCCCGATCAGGTTGGGGCGCGTTTCCAGTCCTTCTATTTTGAGCGTTTAGCGCATGGGAATCCGCTCATAAACAAACTCACTGCCTGAAATACGGCTACCAAACTGCGACACAGGCAGGAGCTGAATTGAGGTGTTGTAGGGGTTATACAAGTCCGGCACGCGAATGGTGGGATCAGAGGTATTTTGAACATCCATCAGGTAAATATGAGCCCGATGAATGGCATCGGCATCCCACTCAATTTCTCGCTCAGGGAAGGCGGCGCTGTCAAAGCCGCCGAATCCTAGGATGTGGCTGGCCTGACGCCAAGCGGTGCGGTTATCAAAATAAGTGCTGCGGTTGCCGTGATAGATCTCATCAATGGCATCTGGCACGTTGCTGGAATGGGTTCTCGGAGCCTCTTGAGCAGATGCCGAAGAAACCAATGCCAACACGGCTGTGATGGCGGCTGCACCTAGGCAGGACATAAATCGGATAGACATAACTCTGCTCCTGGGAACTGAGAAACGATAAACATTGGGTTGAAGAATGGACCTCTACTCAAGACAGTCCTGAGGAAAAGTACAGCAGTTAAAATTCGCTGATGGTCACATCGCGAACCTTAAATTACCCCAGAGCAAGGGGCCTGCCCGCTTATTTATATCGCAAACTTTCCTAACACGCTCACTATTTTTTCATTTTTCCCACTATGGCTGTGCCCAATTCTGCCGAAATGACGACTTTAACCACGTTGCCCTTACCTGATTTGCGCGATCGCCTACTCGATTTATTCTGTCAAGCAGCCTATAAAGAGGGGGATTTCACCCTGTCATCAGGACAAAAAAGCACCTATTACATCAACGGTAAGCAAGTTACCCTTCACGCTGAAGGGGGACTGATGGTCGGGCGGTTACTGCTGGCGATGGTGCCTGATGGGGTAAACGTCGTGGCGGGGCTCACCTTAGGGGCAGATCCGATCGTGAGTGCCGTCAGCATTGTGGGGGCCTATGAACAGCGACCGATTACACCCTTGATTGTGCGCAAGGCTGCCAAAGGGCACGGCACCCAGGCGTACATTGAGGGACCCACCCTACAGCCAGGCACCTCGGTCGTCGTACTAGAGGATGTGGTTACGACGGGGAAGTCGGCTTGGCAAGCAGTGGAGCGGCTACGGTCAGCAGGCTATACCGTCGATACGATTTTGGCCCTAGTGGATCGCCAGCAGGGCGGGGCTGAGTTTTATGCTCAAAAGGGACTGACCTTTGAAGCGCTGTTTACCATTGCTGATATCCAGGCCCACTTTGCCCAGCCATAAAAAATTTAAGGGAAGTGCTAGCTACTAGCACTTCCCTTAAATTCTGAGCAATTCACCTACTTTACTGAAAAGGGTGACTCTGGCTTGAGTCCAGCAGACCCAAACAGACTACTTTCGGTAAGGCACCTGAGACATGCTGATGTTGGCGGTAGAAACCCGAGGTGGCACAGCCCCAGCAGGGCTAATTTTGCGGGCCATATTCAAGAACAAAGCGGGACTGCCAGCAGTAGGCTGCTGCTCTTGAGGCACAAAACGACGAACCTGGGTCTGCCAAACCACCTGAGGGAAGCCCAGAATGGAGCGATAGTATTCGTCGTAGCGAGGTAAGCGAATATTTGTGGCAACCTCGGCCTCTTTCTGGCTAGGTAGAATCCGGCGTCGCTGGTAAGGCACGATGCTGTCGCCTAAGTTCTCGAGGAACTCATCGCTATCTAGCAGCGCCTCAACAAAGCCCTGAATACCTTTTGTGGCAACCACGATGGACCAGGCAATTTTCTCGCGTTCGCTATAGACTTGACGACCCAGCACACGCTCAACACACTGTTCTACAAATCGATAGTTGCTGTTCTTCTCGTAAAAGCTGCTGTAGAACGTATTGGATAACAGCAAGCCCTTAACAAAATCGCGAACGGTAATTTGACCGTTGCGCAACTGGGACTCTAGGAACGGTTCACGATCTGACTTGAAGGCATGAAAGAAAATTTGACGATAGGCAGCTTCGATCAGGGCACCTAAATCGCTACTGTCAAGGATGTTATCAGTGCTAAACACCCTAGGCTGAGTATCCCCTGCAACCTCGTAACCCTCGACACGAGGGTTCTGACTGCTTGGAGCGTAAGTCAACAAAGAAATAGCCACGCCTAAGTCTCCAGAATCTCAAATTTTTTGCAAACTTTAAGCGTAATCATAGAGGAGTGCGGGAGTGCTACCTCAGGATTCTGAGTGAATCATTACAGAGCTTAACATTCTCACGAGGACTGTCCCGACTGGATTTCCGTGATTTACAACGGTTTCCGGGATTGAGCAATCGTGTCCCCAACCTAAAGACGTTACAAAACGAACAAAGCGTTACAAGCTGCAATGTCTGGACTGTAAAGACCCCATTGATCACTTTAGTTCGGGGTTTCAACTGTCTTACCAACCGAGGGCTGAGTAGCCGCAGCTTGGTAAGGGTGGAACTGGTGAGAGTTGTGAATTCTGTTCTTCATTCGAGATGCGAGTCTCAACACAGAAAGAGGCCGTATTGGAGAGTCCTAGGACAGTGCTGGTACGAAATCTGAGGGTCGGACTCAAAAAGGAAAACCGCTCCACCGAGTTCATCGTTTCGTACTCGGTCATCAACACGAGGCCATTCTGAGCATCGACCTGATAGCGCCCCATGACTGGACTGGTTTCTGCGTATCCTTTTTCTCGCAGTAGAAATCCCTCGTTGGGTTGCTCCGGATTGGGGACCAAGACCATGACGGTTGCGCCTGCTTGCCCTTGATCTTTGTCCCAGGCCATGGACCCATTCCAATTCACATCGATGCCCCCGATCGCCGTTTCTGCATCCACCTCATGCATGGCGCAGATGTTTTGCACCTGGGGAGAATCTGCAGGCAGAACAGTGGCGCTAATTTCCAGTTCACCTAGCTCCGTGCGGCGCATCGCTAAGTGATGGGTGACGCGCTGCGATTTCCAGCGTCCTTCGGTCATCCGAAAAAAATCCATCGCTTCCATAATGCTGTGGCCCGTTGAACTAAGGTTTTGGGGTGTATTTAGTCATCCTAAACCACCTCCAGCTTGACAACTGGTGTCGTCTTTAGGGTACAAACGCTGAATCTAGACGTGGCCAAGGTTTAA
The DNA here is from genome assembly GCA_050043365.1 of Leptolyngbyaceae cyanobacterium. Taxonomy (GTDB): domain Bacteria; phylum Cyanobacteriota; class Cyanobacteriia; order Phormidesmidales; family Phormidesmidaceae; genus PCC-6406. Next base: position 46,149 of record JBHJIP010000042.1, read on the forward strand.
TCAAAGATATGTCCCCGTTGTCGTCTGCTGTGGCAATCACCGGCAAAACCAAAATCTTTGGCATCATTGGCGACCCCATCGAGCACTCCCTCTCGCCGCCCATGCAAAACGCGGCTTTGCAACAATTGGGGATTGATGGGGTCTATGTGCCATTTCAAGTGCATGGCAAGGGGGTATCGACAGCGATGGCAGGACTTGAGGCCATTGGTGTGCAGGGCTTTAACGTCACCATTCCCCATAAGCAAGCCGTTATTCCTCACCTGGTTGAGCTGACCGATAGTGCCCGAGCGATCGGCGCTGTCAATACGGTCTGGCGAACGGAGCAGGGGTGGGCTGGAACCAACACAGATGTGCTCGGGTTTATCGCTCCTCTCAAGGCCCAAGGATTGAACTGGAATCAGAGTCGCATGGTTGTATTGGGCTGTGGTGGTGCGGCACGAGCCGTGATTGCTGGGTGTCAGCAACTGGGCTGTCAGGATATTTGGGTGGTGGGTCGCAGCCCTGAAAAACTCAACCGTTTTTCAGAAAGCTGGCGGAAAGGGCCACGGCCCGTACCCCTTCAAACTGCCCCCTGGGATAGCATGGGCGCTTTGCTGGCGGAAACAATGCTGCTCGTGAATACCACACCGGTAGGGATGTCGCCTCACACTGAAACCTCACCTGTTGAAGCAGCGGATTTGGCTGAGTTGCCGCCTGGGGCGATCGCCTATGACCTGATTTACAACCCCAGACCGACGCAGTTTTTAAAGCTGGCTGCTAAACGCGGCTTAACGACTCTGGATGGCTTTGAGATGCTGGTTCAGCAAGGGGCTGCAGCTTTAGAGATATGGACTCAGAAATTACCGCCCGTTGACGTGATGAGACAGGCATTGGCCAACCACTTAGGCGGCAGCATTTCAGGTTAGGCTGAGAAGGTCTGTCGCTGGCGGGTGGCCACCATGAAAAAAAGACTGCAAATTGGATTGGTAGCAATGCTCTCGATGGCGGCCTGGTTGGTGGGGACTTTATACTCGCCTCCGGCCCTCGCAATGACCCCCATCGAGCTCAAAGATCTCGGCTATATCAGTTGTCCTGAAGAACTTTCTGAAGGCTTAGTGACTGCAGGTTCCATTCAAGATGCACGGTGTTATCTCATCACCGGCACAGCCGTGAATCGCACGAACAAACCGGTCATTGATGCGGATGTCTTTGGGCAAATCTATGACGCTCAGGATAACCCCGTCATGCAAAACCGTGCTCGCGTAGGGGGGATTGACGAAGTACCTCCCGGTGAAAGCCCCTTTGAAATTAGGGTTTCTGTTGCGGCGAATCAGCCGGAGCCCTTAAGGCTAGAGAAATTTAAAGCGGCTGGTTTTGTAGGGCGAGTCCGTTAATACAGGAGAGCAAGAGGGGCTATGGTCCCAGAAACCAAAATAGTCATAGAAACTCTGCTGCCTTGTAGATGAATTAAAATCCCCCTTCAGCCAAGCAACCATGGCTGAAAGGGGATTCTTGAGTTGCGATGTAGCAGGTCCTAAAAAGCCATCATGGATGCGGTTGCAGCGACTTGGCTAACCCCTTGAGCCACAATCTGGAGCAATAGAAATGCCAGAATTGGGGATAGATCTAAGCCTCCCAAAGGAGGAATAATCGAGCGAAACAGGTTTAAGTAGGGATCAGTAAGCTGGCTAATTACTGAGAAAGGTGGGTTGTACCAATCTACATTCGGAAACCAACTCAGGAGAATCCGAATAATCAGCAGCACAAAGTAGATATTCAGGAACGTTGCCAAGGTGCTAGCAACTAATCCAACTGCGGAAGAACCCATAGACTTATCTGACTCCTTATCAGGGCAGCTTTAAAAATCGCCTTAGCGTACAGGTTTTCAGTTTAACGGATGATTCCGATTCCCTGTTGCTCTAAATTTTAACCTCAGAGCGGCGTGTAATTTAAGCCGGGAAAACCGCCAAGAGAAGGGAGACAGAATTCAGCCAGCGTAAAGCTGCTCCTAAGAAACTCGACGATGTTCCGCCTTGCATAATACGCCAATGTGAAATGCCCCAGAAACCAGCTCCAAGCAATTTGCTCATAGCGGGCATGCGGTCACTCAGGCGAGCTCAGCCCCTGCTCTAGATACCTATTGCGTTGAGTGCTCTTCTTGGGCGGATTGAGTATGGCTATTTTCTCCACCGAGCCGCTGACGTACGTCATCAATGGCGTTGTTGAGTTGAGCAATTTTGTCTTCTAGACCGCGCCGCGCCAACTCAATATCAGCATCTGTGGGGCTGAGTTTGCTAGTTTTATTGGGCGGTAACAGCGCGTCGTCGCCTTCCTCAACGGGGCGGCTAATGCGCGATGCGACAACAGCCCCAACCACCCCTCCGACCAGACCCCCAAATAGGGTGCCGAGTAAAAACCCACTGCCAAAATTATCTTGTTGCCCCATGGTTGGACCGCCGAGTAATGTTCACAACTACCTTCACTTAACCTAGCGCCTTACCGCTAGAGGAAGGCAGACCGCAAAGAATTGTTTGTCAGATTCAATGCAGTTGTACCTAAGTGCCGAAGGTGCGATCGCCCGCATCCCCCAAGCCCGGCACAATAAAGCCCTGGTCATTTAACCCTTCATCGATCGCCGCGGCATAGATATTTAGGGCGGGGTAAGCATCCGCTAGTTTTTGCAGCGCAGGCGGGGCCGTCACGACAGAGATGATGCGCACCATGGCTGGATCAACGCCGCGCTGCACCAGCTCTGCCATCACGGCCAGCATCGTGCCCCCGGTCGCCAGCATGGGTTCGGTAATCAGCACGCGAGCTTCAGCCGGGAACTGGTCGGGGAGTTTATTGAGGTAACAACTGGCCTCTAAGGTTTCCTCATTCCTGACAAAACCGAGATGGTAAATCGACGCTAGAGGCAAAAGGGCTTGGGCTCCATCCAATAAGGCCAGCCCAGCTCGCAAGACGGGCACAATCGCGATGGGGACTTCGGGGTTAACAAATCGGGCCGGGGTGGCTCCCAAAGGCGTATCGACTTGTACCTCTAAGACGGGTAACCAATCCCGCGCGGCTTCATAGGTGAGCCAGCGTCCCAATTCAGTCATGGCGCTTCTGAACAGGGCCGTGGGTGTGTTCTGGTCGCGAACAACGCCTAACCAATGGTGCACGAGGGGATGGGGGGGAACAAAAACACGCAGTTGAGCAGCCATAGATTATGTTTTAGGGCCAAGATCTGACCCATCATACCTGTGGCAGGGCGAATGGCTGAGTTAGGCGATAGTGGCCTACCTGGTGCGGACTCACCCTGAAGGTCGATGCTATTGGCATAAAGAATATGAGTCACAGCCAGAGAAGTTCGCTATCCTTTTGGGCATTCCAGGAGGTTGCCACCATGACTCAAGTCCTCTCTGTTGCCCGTCGCCGCCCCATGCTGATCGTGGCCGGTGCGGTCTGCTTGGCGATTGGTTTGGGGGCCAGTCTCCGGATTTGGTCTGGCCAGAATCCAGAAAGTGCGATCGCCGCATCTGATAATCCAACCGTTACGGCCAGCAGTGCCGAGGCCGAAGCCTTTGAAGACGCTACCGGATCGGTTTCTTGGCGGTTACAAAGCCTCTCGCCTCAATACCTATTTCCGTCTACGCCGAAGTCAGCCCGCACCGCCAACATTGCTGCGGGTCGGCTTGACCCCTACGCACCCTTGAGCCAAGGACGGCCTGTGCCTCGGCCCCAAACCACCCCCGCCGCCTCGGTGGATACGGCTCCAGTGCCAGTGAGCACCCTGCCCCCGGCAGTGGCCAATGCCCCCACTGCTTTACCGCCTATTCCGGTCAGTACTCAACCTTTGGCCCCCCTGCCGCCCCCATTACCAACTGCGGCTCCTCAATCAGTGGCGGCCCCAACAGCGGCCTATGCTAGCCCCATAGATTCCCTCGAATTGACCGGGGTGGTTCAGGTGGGAGATCGCCCCGCTCTGATTGTCCGAGAACCCAGTTCGACCACCAGTCGCTACACCTACGCAGGGGATTATTTGGCCGGGGGTCAGATTTTGGTGAAGCGCATCGATGTGTCTAACCAGGAACCACTCGTTATCTTGGAATATAACGGACGTGAATATTCCCGCATGGTGGGGTCTGGCCCGATCGCCAGCCTGCCCTAAGGGGACTTCTGGAATTGTTTTTACCCACCTTGAAAGACAGACCCCTCCCAACCTCCCCTTGCCAAGGGGAGGTGCCGCAGGCGGTGGGGTCTCATCTTTCCTAGAGCTCTCCTAAAGAGACTACGCCGCGCAGTATC
>JBHJIP010000043.1:0-16832 GCA_050043365.1 Leptolyngbyaceae cyanobacterium
ATGGCAATGTTGCAGTTGGCTAATGCTCTCTTTGAGCAAGGCCAATCGGTTGAGCAAGTCGTGGAGGTGATGATGCCTATCTGAAATACACAACTCAACTCCTTATTTATTTTCCTCTCACTGAAGTTTGCCAAGTCGTGAATTTACGTGGAGCTGACCTCAGCTACGCCAATTTGGGTGAGGCCAACTTGACCGATGCCGACCTGCGCGGTGCAATGCTGATTGGCACTAACCTCCGAACAGCGGTGATGGTTTCAGCCAAGGTTGAGTCTGCCGACTACGACCCCGAAGAAACCCATTTCCCCCCAGGATTCGACCCGATCGCTGCCGGCTGCGTCAAAGATCATCCTTAGATAGGACTTTTAGATAGGAATTACAGAGCCGCAGGATGAAGTAGGGCTATTTCAGGGGCGCTACTGCCCAAAGCCAAACAGCTGATCGACAGTTAACTGCAGGATTGGAATCACCGTCGAGATAATCGGTTCAGATCCAGTTACCACTACATCCTCATACTGACCGTCTACCCACTCACACACCGTTACCTGTCGGGCTTCCGGGTCCACAATCCAATATTCTGCAATTCCCCGTGCCGCATATTCTGTGTGCTTGTAGCGGTAGTCGCGAATGCGGTTTGCCTCCCCAGGGCTCACCACCTCTACCACTAGGGCAGGCGGCGGCATGTCGCGGGTTAACGTAGCGCGACGGGCACCCGTCAAAGCCGCTAAGGACGCCTCACTGTGGACCAGTAGATCCGGGATGCGGCAGCGAGCACGGCTACCGGTGACTTCCACTTCGGTGTTATGGACGATGCGCTGTAGGGGGAGGTGCTTCAAAAGCTGGAGCATCAAGAAACGGGCCAAATCCAAGTTCTCCGGAGATTCTGGGGGCATAGCTACAAGCTCACCATCCACCAACTCATAGCGGGTGTCAGTCCCGTCGTCATAGGCGAGATAGTCCTCAAAGGTCAGCAGCGTTTTTGTGGGCAGGGTGGAGGTCATGGCACCAGATCTGGGAACTTAAGCAGTTCTCCCATCGCTAACTCAAGTGTAAAGGCATTATGGCTAGCCCCTGAATCGTCGAGAACTTGTACGCTGTAGAGAGAATCTATATCTCTTGCCGTTTGCCCATGATTTCCCAACCCCCTCAACCCAACTACGAACTCGAAGAAGAAGCGTGGTGGGTCGAGCGCTGGGTGGATTTACTCAATCAGTACCGCTTTAAAAAGCGCCTCGAACGGGGTCGTCGCTACGCCCGCGAAGGCAACATCCTCAGCCTAGAGCAAAAAGCCGCTAAGGTAACGGCACTGGTGCAAGGTACCGCTGACGAGCCCTACCACCTCTCGATCTGGCTCGATGCCTTCACCGACGAAGACTGGACCTACGTGATTGACAGCCTCGCCGCCCAGGCGCTCTTCTCTGCCCAACTCCTCGCCGGAGAAATGCCTTCCGATATCGAGGCCGTTTTCACCAGCAACGGTCTCAGCCTGTTTCCCTTCACCCTGGCCGATGTCCATTCTCGCTGTAGTTGCCCCGACCCCAAAAACCCTTGCAAACACATCGCCGCAGTTTATTACCAGCTCGGCGATTTCTTCCGAGAAGATCCGTTTATTTTGTTTCAACTACGGGGCCGTAGCAAAGAGCAGATTTTAGCGGCCCTGCGGCAAAAGCGATATCAGCAAGTCGAGCCCCCCAGCCCAGAAGAGGCTACCGACGCTGCCCCACAAAGTAATTCTCCACAAAAAAATGCGGAGGAGATCGCCCCTCCGCTACGGCTGGATCAGTTTTGGCACTATGACCAGCCCTTAGATACGTCGCTAGTGGTTATCAGCCCCGCCTCAGAAACCCCACTGGATGTGCTCAATACCATTCCCCTGCCCAGCAACGATGCTCGGGTGGTGACGGCTTATTTGCGGGAGGTTTATCAAACCGTGAGCCAAAATGCTGCCATGACCGCGATCAACCCTGATGCGTCTGCTTAGTCGATCCTGGTAGCTTGACTGAAGTCCGACGGGGGTTGCGCTCTAGGTGCGATTGATCATCAGTAGACGACGCAGCCCGGTCCAGCCAATCACCGAGTAGCCGATCGCCAACAGCAGCCCACTCACAGAGATGCGAATTGCAGATTTAGCTGCTTCTCGGCGCACCTGTTGATCTAACTGTTCGCGACGGGTTCCAATTTCAGTTTGAATTTGGTTTTGGGCCTCTTGGGATCGGGCTGATAAAAACTGATCCAGGGCAGTGGGGTCATCTTTGAACCGCAGCACGTCTTCAGGCAATTGACCGGTTTGAATGGCCTGATCAAGCAGGGCTTCGTCTTGGAAGAGTAGATTGAGCTGGTTGCGCTGTTGAGCGACTTCCCCTTGCAACTGTTCTTCAAGCTGGGTGGTGGCTGCGGAGGCTTCACGGGTTACCTGGGCCAGCCGATCTTGACTGGTAATGCGCACATTATTGATGTGCAAAAAGGCCAGCACCAAGAAGACAATACCGAGAAAGCTGGAGAGGGTACAGGACCAAAACCGAAGGTCAAGCAGGAAGTTGCCGCCTCGGGTGGCACGCCCAGCGCTGCGCTCGACCCAAAAACCAGTCAGGAGTAGGGCAATGCCCACCAACGGTACAATGCCGCGATCTACTAACTGAGTGGTGAGGCTGAGCTGCCACTGAGGATTCAGAAAATCCGGTGGAAAGAGCAGCATGAGGTAGTCCAGCAGGGCAGACAAAATAGTGACCAGGCCCACCAGCTTCAGAGAAATCGCCGATAGGGGCGACAGGGGTGAGCTACCGAGAGGTTGATCAGCGGTCATAGGGCTTTTTGGAGACTACAGTCATATATTCTGCCCTGGGAGTTGCCCAAAACACCGTCTGTTTCTAAAAAGTCTTGGCAAAACTCGTGGTTGCACCATTCCTTCGTCATGTTGAAAGTCAGATCCATAGCCCAGCAAGGCACCGGAGCGGAGCACGATTCGGGATTAATTTCGGCCATCACAAACGGGGCCACCCACCTTTGAAAGGCCCCATCGTATTGGACTGGAATTAGGGTCGGCGGATGTTCCGAGCTTTTGCCGCCCTTAGGGGGGCAAAGCGAATAGGGATTGGCTAATTCCTATCGCAGAAGTGGGGTGGAAATCATCACCCGGGTCTGGACGCATAATTCCCGCAGGTTGCATTCATTCTCAAATAACCCCCAAGCCGATCAACCTGCGGGCCGGTGATCCCAGCGATCTCAACCCTAATGCTCAGTTGCATAACGGAACATGGATAACAATCCAGTCAGGAAGAATTCGCATTAAGCGACGGCTATTGCAAAACGCCGTCAGCTTCGCTATTATTCTCAATAACCGGTGCTTGTTGATATCGATCCCCAACCTATGGCGACCTATACTCCTACGGCAATGAAGGCTGAGCTCAACGAGCGGGGGTGGCGTATGACCCCTCAGCGAGAAGTCATCCTAGACACCTTTCAGAATTTACCAAAAGGCGATCATCTCAGCGCTGAGGATCTTTGCGAACTGTTGAAAGAAAAGGGTGAGCCTATCAGCTTGTCGACGATTTATCGCAATGTGAAGCTGATGGCGCGGATGGGCATTGTGCGAGAGCTAGAGCTGGCAGAAGGCCAAAAGCGCTATGAGATTAATCAACCTGCCCCCCATCGCCACCACCATATAATCTGTGTCCGCTGCAATAAGACTATTGAGTTTCGCAATGACTCAGTTCTCAAGGTGGGTGCTAAAACGGCTCAGAAATCGGGCTATCAACTGCTGGATTGCCAACTGATGATTCACGCGGTTTGTCCCACCTGCCAGCGATCGATTACGCCCTTATAAAGGGTCTACAAACCCTGATAGGAGGGTATTCAATAAACTTGATTTCGCTGGGGATCTCCCAGCCGATAAGGGTCCTGCTCCAATTTGATCTTGGGCTGTAGTTCTGGTGGCGGCGGGGCGCTCCCCCAATGGGCCTCTAAGGTGCGTAGCAAGCTATCTTGCTGCACACGAAATCCTTCTAGGTCGGACCCCTGATTGAGAATGGCAAACCAGATGGGACCGCGATCTCGGCTGTGGAATACCCCAGCCAGGGAGCTAACCTCGGCCAGACTGCCCGTTTTCAATGCCGATTGAGGGGGAAGATTTCGGCCCACCAAAGTTCCCACCTCTTGCCCCATCACTGGCATCACATCCGACACAGACAGCCCGTGGGGTTTTAAAAGCTGCTGGGTGGCTAGCAGGGTCGCAACTACCGCCCGGGGCGACATCTGATTTTCGACCCCAAGACCGGAGCCATTGATAAACCGCACTTCTTCAAGGGGCAGTTGGGTTTGCTCTACGACCTTGGCTGCAACTGTATTGGCTCCCCCCACCCCCAAGGCAATTAGATCCGCCATGGCGTTGTTGCTGTAAATGTTCATAGCCTTGCGCAGGGCCACTAAGGGGAGAGATTTGTGGCGAATCAGCCATTGAGGCGGGGCCTCAGGATTAATCTGGCCCAGCACCACCGCTCCTTCTATGGCAAGTTGAGGCCTGGGCGTCCCTGATGGCAGAGTGGTGTAGTAGTATTCGGCGTCTGCAGACCAGCGACCTGCATCCAGTCCCTCCCGCAACAGCTCACCGGAGTAATTGGGATCCGGGAAAAAATTCATTGAGAAGTCGCCTGTAATCACCAGGTTGCCGGTGACTCGCTGTACCCCCATGATCTGAAGGGCATTGCCAAGAGCGATCGCCTCTTCCCAGACAAAATAAGGATCACGCCCCCCCTGAATCACTAAATCCCCTTGCAGGACGCCATTCTGGAGGGTGCCACGATAGCCCACTAACGTCTCGAATTGGTGGTCTACTGGCCAAGTCATCAGTGCTGCCAGGGTCGTTGCCATTTTGGTTAAGGAGGCGGCTGGCAAAGGCAAGGTACCTTGATGGTTCGCCAGAGAAGCGGCCCCCCCTTGCACCCAAACCCCCTGAATGGCAGTGGAGAAACCTTGATCTGCCAACACAGATACGTATTGTTCGACGATTGCCTCGGCCTGAGGATCAGTGGCAGTTAGTTGGGCCAACCAAGGGGCCGACCATTGATGGGTTGTAATCGAGGTAGGCCAGGGCATCGGCTGCATCGGTACCGGTGAACCTGCCCCCAGCAACGAAAAAATTAACCCCAAGGTAGCGGCATGCACAGATAGAGACCCCAGCAGTTGGCGCAGCGCCCATATCCTAGCGAAAATCAAGTCAATGAATAGGCTTTTTCCCCATCACTGCACTGTCAGGGATTCGCTAAAATGGCGTGCCTGCTATTCGCAAATGCAATTGCTTTATGGTCACCCCGTCCAAACTCCCCAACTGGCTTCGGGAACGGATCATTGCCACGTCTGGTTACCCTGGCCAAGACCATACCCCTTACCTTTGTTTTCGGGAGCGATTCTATCGCAGTCAAGATGGTAACTCGCGCCCTGAGCGACGACTTGTATTGGTGATCGATCACTGGTCTCCCGCCGCCCGCAACTGGACTCGTATCGGTTCTGGCGCTTATCAATACCATGCTGAAATTCCAGGCAGTGAGTCAGGTAACCCTTGGTTAAAAGGGAATTTACATCCCAAAGACACCGCGCTCAAATTAATTGATTTGGGGTTCCAGCAAGTTACGTCGGCTGGCAATGTTGCGGCGGGGCTTTATTTAGGTCGCTGTGAGCACCACGACGGGAAACGCCAATGGCGATTGATGCCCCAGGTGGTAGGCAACCCAAAGCAGACCTGGTTACCCATTGAACATGACACCGCTTTAGCATGGCTGCCATTACCGGGTATCGGGAAATAGCCTCACAGCGATTGGAGTAACCCATAGGCCGAAAATAGCGTCAAAGAAAAACCCCAGCCGAGGCCGGGGCGCTGTGAAAGGACAATGACACTGTCGGAGTTTGTCAGAAATAAATTAGACGTCCAGTTCGTCGCCATCAGCCCAAAGACCCTGGTCATTCAAGGTTTCTGACAAGATGGCCTTAATGAGTTCAACATAGGTCGGGGCGTCGGCTTGGCTGGATTGAAGCGGTTGGGGGGCAGTCGCAATCATGGTCGGAACTCCAGGGCACGTTTTGCTATGAATTTATCGTCCCGTGGATCCTGATTTTGAGACGTGAGGTTAGTCCATGCGCAATGGTGACATCTCAGTGTTTTCACCCTGTTCCCAGCCACAACGTTCCGTGACTCAAATTAGGCTCAATTGTGACTCGAATCACGATGCTGCATCTACGTAATGTCGTGCCGCAGCGGATTACAGCCGAATCGAGTCAACACCAAGTCTCAGACTGAGGCTGATAACGAAAGCATTTCGCTAGAAGCAATAATGAGCAATGACCCATCAGTCCACTCTGCCCGCGAATGGAATTGCGGGCTCACGGAGAGAACCCCCCTTCAGGGGTTAACAGAGCGCGATCTTGTCAGACCAGATTCTCCAGGGCATGGCATACCATGCCCCTACTGGGCAAAGCCGCGCTTTTTTTCGTCCACCCCACCCCGTCAAAGCGACTATTGAGGTGGGCTTAATCAGGATAGAATTGAAAACTGCGAAGGCTTGCACCCATTCAGAGCAGGTCACTCGCCCATCTGGAATGTTGTCTTGGAAGTGCCCCCATGATCCGCGAAGTTTTTATGCCTGCCCTCAGCTCTACTATGACGGAAGGCAAGATTGTCTCTTGGGTCAAGGCTCCAGGAGATAAGGTTGATAAGGGGGAAACAGTCGTTATTGTCGAGTCAGACAAGGCCGACATGGATGTAGAGTCCTTTTATGAGGGGTTCTTAGCTGCCATTGTGGTGGAGGCTGGCGAAGTGGCCCCTGTGGGTAATGCGATCGCCCTTCTGGCAGAAACTGAAGCTGAAATTGAAGCCGCCAAAGCACAAGCCGCTGAAACAGGTGGCGCAGCCCCTGCCCCTGCCCCTGCCGCACCCGCTGTTCCTGCACCCGAGCCCGCCGCTCCCGTCCCCGCTGCCCAAAATGGCGCAAGCAGCAGCGGTCGCCTAATCATTTCACCCCGAGCCCGTAAACTCGCCAAAACCCTAAAAGTCGATCTCGCCACCGTTAAAGGCAGCGGCCCCCATGGCCGAGTGGTGGCTCAAGATGTTGAGCTAGCAGCAGGCAAGGCCCCCACTCCTGTTGCGCCCCCCATGCCGGTAACCACAGCGCCCGCAGCGCCTGCTGCAGTCGCGCCTCCCGCCCCTGCGCCAACCCCCGCCCCTGCTGTTCCAGGCCAGGTGGTCCCTTTCAATACGCTGCAAGGGGCGGTGGTGCGCAATATGGTGGCCAGCCTCGCGGTACCGACGTTCCATGTCGGTTATGCAATCACGACTGATACTTTAGATGCGCTCTACAAGCAAATCAAGTCCAAAGGGGTGACCATGACGGCGCTGCTGGCGAAAGCCGTAGCGGTCACTCTCAAGCAGCATCCTTTATTGAATGCTAGTTACACCGAGCAAGGCATTCAATACAACGGCAGTATTAACGTCTCTGTAGCGGTTGCCATGGAGGGCGGCGGTTTAATTACCCCCGTGCTCCAGGGAGCTGACCAGATGGATATTTATTCTCTATCGCGCACGTGGAAAGATCTGGTCAGTCGGGCTCGAAGCAAGCAGCTACAGCCGGATGAATACAGCACCGGCACGTTTACCCTGTCGAACCTAGGGATGTTTGGGGTCAGCACCTTTGATGCCATCTTGCCCCCAGGGCAGGGCTCAATTTTAGCGATTGGGGGGGCTCAGCCCACTGTTGTCGCCACCCCAGACGGCATGTTGGGGGTTAAGCGTCAAATGCAGGTCAACATTACCTGTGACCATCGGATTATCTACGGTGCCGACGCTGCTGCCTTTTTGCAGGCTCTGGCAAAACTGATCGAGACGGAGCCCCAATCTTTAACCCTTTAAAGCAACCTAAGCTGCTAGCAAGTACGCACATCTCGGTTGTTTCCTCAAAATGCTACATTTGCCCCCCCTTGCCCCCCAATTCTGGGGGGAGATCGGAATTCAAAGTCCCCCAGAATTGGGGGATTCAGGGGGCCACAGGTATTTAAATGACATCTCATTTGACTTGTGTGCATCCAGTAGTCCTGCTAAGGAGAGGCTAGGTGAGGTTCTTCACAGCCTCAATCGTGCTGAGCCTTATAGATTACTTCTTGCTAGGGTAAAAACGCGTCAGCCATGCCTTCATCTTTAATGCGCCCAAACCCATGGAGCTAAATGTCCTCAACATGACCCTGTTAGCTGCCTTAGGGCTAACAGCAGGCACATTGTCCGGACTCTTTGGCATTGGTGGGGGCATGGTGATTGTGCCCGGTTTGTTCTACCTATTTGGATTCATGGGGTTGCCGGAGCCTACCCTCATGCACCTGGCTGCCGGCACATCCATGACCATCATGATATTTACGGCCACCTCGTCGGTGTTGTCCCATCATCGACGGGAAAATGTTCAGTGGTCGATTTTTCGGCGGATTTTGCCCTCGGTGGGGATCGGCGTTGTGTTGGGGAAACTTCTGGCTAATCAATTGAATAGCCAGTGGTTAGAGGGCATTTTTGGCGTTTTCCTATTGTTTGTCGCCCTGAAACTGCTTTTAGACTGGTTGCCTACACCGGAGCACCCTGAACCGCCCCAGCAGAAATGGGTCAACTTAGTGGGAACCATTTTAGGCTTTAAGTCAGGGGTCTTAGGGATTGGGGGCGGGGCCATTAGCGTGCCTTTCTTGCTCTACTCCGGCCTATCTATGGGCCAAGCCAGCGGCACTTCAGCTTCTTTCACCCTGCCCATTGCCATTGTCGGGACCGTATCCTGCTTATTGCTGCCTTCACCAGAAACAGGTGTCATAGGCACCATTGGGACCGTGTATTGGCCTGCAGTTGCCTTGGTGGCACCCTTCACCATGCTGGGCGCTCCCATCGGCGCGAGTTTATGTCACATCATTCCCCAGATTCAGCTCAAACGCCTGTTTGCCCTGTTTTTGCTTTGTCTAGGGTTGCGTTTGCTAGGCGGCACAGTCGCTTTTGTCTAGGGGCTGTGGACAATCAAAATCAGATACCTGACCACAAGGTGGTTTCAGCCCCTAGCTTGATTTGGCAGGGCGGGCGTGACAGTGCTCACCCTGCAAGGATTTCGCCGCTGATTGCCCACACGCCCTAGGGGCTATTTACGCTCACTGGCCCAAAGCTTTAGCATGATGAGCCAGATGATCCCCTATAAAGCTGGCGATGAAGTAGTAACTGTGGTCGTAACCGGGCTGCATTCGGAGCGTCAATGGATGGTTGACCGCCTGACACGCCGTCGCCAACAACTCTGGTTGCAATTGTTCTTTGAGAAACGCGTCGGCATCCCCCTGATCACTCAATATAGGCAATTGTTCGGGAGCCGTTTGCACTAAATGGGCAGGATCATAGGCCAGCCAATCAGCTACATTGCTGCCTAGGTAATGGCTAAATGCCTTTTTGCCCCAGGGCACCTGCGAGGGGGCCACAATCGGCGCAAAAGCTGACACACTCTTGAATCGTTTGGGATTACGTAGGGCAATCATTAGGGCACCATAGCCCCCCATCGAGTGACCCATGATGCCCTGATGGGTTTCTAAGATGGGGAAGTTGGCCGCGATCGCCCCTGGCAATTCATGCACCACATAGTCATACATGCGGTAATGCTGGGCCCACGGTTCCTGCGTTGCATTCAGATAAAAGCCCGCCCCGCTGCCAAAGTCATAACTGTCATCTTCTCCCGGTAGGCCGCAACCACGAGGACTCGTGTCTGGCGCAATCATGATCAGCCCATGATGAGCTGCGTACTGCTGTGTTCCGGCCTTGGTGATGAAATTTTGCTCCGTACAAGTCAGTCCACTCAGCCAATACACCACTGGGCAAGATTGGGTTGAAGCCTGGGGCGGCAGATATACCGCAAAGTTCATATCGCAGGCCAGCACTGCCGAATGGTGCTGATACACATCTTGCCAACCGCCAAAGCAGCGCTGGTGAGATTTCTGAGTAATGGTTTGAGGAGAAGTCATCAGATTAGTAAATCACGACCGAGCGAATACTCTTACCCGCGTGCATCAGATCAAAAGCCGTGTTGATCTCATCTAAGGGCATCGTTTGAGTAATCATGGGGTCGATTTTGATTTCGCCCTTGAGGAAGCGATCCACAAAGCTGGGAAGTTGACTGCGGCCTTTCACCCCGCCAAATGCTGAACCGCGCCAAACTCTTCCCGTCACGAGCTGAAAAGGGCGCGTGCTGATTTCTTTACCGCCTTCCGCCACGCCAATAATGGTCGATTCGCCCCAGCCCTTATGGCAGCACTCCAGCGCTGCCCGCATTAACTCCACATTGCCGACACACTCAAAGCTGTAGTCCGCACCGCCATCGGTCAGATCTACAATCACCTGCTGAATCGGGTCATCGTAGTCTTTGGGGTTGATGCAATCCGTAGCACCTAATTGAGTCGCCAGTTCAAATTTGCCAGGGTTAATATCAACCACAATGATGCGGCCCGCCTTGGCCATTACTGCACCCTGCACGACGCTGAGACCCACCCCGCCCAAACCAAAAACGACGACAGTTGCCCCCGCCTCGACTTTGGCTGTATTTAACACGGCACCAATACCTGTGGTGACGCCACAGCCCAAGAGACAGGCTTTTTCTAGCGGGGCAGCGGCGTTTATTTTGGCTAAAGCAATTTCAGGGACAACGGTATATTCGCTAAAGGTACTCGTGCCCATGTAGTGATACAGCGGTGTGCCGTCTTTACTGAAACGGGTCGTGCTATCAGGCATTAAACCTTTGCCTTGGGTAGCCCGTACCGCTTGACAGAGGTTGGTTTTACCTGATTTACAAAACTTGCACTCGCCACATTCCGGCACATACAGCGGAATGACATGATCCCCCGGTTGGACAGTGGTGACCCCTTCTCCAACTTCTTCCACAATGCCGCCACCTTCATGGCCCAAAATGGCCGGAAAAATGCCTTCTGGATCTTTGCCTGAGAGGGTATAGGCGTCGGTGTGACAGACTCCCGTTGCGATAATCCGCACCAATACTTCGCCCGCCTTAGGGCCAGCTAGATCAATTTCCTCAATTTCTAGAGGCTTGCCCGCGTCCCAAGCGATCGCTGCTCGTGTTTTCATGTCTTGCCTGTACCCAAAATTGTTTATCTGCAAGGGTAAAGGCAAGCGTTGAGCTCGATAATCGTTTCACGCTGTTTCTTTTCAAACCTTACTGTTTGCGGGCGATGACTTTTACGATTCATAAAATGTAGGGCCTTATCCAGGCGCTGAGTATCTCGACAGTAGATGCCATTGAGCGTGCTCCAGCTAATGAATTGCCCAAAATCCTGTTAAAGATTGTATTGAACTGTCTTGAGACTACTTGCCGCTGCCCTTTGGTGGTGGGGCTTAAAGCCTTCGGCCCACAGCGGGTGATCCCTGTCACTAAGTTGCTTGATTGCGCTTACGATGACGTCTCAGCAAAATCACGGAAGCGACATTTTTGCCATCACAGGCGCTTTATGGCGCTGCCGCGATACTAGGGGTATCGAATGGTTTTGACCAATGTTTGCCCCCGTCTGCCTGATCCCTTCTGCCATTTCGGAACTATTTGCCCAGGTGACCCAAACGCGCCAAATCACCCTAGCTGATCGATTTGGCCTGATGGCAGCGGCATTTGACGATTCCCTCACTTCAGAAGAAAGGGATGCCGTTAACCGGGTTCTGCAGGGCGTTCGTAGAGGCCGGTTTCAGGTGGTTGATGCGCTTTCAACCCTGGCTTAGGGCCTCATTACTGCACTTTGCGCTTTTCAAACTGTTGAAAGTTTAGAAAGCGTACCCTTTGTTACAACGCGCTAACACGGGGCCTTGGGATGCTGACAGGGACTACAGCAGTAATTTTGATATGCACAATCTTGCCTTTTTAATTGGTCCGGCTCTGATGGGGCTTATCGCTGGAATTGGCCACGGGGTTGTGTCTCACCACGCCGATTTGCCCTTGTCGTTCACCGATCAGCTTTTACAGCCCCTCATAAGTGAATCGTGGCGACAGGACTAAGCCTCATAAGTAGGAAGACATAATCAGGTTAGACATCGCCGCGCAGACCCCCAGCTTCGCTGTCCCCCTTGCCAAGGGGGACTACAGAGGGTTTTCTGGAAAACGCTATCTCACAGATAATTCTGCAAACCTGCTTAGCTGTCCTTTCTGGAAAGTAGCAGCCTATCGACAGCCGCCTTTAAAACACCTTCTCTGTCTGATTGAAGGCCATTTGAATATGAATACGGCCATTCCGGCAGTGCGAACTTTTGTATATAGCGCTGGCCACTTTGCTTAAGACACCTCGGATCGCTCTGATCCTTAGCGAATAAGCAAAGTGGGTCGCAGCCTTGTCCTAACCGGACTGGCGGCTGCTATATCGACCAGTGGCGGCGCTAAAGTTTCATAAACAGTATTGTTCGATACAAAAAGTTGATGCGACGATTAGGGCGAAACCGTTCGATTGGAACTCGCTTTAATGAATCCTCAATTCTCTACCGATCTTCAGATGTCCCGCGCGGACCAGGTTGCAGCTGGTGTTCTAGCTGCAATGGTCTTGTTCGTTGCCGGGTACACCGTGACCCGGGTGTCTTTGAGTCAGGGCAATACCGATGCCACGGCTGACGCTGCAGAGATCGTTATTCCCCACGAAGCAGCGCTTTGGAGTGGCTTCGCTGAATAAGCGCCTCGTCCAATTGAGCTGAAGTGCTAAAACCCGCCGTCCTGGCTCTAAATATGGCCAGGGCGGCGGGTTTTTAGGGGGCTTCTGGATGATGCCAAGGGTCAGTCCACCCCAGGCCCCCAACTTCTAGACCGGCTAGGTTTGTCTTTGCTTCGAGCAATAGCTTTTTAGGGGCTAAATTTTTCTGCTGCCAGAGTTGTAGTGTGAGCTGGCCCCGAGTGGTATCCCAACAGTGCCACTGCAGGCCCTTACGGGTGGGCACCCTTACAGGTGCTGGTTCACGCTCAGTAGTGCCCTGCAAAACGATGCGGTAGCGGTGATTTTGGGCGATCATCTGCCAACTCCCCCAGGGGCTGACCTGCCAGCACAGTTGGGCATTCAGAGAAGACAGATCAATAAACCTGCCTTGGTGGTGCAGGCCAATCAGACCAACTGTTTCGGTTTGGCTAAACACCTGGCGTTTTCCCCCTGCAGCGGTGAGTGTGAGATCAGGATATTCAGTAAAGCAGTTAGCTTGGATCCAAAACCATTTTTGTGGGAAGGCTCCGCCCCAGTTCTTTTCGCTGTAGGCGGGTGCAGCCTCAAAGGTGTAACGGTGGCCTTGCCAGTCCACCCAGCCGCTGGCCCAGCCGTGGGCCATGAGTACTTGCCAGCCGGGCTCAAAGATCGGCAAGTAAGAGAGCCAGCCAGCAGTGGGGCGTTGGGGGCCAGGCCCCCAACCATAGCGGGGTTGAATCTGGTAATCCCAGCGGGCGATCGCCCCCGTTTGATCATCTTTCAAACAGCCCTGGTGGTGGGTTGAGGTGACCTGATAGCCCCGGGTGATCTGTTGGTGAAAGGACTCCGGGGTGAGGTATCGCGGTGTCTCTTGAATCGGTTCAGTCGTCCAATGACCTAAACCCAGACGATGGGACCAAGCCCAGAAGCCATTCACATCGGGGAAGGGGCAATAGAGATAGCGGTCATCAGGCCCCAAGATTTGAGCGGCCCCGCCACTCAGCGCCGTCTGCCCACCGGGGTCGTCGATGGAATACATAAAGGCAAAGGACTGCCCCACCTCTGGCAAGGTCAGCCGAAAGTACCAGCCCTCAAAAAAACGCCGGGAATCCCCATGCCAGTGGTAGCCGCTATGGGGCGTCCACTGCGGTTCAACCCCGACCACGGGCATCGACCCAGTTGGGCACGTATTGCCAAGCTTGTTTGAGGTCGGCGCGATCGCGATCGCTAGTCGGACAATAGCGGGCCACCAACGCCCAAAATGCCTTGGAGTGGTTCATGTGGACGGTGTGACACAACTCGTGAATCAATACGTAGTTGACCAGGTGGGGCGGCAAAAACAGCAGTTTGTAGTTGAGGCTGATCGATTGCTGAGAAGAGCAACTGCCCCAACGGCTGGTTTGGCCCCGCACCGAGAGGCGGCTATAGGCCAGGTCACATTTCTGGCTGAGGTCTTGGAGCCAGGGTTGAAACTCGGCTCGGGCTTTGCGCTGCAGCCAGCCCCGCAGCAGGTCGCGGTGGGTTTCAGGATCGTCAGCGCCGCTCAAGGCTAGGACCTGC
Source organism: Leptolyngbyaceae cyanobacterium (assembly GCA_050043365.1). Taxonomy (GTDB): domain Bacteria; phylum Cyanobacteriota; class Cyanobacteriia; order Phormidesmidales; family Phormidesmidaceae; genus PCC-6406. The sequence goes on from JBHJIP010000043.1 coordinate 14,254, forward strand.
GGGCCGCTTTGGGTGAGGGTGACGCTGCCCTGGGCGGTGGGGCTATAGTCCACGGTCCAGGTTTCGGTCCGAGATCGCAGTTCTAGGGTGGTAGGGCACACCTCCTGGTGCTCGGGGGGGAGTGCTTGGCGCTGGTGCTCAATGCGCTTGAGGGTGCGGGTAATCCAACTGCGGCGGCGATCCAAGATTTCGGGAATTTCTCTGGGGTCGAACCCAGTGGGCACGACCACCTCGACCGTTCCTTGAAAGGACACCTTCAAAGAAACATGGCGGGCGCGCGCACTTTCGCGCACTTGGTAGTCGGGTAGGGGGGCTTGATGGTCAGCGATGGGAAACAAGGTGAGTTGCTGGGTGACCTCTGGCATGACACCACGGGAGTGAGCACTTTAGTGTATCGCTGGCCGTTGACAGTGCAAGCACAGTAACAGCAGGCGATAAATACATATGAACTATACCGAAAGAAGCTAGGGGATTGTCAATGGCGATTGGGTTATCACTGGTTCTGTATTACCCCGACGCCTTACAATCACCGGGATGTTACGGGCAAAAGGCATGGCGCTATCCAACGAAGACACCCGGCAATTGCTGAATCGACTGGTCTTTGGTGACAGCTCACCGGAGGATTGGGTGCAGGATGTTTGGGCTCTCAGTCCCACCCTGGGCGAAACGGCGGCTCGGTTGGTGGATGCGTTTGAGGCGGTGAACGACTGTAACTCACCCGAGAAGCTGGAAAACTTTGTCCAAGGGCTCTATAAGGCGCAACTGGAGGACAGGCTGTAGGCTTCTGCTATCTATGGGCGTGGGTGAGAGGGCGTAGGGAGAGAGGTTAAGAGGGGGAGATGGGTTTTAGAGGGTGGGGGCGTGATGCATAAAGTCGATGCGGGGAATCAGCGGGTCACGCACCAGACCAATGCCGCTAAAGCTCCAGCGACTGAAGGTGTCTTTGAGCTGGGTTGCAGAAAGGGGCTCGATGGTGAAGCGATCGCCCATTTCTTGGGCATGGGCAGTCAAATAACTGAGCGCATCGTGATCGGCGATGAAAAGCAGTAGGTAGGTTTTGTCGTCATCACGGGCCGCAAGGTGACGACCGTCTTGCTTGGCACGTAATAAGTAATAGCTTTGGAAACTGCCCATCGTGATGCCTTGAGTAAAGACTGCCCTATTGTGAAACACGCTTGCAGAGAAGAGAGCTTCTGCTTTGCTCCTAGATCTTAGGCAACGATTCGTCGGCATAAACAACGAGGCATCACTACGTATGTTTCTCTGTCGGCAAAATTCCCTTTATGACTATCATCTAATCTAATTCAGAACCCCTATAAAACTCAGGTTAAATCCAAGACAACCTTTCACTGATTTAGCCTTACAAAATAATGGAATATTTTTGATTTTTTAGAGATAGTAGGGCTTCAAGAGCAGGAAAGATTAGCGTCTTATAGTCGAATTTTTTCTAAACCCTGAAAATATACGAGCTTATAAAGTAAAAGATATTATCTTTGGCTAACAGAGCCATCAACGGAAGTAGCGCTTCAATATTACTCAGCCTAAGAGGCTGTTTGAAAAGGGAGTAAGCCAGTCTTGAGCAATACCGAAATCAATTCGTAAGATAGCTGAAGCCCTGATGCTACCGTCACGCTTTCAGGTGATCCATATCATTGAAAGAAGTCCCGAGAACTGTCCAAACACCCTCTGAATTTCCTGGCTGACCTCAAGATATTGAGGCTACTTAAAAGGGTGCTAAATCGCACCTCTGGGATCGAATTGTTTCGATTTCGTTACGTCATTTAAGTGTATTAAGGCTGTCGGCCTAGACTTTTGCGTGGCTTTGCGTAGATAGTCTTTAGTCAAAGCCCTAAAGTCTTGAAGGAGCCTTGCTGTCAGAACTCTGCCTTTGTTGCCTAAGGAGGAGTGGGATGTATTTGAGATTTTTGTGTTTAAGCCTGTGGCCGCGAGGGTACTTTGAGGATGGTCTTTTATTCCAAGGTCGTCATTAAATTATTTTGCAAAGAAGTTGACAACTGATGATTGCATCCAGTGAAGTGATGACCCCAAGCCAATCAGAAACGGGATCCATTCTGGTTGTGGATGATAACCCCACCAATCTATCGGTGTTGTCAGACGTGTTGAGTGAGGCTGGATATCGCTTCCGAGTCGCGATGGATGGGAGTTCTGCGCTGACCCTCGTTGATCGCAGTCAGCCAGAACTGATCTTGCTTGATGTCCAAATGCCAGGCGTTGACGGTTTTGAGGTTTGCCGCCGCCTTAAAAACAATCCTCGCACACAGTCGATCCCAGTTATTTTCGCCACTGCAGCGGCTGATGCTGAGAGTAAGGCCAAGGGATTTGCAGTGGGTGCAGTAGATTACATTCCCAAACCCTTTCAGGAAGGGGAGATCTTAGCGAGGGTGCGTGTGCATTTGCAGCTCAAGCAGCTAACCGACACCTTAGAGGATATTTGGAAAGTATCAATCAGCACTCATTTCGAGAAAAGGCTTCCTAAGTATTAGGCTCAGAAAGTAACCTCTGTAGCCCCTAGGAAGCTATGACATCAGCGTATGCCAGCAGCCTGAGCCTTGACCAGT
>JBHJIP010000044.1:0-45074 GCA_050043365.1 Leptolyngbyaceae cyanobacterium
GTGAGTGTGACTGAACTACCCTCAAAGGCTTGAAGTGCCTGTTGTAGAAGGCGGTTGTAGAACCGTTCAGCACTGATGTGGGGGTTATGGACCAAGTAGCTGAGACGTTCCATATGGGCTCTGGCTTGGCAGTTACGATGCCCCAGGTAAGGTAGCCATTTTCCTAGGCAAGCGCTGCTGGATTGGAGGATAGCGGCGATAGCTTCCGTGTAGCCCTGAAGATGACGGTGGTCTTTGGGGGTAACCCATTGACGAAGCTGCTTTTGCAGTTGACGGTGAAGAGGAGGATGCTCCATGAGGTCAGTTCTAAGTTGGGGAACTTGAGCTTCTCATGGAGTGCCTCTTTCAAAAACCTCTGTCTCATTTGAGACTCACCTAGTCATAGGGGGTTCAGGACTTTTCTGCACCACTAAGCCCAATATTGACTGGGGCATAGACAAACTCCTTGGAATAGTTCGTGACGGCAGTGATATCACCATTTCGAAGGATATAAACCTGTCCATATTGGTGACGAATTCGGGTGGTGCGCAGCTCGATCGCCTCCACATATCCAGACGCTGCATCGGTTTCAATGTAGTCTCCGACCAAGTAATAGTTCTCAAATAGGATGAAGAATCCTGAGACAATGTCATTAATAAGATTTTGAGCCCCAAACCCAACCGCCAAGCCAAGAATTCCGGCACCCGCTAAGATTGGTCCCGGATCAATGCCAATAGCATCTAACATGAAAATCGCTGAGCCAAAGTAGACCAGATATTTGGAAATACTTTGAATAATTGGCACCAGTGTTTTACGTCGCTGTTCCTGGGTTTCGGTTAAATCTTTGGTCTTGAGTAGTGACTCCTCAATAATCAGTTGAAAGACTGAAATCAAGACGCGGCTCAGCAACACGATCGCAATTAATTTGACCCCAACGGTTCCCCAATCCGCCAAATTAGCAATTACATCAATTTGCTGAACCACTAAAGAGGCCATCAATACATAAATAATGTACTCTAGACATCGCTTTAGAAAAGGAATTAAATGCCGGAGCTGATCATAGAGACGAAACAATAAGTTCTCAGGACCTGAATACTTTCTGCTGAGAGAATCCAAGCTGTCAATAATGACGGTAATCACCTTGAAAATCAGAAGTCCAATCGCAATGATGATATAGATGCGCAGCAGAATATAGAGATACTTGGTGACGACCTCAGGCAAGATTAGAAATTGAGCGCATAGTATGGAAATCGCAATCCAGGAGACGCTGTTGATGTTGGTTCTGAGCGCCTTGAAAAATTCCTCTACGCTTTCATCATTGGCTGAAATACTGTCGAAATCTTGGGCATATTTAGAGGCTTTTTTAAGCACAATACCTGCTGCCTTCAAAGCCAAGTTTCCGACAATCAGTAGGGCGATACTCTTGACAATGCCAGACCCCAGCGCCACCCAAAATGCTGTCGGAACTTGGCGAATGAGTTGAAGGCTAAAGTCACGGACGTTTTCGCCTCGATAGGCAAAGTAACCATTGAAAATCAGGAGCCCAAGGGAGAGGACTGACGCAATCAGAACCAGAAAGGCACGAACGTTACGGCGAACCACAACAATGCTGCCCCTGTACTGACTGATGCGCGGCAGTCGTAGCAACCTGCGATAAAACCGATTCAGACACCAATCGAGTAAGACAAAAAAGAGAATGACGAGGCTAATTTCGGCGATGACCGTAGTGATGTAGATCGTCAGCGTCGTCATGGTCAAGCAGTCCTAGGGATACAGCAAGAGCAGCACTGTCACTATAAAGGGTGAAAATGTGTCAATCGGCTCGACGCAGTGTATCTATAGCCAATGCCGCAAAGTCTGCGGCATTGGCTATAGATACACTGCGGGTCGGAGGGTCGCTGGCCCCGGCCATCACTGACATCTCTGGGTGAACCAACAGCTCACCGATTGCATTTGCCCCTTTGGGCAGATCTGTCCGGATCACCCTCTCCCCCAGAGAAAACTGGAGTGGTAGATGCACACTGATTGTTACCCCTGGCCTCCGGGCTGGGGGTTTTTTGTCCCTATTCTGCGTCGAGGGGGGCTGATAAGTCAGGCGTTTCTTGCGGCCCAGCGTCTAAATCCTGCACGGTGCTATTCACGTCTGTACCCAGCGGGTCGGGCTCAACGTCTAAATCATCCGGTTCTAAAACCGATTCGACGGTCGGCAATGGATGAGAGGCTTCGGACTCCATGGTTTGAGCGGGGATGTTGGGCTGCACAAAGGCATTCGCCACCCCGAGGAAATTGCTGATATTGCTGACTTCTTCTAAGGCACTGACTTGAAAGAACAACTGAAACGGTCGCCCCATCTCATCTTCCAAGAAATCCTCTAGCAGTTTGACCTGTTTAGGGGTAACGGGTTCACGGGCGTAAACCACCAGCGAGACAACCGGCACGTCCCCGAGCCAATCCGTTTGCATATCCACCAGTTGCAAACGCTGAAAGGTGACGGTTCCATCTAAAAGCGCCCGACGAACGCTGCTTTGCAGACGGTTTTGCCGCCAAAGCTCGAAGGTACTGAGGCCAAGGGGAACGACTAGAAGGCTGGTCAGGATCAGCGTCATTTGAATGGGGCGACGGGCTCGAATCAGCGGCGAATAGCCCGCCAACCAAAAGGCCACCATGCAGGAGAGGGTAATGCCCAGCAAATTGGTGATGTAGAGCAAAATAGCTCCCCCCGCTTCCAGTAGATCACCTTTGGCGAGCCACAACCCCACAACACAAAGGGGGGGCATCAACGCAACTGCAATGGCGGTGCCCGCCAAAGAACTCGACAGCTTGGTTTCGATTTTGGCAAATCCGGCCAGAGCACCGGCGGCGATCGCAATGCCCAAATCCAGCAGGGTGGGCTGTGAGCGCGACATCACTTCGCTGCCATATTCAGACACGATACCGGTTGAGATCCCCAAACCCATCGAGAGCAGAATGGCGATCGCGGTGCCAATGCCCAGGGCCTTAAACCCCGCTCTGATCAGGTCTTCTTCCGCTTCGAGAATCCCAAAGGCAATGCCTCGAATAGGCAGCATCAGCGGTGCAATTAACATCGCCCCGATAATTACCGCCGCGCTGTTGGCAATCAACCCAAAGGTGGCAATGATGCAAGAGCCAATAATCAAGACAATGAAATTGCGATCCAGCGTCGATTCGCCCTGGAGGCTGTCGCACATATATTTCAGGGCTTGGGGAGAGACCCGCCGTCCGCTAATAAAATATTTGTCTCGCAGGTTTTGAAGGGTTTGCTTCATGGCAAGTGCTGCAGATCGAATCATGGACTGCTAAACCATTCCAGGCCATTGTCTCCGGTCACTGTGCGGCCTGAGTTCGATAGCCGCGTGTAGACAATCAACAGCAAAACCCTGACTGAGTAGGCATAACCACGCCCGTTCCGATCAATCAAGCTAGGGGCTGTAACCGTCTTGTCGCAAGAAATCTGGCTTCAATTGTCCACAGCCCCTAGCCTCCTCTCAGTGGAAAAAGCGGTAATGGCGGATCAAACTCGGGCTGGGGCAATACCCCATCTACGCCACCTTGCTGAGGTTGATATGAATCTCCTGGCAACTTTGCGTATTGTTCAAGTGGATCACTATTGTGGCGTACATCAATGCTTCGAAAGGTTTTGACCGTCGCAAAGCCGGGAATCACGGCTTGGTCGTGGGCACAGACAATATCGCTCACGTACTGACCGTAGTCGGAGGGCGCAATAGTAGCAACGTCGCCCACAAGATAAATGGGGGCTTCGTGATGCAAATAGTAGTAACCTCCGGTTTCATACCATTCCGATTTCAGGTCAAGTACTGCACCCACCTCTGCCTGTCTCGACAAGAATAAATAGCCCTGCAGCACTGGATTCTTTGTTAGTAAGAAGGTGGTAATCAGAATTCCTAAGCAGGAATACGCTACGAAAAAGGTGGCGAGCCGTCGAGATCGGCGAGGATGTTTCTGGTGTCGCTGTCTTTTTTGTAGGTCAATGTAGGCGATCGCGGTCAGCAAAATGCAAATCGGGACCGCTGCGAACACAAACCGATACTGTTTATTTGGAATCCAGGAGTGGACCACCAAAATACTGGCTAGCAGCCCCATCCATAGACTCAGAAATGGCACACGTTTTTTAATTGCGAGAAAAATACTGGCCGGAAAGATACCTGCCGAAAAGAGAATCAGCGTACCGAGGTAGTACAGAAAAAAGACTTCGCCAAACAGGCTACTAATGCCATAGGTCTGGTTGTACAGATAGTTATGGTAATAGCTGCCAAACCAGGTTCCCCAAGTCAGGTAATCAAAGTATCCAACCCCAATCAGCGTTAGCAAAAAGGTGGCGATCGCGATGGCAATGTGGGACTTTTGCGATCGCCACAGCACAAACATTGCCACCCCTAAAACCAATCCAGCGGGTGCATATTGCAACCGTAACGCCACAGTGCCAACGCCCATTAAACCTAGTCCCAGGCCCATTTTCCAATTGGGGCGATTGACAAGACAGACCAGTGCCCCAATCAGCATATAAGTGGCCAAACATTCAGGGGTGGGCTTATGGGCAAAGACCACCAGCTCATGCCAGAAGCAGGCAATGATGGCAGCCATGCGCCCGACCGATTCAGAAATCGTTTGCCGCCCCAGGCTGTACAGTCCATAAATTAATGAAACCGAAATCAAGCATAGGAGCGCTTTGATCAGCGGGATGTAAATATCAGGGCTATCTAACTGCAGCGCATTCAAAACCCTTAAGGGTAAAGATAGAGCTAAGGGGATGATCAAACTGCGCAGGCCAAATCGATATTCCCAAGGGATATAGCCATAGCCAAACACCATGCGATGGGCTTGCTCTAGATATTGAAAAATCTCGTCCGGGTGATTGATCTGGTCCGACAGCAGGGCCACGGCTAATCGCAGCACAAATCCGATCGCGGCAATCCCATGAATGTAAGGCCACCAAGGTCTTGGCCTTGACTGACGCAAAGAAGAGAAAATCACGCTGTATTAAACCTGTTTAGCAAAGCCCCTGGGCGCAAGCCTAGGGCGTGTGGACAATCAACGGTGCAACCCTTATTGGGTAGGCACGACCACGCCCGTCCTGACAAATCAAGCTAGGGGCTGTAACCCGTTTTCCGCAAGGAATCTAGCTTTAATTGTCCACAGCCCCTAGTGATTGCGAAGCGCTAGCCCCACGTTGACTTGCCGGTTTAAAGAATACGTCAAAGGGGTTACCCGAACTGATTTTTCTACCGAGGGAGAGCCGTTTGACCTCATCCCCTCAAAACAGATCACCCGTGTCAGGCTCTCTTGTTGCTAAAGCCATTTGATTCTTTCGGCGGGTCAATTGTTTGATACAGACTTTCGCGATCACTGCATCACGGCAGTGCTCTCTGTAGGCTAAGTGGGCAGTGAACTATTTGGCCCAACCGGACTTCAATCCATTCAAATTCCCGTCATGCTGGCAGCAGGGAGTCAGGATACGACAGCCTCCCTTGCCCTGGAGCAGGTTCGCACGCCTGGCTGTGCTCGCGGGCAAGCCCCACGTGCATAATGTGAAACGGCTGATGGAAAGCCTAAAACAGTGCAGCCATCCATCATTCCCCCTTGGGTTTATGGCGCATTAGCGAGTCCTCCCGCAGGGCTCTAAACCAAGCTTTAGATGAATATCCCATCGTAGCCACCTTAACCAACCGCACTCCCAAGCATCTCAGCGCCACTGTGTACTACCGAGGTTTCGATTATGTTGCATGTTGAAGGACAATTCACCGGACAAGATGGGCTGGCACTGTACTATCAACGCTGGTTACCCGATAGGGCCTCTAAAGCCGCACTTGGCCTGGTCCATGGCTTGGGAAGTCACAGCGGATGGTTTGCCAGCCTCGCCCACGCACTTGTCAACCATGGCTATAGCGTGCATGGCTATGACCTCAGGTGGCACGGTCGCTCCGCTGGGCAACGGGGCTATATCAACCACTGGCAAGAATTCCGACAAGATTTAGCCGCTTTTCATCAGCTTATTCAGACTGAGAACCCGGCCCAGCCCATCTTTACGTTGGGGCATAGTTTGGGCGGGGTGATCTTGATTGACTATGCCCTCCATTACCCCGAAGCGTTGTCTGGATTGATCACCATGGCCCCTGCGATTGGCCCAGTGGGCATCTCTCCAGTGAGGCTAGCGATCGGTCAAATCCTATCCAAGATATGGCCTCGCTTCAGTCTCAATTCAGGCATCTCCCGCAACTCAGGCTCTCACGACGCAGAAATCGTCAATGCTTACAACAATGACCCTTTGCGGCACAGCAAAGGTACAGCGCGTCTTGTGACTGAGTATTTAAAAACGACCCATTCTATTCATAGCCATATTCAAGACCTTAAACAACCTATTTTGATTCTTCACGGCAGTAGTGACGAAGTTGCACTCCCCGAAAGTGGCCGTCATTTTTTCGAAAGCCTATCCTCGGTGGATAAAGAATATCGAGAATATGCAGGCGGTTATCATGATCTCCACAATGACGATTGTTCAGCAGCCTTAACCTGTGACTTGGTCAATTGGCTTAATCGACAAGTTCACCACAAATCCCTTTTCTGCAGAATCAATCGACAATTGACTCTAGTTTAGGCATCAAAACCCACCTCTCATATCAATGTCATTTTTCTAGCTTCGCGACACATGATTTCAATAGCGATACAATACAAAGTAATCAAGCTTTAACTCAGAGAAAATTGATGCTCTAAAAAAGGCTGATTACATCTGTTAGATTCCCTCCATTTTTGCAAACTCAAATCATTATTTTAGGAGCAAACCATGGGTACACCCGCAGCACGTCTCGGCGACTTAACCCTCACTGGCGATCCCGTTACCGGCCCCTGTATTCCTAATGTATTGATAGGCGGGCAACCCGCCGCTGTTGTCGGAGACTCAGTGAGTGGAACAGTCTGCGTAGGGGTTATTGCCATAGGATCCCCAACAGTAATAATCAGTGGTCGTCCAGCCGCCAGGATGGGCTCTACGGTGGAAGGCGTCAATGCAGTCAGTGGCGTTAAGATGACGACATCGCTTGGGATACCATGCTACCCAACGGTGTTGATTGCTTAACTGTTACTGGTATTTAAAAGTTAGAACTTCCCAATTTCATAGGGTTTTGTAACGCAGAAAATTTTGGCGAATTTCCTGGATAGAGGGTGCCAGTTTTTAGTACAGATTCCTAGATAGCGATAGAAGGTTACCGTAGAACCAGAACTAATTGATGTTAACCGTTGTGCCCTGAATTTTTACATTGACACCACTCTTGACCTGAGTACTGAGTGAACCCTCTGCAGTCACGTTCATTCCTTTCACGTCCACCTTTCCAGAGCTACATTCAATTGTTATCCCTGAGGTGGTGAGTTCCACCTTGCTGGATCCCACTTTCAATGAGATCTTCGTATTTGCCGAAAGCTCAATCGTGTCACCTCCCGATATTGTGATTTTTTTAGAGTTATCCTCCATGTTGATTTTCTGACCGCCACTGGTTTTAACTAGAACCTTTTTGTTCTTGTCATCCATTTGAATTTGGTGACCGCCAGCCGTCTTGGCTTCGATCAGTTCATCTGAGTCATTAAAGTGCAGCTTATATCCTCTGGCTGTATCGAGATAAATTCCTTTTTTTACAGCATCCTTATCTTCTTCTACAAACTGTAGGGTATGGCCCGTACGAGTTTTAAAAGTCCGCAATCTTACCTTTCCATCAGCAACGCTATTGTCAACGGTTTCTGGGGGCGCATCCTTACCATTCCAAACCCCACCGATGATATAAGGCCGGTGAATATCCCCCTGCTCGAACCCCACTAACACCTCATCGTTAATTTCGGGCAAACAATCAAAGCCACGGCTAGAGCCAGCCCCTGCCCCAATTACCCTGGCCCAATAGGTGCTGTGTTCTTCTGTCAGCGCAGGGAGCATTACCCGTACTCGGCCCCATTTTTTGGGGTCCACATTGTCAGTCACAATCCCTACCATCAGCGGTGCAATTGGGCGCGTGACTGCTCGATCAGAGGTCATGGCAAACAGATTGTCACCCCGCAATCCTCTAACGCCGAATTCAGTGGTGTACAGTCTGTTTTGATAGATATGGCGGGTTTCGGTGATGTAATACTTGCCTGTGTAAGGGCCTAAATCTTTCAGCTCAACCAATTTGCCCGGTCGAATTTCTGGGTTGCCCTCGGCTTTAGCATCAGCCACAATGTATTCCCCAGACACCTCATCGAAGAGGGCTTGGGCGATCGCTTTTGCCTCATTCGTTTCTGAAAACGGTTGATCCACCACAATCATGTCAGGAGTCGGTGGCTTACCGTTAAATTTCTGACTGCTCGCAGACCCCTTACCGTAGTCACTATTTTCTGTGAGTAGCTCATCACTACTAATCGTTTCACTCAACACCTTCTTGGTGGAATAATCCCAGCCTCGAACCTCCACATTTTTGACTTGTTCTGAGCTAGAAACCCTGGCACTAAAGCTACTCAGTGTTTGCAGCCAAGTAAGCTGTAGGGTGCTTGCAGATTTAGGCTTACGAAAACTGAATTTGTCATCTTGGACAAAACATTCAAACCCATTTCGATTGGCCAACATCTGCAAAAAAGCCATGTTGGTTTGGTTATACTGAAAAACATACCCTTTACTATCGTTGATATCGCCATAACCATAGGGGCCTTTTGTATCATCAATAGTTCCACTATCAAGCCCCACCTCACCGATGATTTTTTTGACGATATCGGTGTCGCTCATATTCTGAAAAGAGCGATTGTAGAGCCCTCGATGTAAGCGATGAAGCTTATCATAGGCTCTGACAATGATTGGGGCTTGGGAATCCGTTGTGAAATGGGTCTCAATTGCCGTAATTTCCCCTTGGAAGAGCGTTTCTGCTTTACTATCGCTAAATTCTGGAGATTCAGTGGTACTCCGGGCAAAGGCCACCTCGATTGTTTCACCAATCTTGAGGATGTCTTGGACCTTTTTACCCCCGTATTCAAAAAACGCCTGATCGGTTTGTCCTGCCTGGTACGGATTGGCAATCACGAGGGTTGCCATGCTGGGCAAATGTAAGCTTTCTTCTACTACGACTTGCTGGAGATTGCCGCGCAATTGGGCAAGCGCGTCAGTACCATCAACTTTGGCTTCACTCCCCCCAATTTTGAGGGTGAGCTGAGCAACGTAGGAGGCAGAAGAAGCAGCCATAAACTAAACCATTCAAAAGGGTCAAAAAGGCAAGGGTCTAGCTAAGAAACGCACTGCGGCTAGAAGAAGAGCGACTACTTGAACTGGGGTTAGGCGTGCCTGTACTGCCGCTCGGGGTTGGGGCATCGACTTGCTCCAGACTTAAGTCGACACTCGCTCTGACGGGGGTGCCATCTGTTAAAAACAGGGTGAGCTTAAAGGTCAAACTCTTAATAAAGCAGCGCAAATAGCTGACGCTACCCCAAGTGAACAAGTATATGGGGGGGCGTTGACCTTTTCCGTCGCCTGATTTGGCAAATTCCACAGCTTTGGTGAATTTAGAAAGGGGTTCTAAAACACTGAGCTGATCTTCATAGGTATCCAACACCAAGCCATTAATCGACAACGTGTAGGGATTCGGGTGTTTAAAGCTGGTTTTATTTTCCCCACCCTCCGTTGTGGCTCCAGGGGCCTGATCAATCTCGACCGAACGGCTGAAGCTAAGTTCACCTGGGTTGTACATAAAGACAATATCCAGGTCTTCGTCTTTTGGATCAACGGCAGTCAATCTAGCTTTTTCTAAGGGCATTTTTTAGGGTTCTCCATTGCGTTAGCGGCGGCGAGAAAGGCCATATCGTTCTCGCTCAATTGCTAACCGTTGACAGATCAGGGCATACACCTGGTGAACCAGTTGGTCTAATGCTTCGGGAGAAGCAGTGCTCTCAGCAGGTTCATTGGGCGAGGTTGTTATGGTTGCGGCCTCGTCTGGCTGAATCGTATCCGATGAGGCTGGTGCTGCCTTTCTTTGGATCGTTTCAAAGGGTTTCAAGTTGGAATAGGAGTCTGAGCTAGCGGATGCTGAGGGCGGAGCAGGCGGCGACCCGTGAGCCTGTTGCGGCTTGGGCGTAAACAACGATTCAACGTCGCTCCACTGCGTGGGTGGTGCTTGAGCTGTGGCTTTTCGCTGGACCTGAGGCGATTTGCCCACGGAAATGGGTTGCTCTTCAGCCGCAGCTTTGTCTGGCGGCGTATCTTTACGTTCTGGCTGCCGTTGCACTGTTGGCGACTGAGATGAAGATAATCCAGACAATGCGGTCATCACCTCGTCAGGGGAGGGCATGGACGGATATTCGGAAATATCAATATCAGAAGTGGTTTCACTGTTTCCACCTGAAGAGACAGAAGCCGCGGTCTTTTCAGGCTGACGCTGTATGACAGGAGTATTAGGTGAGGCTGTTGCCGAAGTCTCTGGTGGAGAAATCGTCGGGACTGTTTTTGGGGGCTCCGATGATGCAGAGGGCAGCATCGCCAAGCTCTCAGGATTGGTTACCGTCATCCGTGCGTTCGGTGATCTAAACGGTTGAATCACAGACAGCGGTTTTAAGACGGTCGATAGTTTTGGCAAGTCAATGTTCTGACTCGCGTTAGGCGTATCTGCTGGCGCACGAGAAATTTCCGGTGAAGCAGGGTCAGCCGTGCCAGCTTCTACCGGTACCGCTTCTTCAAAAGGTTCGACGGTCGGTATCGGCTGTGAGGTTATGGGCGCTTCGCCCTGGGCGTCTGGTGTAGCCCGTCGTTGCACTAAATCTGGGCTTACAGATGCAACGGGTTGGACTGCACTACGGGGCGTCTCTAACGTCTCAGCCGTAGGGCTATCATCCCCGAAAGCGTCCGCTACTTGTGTCGTCTCAGAGGGGGGCGTGATCGGTGCCGTCTCAGTAAAACGATTGAGGGTAGATCTGTCGTCGGCTGTGTTGATGTCTGCAACCGGTGATGCAGCCTCAGGAGGCAGAGCGATGGGCGCATCAATTGCTTTAGCAGCACGGTCAGAGGTGGAAGTGTCATCGTCGCCTGTTTGAATATCTGTGCCGGATGCAGCTTCAGACGTTGAAGCCGTCGGCACATCCGCCGTTTCGACAGCGCGGCTAATTGTAGATGTGTCGCTATTAGCAGGTTCAACAACGGTACCGCGTGGTGTGACCTCAGGCGTTAAATCTATCGGTGTTGAAGTCGTGGGTGTATCAGTCGTTTCAACAGCGCGATTAATGGCGGGCGTGTCATTAACCGTAATTGGACTGTCTGCAGTTGGCTTATTAACAGAAGATGGCGGAGCTGAGGAAGCCCGGAACGTCTCGGCTACAGGATTGAGGGTCGGCGCTTCACTGTTTGAGACTGAGGTATTGGGTGAGGACGCAGGCCCAGCTTCAGCATCCGTTTCTGTAGCTGGGGGAGCTTCTGTGAAGGGAGATTTTTGTAAATCGCCTACTGGGTCCAATCTTGCTGAGGTTTGGGGAATTGTAATGTCAATGCCAGTATCCACCTGCCGTTGAACAGTTGTGGATTCTTGTGGGGCGATCTCGTCTCCATAATTTCCGCTCTCAGTATCGCCCTTTGCAGATGCAGCTTCTGCCGCTAGGGGTGCCCCAGTCGGAGCCCGATCAGATGAGTCGGTCAACCCCGGTTCTGGCGATCGGCTTGAACCTTCGGCAGTCACTTCAGCCGTAGCCTGCCGTTGAACGGTCGGAGACTCACCGGCAGTCACCTCCAGGATAATCCTGGGTGAAGGCGCTTCACTGAGAAGGCCGGATGGGGCTGTGTCACTCACCGCTGACGGTGCCGTTCGCTGTACAGTGCCGTTATCTTCAGGTGAGGTGGGGGGTGCTGATAAGACCTCTGCTGCGGGAGCCGCACGCTCAGCTCGTTCGGGGCTGTCGACATTTGAGCTATCCAGACCTTTGGCCTGATTGGCCTGAACAAGGGCTTCTGGCGAGGAGGAGCTAGGCGGAATTGGGCTAACCGGAGCCACAGACGTGGGATCGTCCCCTTGAGCCGTGGCGGGCTCTGGAACCTCACGGCGCTGAATATTCGGCGTCGCGGCCCCTGCAGGCGGGGCCACCTCAGGCCCATTAACCGGTGGCGTCTCTGACGTAGAGGGCTGAGAAGCGGCCGCTAAGCCCTCTGCTGTTTGTGGCGCAACCCGCTGAATTGCAGGCGTCTCTGCGGCTGTTGCCGCCGGGACAACCGCAGGGGAGGATGCCGTCTGGGACGAGTCAGGACTTGCCGACCTAGGTAAGGGTGCGGCATCGCGCTGCAAAGGGTTAGCGAGGGCCTCGGGGCTGCTATTTGGCGTTGAGGGTTGGTGCGAGGCAGCAGTCTCTTGATCCGGCTGAGCCTGCAGCACTGAAGCATCGGGTCCTGATGCCTCTACAGCGACGTCACTCGCCTCAGCCGTAGACATTGGGTCGGAAACCGCACGCGACAATAGCGGTTCATCCATCCCAGTAACGCTTGGGATATCCTCGGCGGAGGTATCTGCGGAGGTATCTGCGGAGGGAGCCAACGGCTCGAACTGAGGCGTCAGCTGACCACCCGATTCAGTACTGTCGCTGCTTGCCTGAGAGACAGGCGCTGAAGTCAGTGTGGGTGAAGCAGGCGATGGCCCTGATGGGTTGGTCTTCGACCATCGCTGCACTTCAGGGGGAGCCACCGGGGGCTCAACCGTATCTGTCCCCTCGACTGCCAAGGTAGGTTCATCGACGACGGGGGGGGGAGCTGCCGATGAATCGGCCTGTGACACACTCGGCTCAGGAGCAGGTTGCCCAGAAATACTCGGACGAGCAGACGCCTCCATTTGGCGCTGTATCGCGACTTCCCGAGGAGAGGGTGGGAGAATATCCCCCGCCCTGAAAGGTTCTGCAGAAGGTGTAGGGACTGGCTCCGTTTGGCGTTGGATCCCAGCCTCCTTGGGAGAAGGGGGGGGAATATCACCCGCCTTCAACGGTTCTGCCGCAGGCGGAGAGGACTGATCGGACTGTCGTTGAATGGTTGTTTGCGGTGGGGGCATATCTGGCCCTACCAAAGGCGGTTGAGCTGCCTCAGGTTGGCGTTGAATGGCTTCAGGTGACGGTTGAGCTGCCCTGTCCCCTATTTCTGACATTAAGGGGGGCTGAATTAAAGTCGAGACAACGGGACTCTCAAATGTGGATGCAGGCAAAAAACGCTCAGCTCGAGAGATCCGCATGGGACCAACTCTAGAAACTGACAAAGGACGCGCCCCTAAGGGCACATACCTTTGCAGTCGCAACCCCAAGCCACCAAGCGGCTTCAAGATGCCCAAAGGCCGATTGGACAAGCCCTCTGGAATATTACTGTTGGAGGTGAGGTCAGCCATGAGCTGAATTAACCATTAATGCAAAGGACTATAAGCCCAACTTGCTTTTCGCCTTACTGGTCACGGCATCCGAAGTGATGTTGCTGCCAAAGTAACCCAATTCATCCCGTTTCACCTGGGTCTCAGGCCCACCAACCGGACTCATTGGCGGCAGTTTTTGGAAGCCTTCATAGGCTAAGGTCAACTCTTCGATCGCGACAGAGCTCGAATCTGCCTGTAACGCTGGCGTCTTCCAGGCCACAGGGATAGCCCCCAACAAATAAAACCCTTGCACCACCATTCCAGACTGGTCATAGAGCATAATGCCGATATTGCGTCGTTCGGGTACATAGCTACCTAAAAGGGCGTCCGACGCGAAACTCTTAGCTCGATCCATCATAGACGAGGAGGATGACGAGGACGAGGACCCGGATGATACTTCAGTGTCCTGCAACATCGAAGCGATCCATTTCCAAAAGGTGGTGTCGTCGGTAATGCCGCGTTTAAGGGTAATGTCTCCGAACTTGGCCTGTTTCAGGAAGATGCGTTGCTGATTGTTGACGCCCCCTTCAAAGTAGGTGTCCTTGTCAATGGAGATATCAATGCCGGAGCACTCACTAAAGCTGGCGATCAGTAAGCCATCCATTTCTACATAAAACCGGTTTGTGGTGACCAGTTTCGACGGATCACCTGGAATCAGCGAAGCCAAATCCATTACATCAACCTCCTAGAAGAAAAGCCTGAACGCTCTTGCTGCAGGGCCAGATCGCGCTTGAGATAGTCGTAGACGCGATCGCTGAATAGGGCTAGCGCTTGCGGATCGGCCAAAATATCACTGGCCAGCGTTGCCAGCGTTTTCATATCCCTAGACGTAGACAAATAGTCTTGCATCTGAGCAGGCGCACCATAGCCGGATAGCGGTACCGATTGCTTTGGGGTTAGGGGTGAGCGCTGCTGAAGGAGCGCCTGAATATCGGTCATCAATCGCGAATAAATAAGAGTCTATTCGTTTCGGCCATGCATCACTCCAACATGCCCTTGAACCTAGGGTAAGAAGTCAGCCCTAAATTTGGCAGTGGCTGAAGGTCGAACTGCAATGGAAAGATACGAAAACGGTCCAGTTGAGTTCAATCTGATCTTTCCTCCGAGGGGTCTTCTAGACGGGAGGTTGGCGTTGAGGGTGACAGCTCTTGGCGCACTTTTTGCGATCGCGCTACCAATGCTTCTAGGCGCTTCCGCTTTTGACGAGTCCCCCGCGACATCGGTTCCTCTGCCGGTTCATTCTGGGTCTGACGTTCGCGGTCTAGGTCTGCCTGGGCTTGGGCTTTGACATCGGCCAAGATCGCTTGCACTTCAGGGTTATTCAGATCGATAGTGGGGGCTGATGCTTGTTTCGCTGGCGTTTCACCGGTGCGAATCGTACGCGCCCTTTGAACTAACGTGCCCAGATAGTCCTCTTGTTCCGTATCTTCATCCGCCTCCCGCTGCAGTTGCCCGCGCATCAGTTCATATAACGCCTGGGTATATCCTTGGCGACTGGCCTGCTTAACAAAGGTCGTAGCAAAACCGCATAGCACTAGGCTGATGCTGGCCGGTACCACTGGCAACCAGGCCCCACCCAGGAAGAGCACATAGCTGCCCCCCCAGGTCAGTCCAGTCACCGCGCCTAGGGCAAGCCAAAAGAGCCCAATGCGCCGGAGGCGGAAAGCCAGGGTGCCGCCGATAAAGGCCCACAGCCAAATCAATACTGCTTCTACGCCCTCAGGAAAAGACCAAATCAAGGGGCGACCATCTAAAGCTACCGCGATCAGTTGACTCGTCGCCTGGGCATGAACAACGACCCCAGCCATTTCCCGCACGTATTCTTGAGCCGCTAAATACGGGGTTGTAAATAGATCCTTGGCCACCAAAGAGGTGTAGCCAATCAGGATGACGCGATCGCGGATCATCTCCTCGGGTACTCGCCCTTCCAAAACTTCGGTAATGCCCACAATCTCCACCGAGTTTTGGGCCGAACGATAGTTCAGCATGACTTCATAGGGCAGCAGCTCAGTGGTGCTGTAGCCCCCAAACTTGCCCAAGATCGGCGGCACGAGGGTATTGCCAAAGACCAGCTCTCGTGATTCTGTTGCGGCCAGCTCCACCCCTTCTTCGGCCAGGTAAATCTGGGCCAGCATCATGCTTAGGGAGGGCAAATCAAACTCAGGTTCAGAATCATTACAAAGATGCTGACCTACGGGCATAGTGGGCGGTTCACCCGGCACAGAAAACAGCATGGCGCGGCGAACGATGCCCTTCTCATCCAAGTTAAAGTCGGCAAACCCGACTTGATCAGGGCTGATTCCTTCCGGGGGCGGCACTCCCGGAAAACTGGGGCTGCTCATCAAGCAGACGGTAACAATATTGAAGTCTTCATTAATGATATTGAGCAGGCGCTCTCGTCCCTCTAGAGGACCCTGGGGTAAATCTCGACCCACATCAAGGCCAATGGCACGGGGTTGAGAGGCCTGCAAGACCTCTAGAACATCAGCCAAAGTGCCGTCTTCCACGGGATCTTCTCGACGACTTTGCAAGAAATTCTCGTCAATGCCCACGACCAGAAGGCGTTCATCAGGGCCTTCGTCGGGTCGCCAGCGAATGAAACGACCATAATTTGACAGCTCTATTTCTTGCCAGGCCCCAAGCTGTCGAGCGACAACAACTCCACCGCCAAGTAGCAAACTGGTCAGAATGACCGTGCCACTCAGGGCACGAATGATTGGGTTCTGCAACAGCTTTCGAAACACCATAAGCCCCAAACACCTTCATTCAGAAACGTTACGAGCCTGGGTGATCTCCGTGACCCAGCGGCGGCGATCTCGATGCTCCAGGGCCAAAATATCATTCAGAGACCAATGAAAATACATGGCAATGCAGGCTACCTCTTCGTGGAGCTGTTCGGAGGGGTAGCCTTTCACTCCCCCGCTAGCGTCAGATCAACCGCAAATTCAGCATCACAAGCGGGGCAGCGCGTGGGGATTTGCGCCCTATTGCTCTGGTTAATGCGATTATAAAACTCTCGCAAATAGGCCACATCTTGAGTAAATAAATTCCCCAGCAGCTCTGGAGAGAACTGGGTCAGATCTCCCAATCGCATAATTACCCGTGACAACACCACTAATACGGCGTAATTGGGAAATTGCTGGGCTTGGCGATCGCGCTCCACTGACAGCTCATCCATGGCCGTGGCCAGCCTCATAATGCCTTGGCGATGAACTTGCCCCGCTTCATCAACCAATCCCCGAGGCAAGGTAAAGCCAAACTCGCTCACTAATCCCATAGGCCGCTCCTCTAAAACGTCTCAAAACTTTTTAAAACAAAGGAGCTTACCCTTCATCTAGGGGCTCTTCCAGTTCATTGATCTCGCGATAAAACTTCTGCAAATAGTCCAGATCCTTCGCAAATAGTCGCTCAACAATACTGGGGCCAATTGGGTCTACAGCCCCCAGTTTGGTAATCACCCGAGCCAGAATAATCACCGTGGCGTAAGCCGGATTCATCTTAACCCTAGGATCTTTGAGGGGAACAATTTCATCCATGGCCGTAGCCAAGCGCATCACCCCTTTTCGATGCAGGTTGCCATCCCCGTCCAAATAGCCCTTAGGGAGGGTAAATTCAAACTCTGTTTGAACCATAGTTCACTCAACAAATGGCCATGGTGAATGCAATACCGAAAACAGTGTCCTATCGCTTAATCATCGACGACGCGATAAAACTGATGAACAGCCAGCTCGATTTCAACGCTCGACATTTCATTGCCACTGGCGTTGAAGTTACTGACGCTGAGTTTTACAGGCCAAGCCTGCTCAAAACGAAAGCGAGCGGATTCTTCACAAGCTTGGTTATAAACGGTGATATCACCGTCTCGCATCTTGCCATTCCAATCTCCCTCTTCTACCTGCTTCATCCAACGCCAGAAGGATTTGGAAACGGTGAGTCCCTGCTTCAGAGTAATATTCGCACTCTTAGCTTCTCCAGGGAGCTTGGTCCGCACCAGCTTGCCGCGGGCAGTAGGAACCCCAAATGTCCCACCGCCCCACAGCAAAGGAGTGACTTCACAGTGCTCCACCACATCTTGGGTGCGCTCTAGACCGCTACACTCCATAAAATAGCCATCCACCCGATCATCACTATCGTCGATACTGAGTTCGACGTAGAATTTGGTGCTTGTTAAATATTCAACAACCAAGCCCTCGCCTGCCATATCGACAACTCCCAATCAAAGCTAGATAGAACTAGATCACCAGGCTAGCTTTAAGCATCGGGTATCGCCCGTGATCTTAGTAAGATGAGGTTGATCAGCTACTTGGTCCTTGCCAAAGACTCGTAACCCATGGCGATTTCCTCTGTGAAGAGATCGGTCTTAGTCGGATCCATATCAGAGGATTTATAGCTTTTGGGGAAGACACCTACCACGGTCCATTCTGCCGCCGCCTCCCCAGCTTGGTTAAACAGGGTGATGGTACCGGTTTTACGCTCTCCACCAGAAGAGGAGCCTCCCCCCACGCTGGGTACTGAGTGGGAATCCCGATACCACTTCATCAAAGAATCGTCTTCGGCTGTTCCTACAAAAGTTACCGTCAAGTCGCTGTTGCTAACTCCGGTAACTGTTGCCTGAATTGTACTTTTAGCATCCTTAGTGACGCCGTAAGCCTTCATATCGCCCCCGGCTTCTAGGGTGACGCCAATACCACTCACTTTCTGAATGATTTTTTCCTCTAGACCATCCAGCGTGAAATAAAACTTGGAACAGGCCAGAATTTCACCAGCAGCCATGATTTAAATCCTCCTAAGGTTTAAACAACCCGATCAATTGCTTCACAAACCAGTTCAATAGTTTCCTTGGCTAGATCACTACCGGTGGCGTCTAAATCAGACATTTTGTAAGACTTAGGCCAAGCATTGATCAGATCCCAGCGCATCACTTCTTCGTCGGCAGAGTCGTAGGCCACGATAGACCCGTTTTTGCGGTTGTCGGCCCAGGCACCGTCACCCCCTTCACTCTTAGGCATACAGGCTTTCAGCCAGGTGTACCAATCAATATCGCCTTCGCAGAGGTAGGTCTCGACCGTGACGTTGGGGTTTTCTTCAAATCCAGAGGAGGTGGATTGCCACATGGTCTTTCCGCCTTTGGTGGAGGCCAGAGGCTTTTCGTTACCGCTGGTTTGACCGGTGAAGCTGACTTCTCCGACCTTGGCGACCATCTTGTCGGTCAAGCCATCAAATTCTACATAAAATCGACTGGTTGGAATTGGCCTGAGTTCAGCCATTTCGATTGCTCCTTATTCGCTCAACTGCAATACATCCGAGCAAAGTAAATACTGAATACTGATTCACGTTCGGGCTTAAGGCGGGGTTGTTCCGGTAAGCCTTGAGCCCTAGAAAAACCCCCGCTTTGTTTCACCGCCTTGGTGCGGTTACTGGTTAGGTGCCCACTGGCTAATGCGGAAGATCACAAATTCTGCTGGCCTCACGGGACAGACGCCGATTTCCACATAGAGACGGCCCATCATCATCGTGTCGTGGGTATTGAGTTCTCCGTCGCATTTGACGTAGAAGGACTCTCCCGGAGACCCGCCAAACAAAGCCCCTTCGCGCCACAGACGAGTGAGGAAGGTGCTGACGGTGCGCGTCACCCTGGCCCAAAGGTCTTGATCGTTGGGCTCAAACACAACCCACTGGGTGCCGATTTCAATGGATTTTTCAATGTAGCTGAGCAAGCGGCGGACGCTGATATAGCGCCATTGGATATTGTCGGGCTCGACCAAGGTGCGCGCCCCCCAAACCTTGTAACCGCGATTGTAGTTAGCAAAGTTGCGGATGCAGTTAATGCCTAGGGGGTTGAGCAGCTCTTGTTCCCGCATGTTGGTTTCGTAGGCCAGACCCAAGACGCCTCTGGGGGTCTCGTTTGCAGGGGCCTTAAAGACACCACGAGACTGGTCGGTGCGACACCAAATCCCCATCATGTGGCCACAAGGAGGCACCATGATCGGTCGCCCCCCATTGCGGGGATTGGCAACCTTAATCCAGGGGTAATACAGCGCCCCAAACATGGAGCGACGGTTGAAGGAAGACAGCCACTCAGCCACATGCTGAGGACGCTGGCCTTCAGGGGCAACGGCGGCATTGTCGTTCTTGCCCATTTTCACGGGTGGGGGATCGAGCACGGCCATGCGGTAGGCCGGACCAGGGAAGGAATTCTCACAAAGGCTCAACAGCATTTCCATAATGCCGTGGACTTGATCGAGGTCCAGCAGACCCTCTTGGTAAGCCCGCATCAGGTCAGGACAGGCAATCATGGCCACTTCATCGACTTCGAAGAGGCCCTGGATGCCTTCGCGATCGTCCCGCACCCCTTGCAGATCACGGGTGATGCGATCTAGAGGAGAAATGTAGGGGGGCGGTGCGACCTCGTAGTTGCCGTTGCCGGGGCGGCGAGATAGAGCTTGGCCACTGACGGAAATATCGCTGGTGACGACGAACTCAGAGTCTTCCAGGGCGGTGACTGCGTAATCGGCTACGGCTGTCTCGACTTGAGGGTTCATGGTCAGGTTGTTGTAGCGCTCCAGCTCTTCAGCGCCATTCTTAACCACCACACTAAAGAACTCGCCACTGTCTAGGGGCGGCTCAGCGTCGTCATCTACGGGTTTGGGGGTACTGGGCGCAATGGTGATGGTGATGCGATCGCCTGCCCCTGGCAGGGCGGGTACTTCGCCAGTCGCCTCTGGTAAGCGCAGATTCATCCCCAGAGATGGTTTTCCACCAGCGGTGAAAAGCTTCGTTGCGGTTTCTTCGGGCGGGGGTGGGGCCGACCCTGGTAACTTAGTGCCGATGCTGACCACCCAACAGCGGCCACCGCCATTGTTAAACCACCCCTGCACGGCAAAAGGCAGGTATGCATCAAAGTCCGTGAATCCATCTGAGCCGGGTCTACCAAAGAATTCCAGGTACTGGCTCCAGTTGGTAATCATCATGGGCTTAAACAGTTCTGCATCACCCCGAACGTCTTCGGAGAACCCGACAAAACCAGCCACGCTCATGCTGACGCCTTCGATCGGGCGACTACCACGGTCAACCTCTTCGACGTATACGCCAGGAGCAAAGTAATCCAGTGCCATGCTTGACTTCCTCTTTACTTAGCAAGGGTAGGGGGCAGCGAGTCTATCCCTAAACCGTAAGAGCTGGCTGGCTTGACGTCACTAGACCAAGGTCGAAATTCAAGGCAAAAGCCCGGTAATTAACCGTTAAGAAATTTAAGCGATCGCCACCAATCAGAAAATCCGCCACCCACAATAGATCCGGTATCAGACTTAAGTTGGACGTTTTTTAAGGATGCCAAACACGCCATTCCCCAAAGGATTTTGGCAGGCGCTACCCGATAGATTGATTCGTTACTGGCTTTCGAGGAGATACAGAAACCGATGTTTGCCGCACGCAGTCATTCAGAGCTGGTTCCCCTGCATCGATCGGTTTCTGTCTTGCTAGTGGATGACAATTTGTTTTTCCGTCGGGGGTTACAAACCCTTTTAGACTTTTACAGCTCGACAGGCTCCTTAACTTGCCGCGTTGTCGGGCAGGCTACCTCGGTTGACCAAGCGCTAAAGCTGGCCACGGAGCAGTCTCCTAACCTCGTCCTGCTTGATTTGAGTTTGAGCAATAGTCAGGGACTTCGATTTTTGCAAGAGCGCTCCCAGGGACAAGAGCGGGTGCTGGTTTTGAGCGATCGCCAAGATGATGAGCAGGTGTTTCGCGCCATGCAGGCGGGGGCCTATGGCTACATACTCAAGGAAAACCTGGCTGAACGGCTATGGCCCGCCATTAAAACCTTGATGAATGATCAAATTTATCTTTCTCCGGAATTGGCCACGGGATTTTTTCGGTTATTCCAGTTCTACAGCGGTAGCCCATTTATCCGAGCCGAGGCAGCTCACCTGACTGAGCGGGAGCAAGAGGTGCTGCACTGTCTCGTACAGGGCGCTTCTAACAGCGCCATTGCCCAACATTTACACATTACCGTTGCCACGGTAAAAGCCCATTTGACGGCTATTTTCGACAAGCTGAATGTACGTAGCCGCACCCAGGCGATCGTCAAAGCCTTAAAGTTGGGGCTGGTCTCGACCTGACCGGGCACCATGGCGACCTAAGAGGCTGATTGAAAAGGGGGTAAATCCGTTGAAGCCTTATGAGTAACCATCTTGCGATCGCAACCGTCACCGCAGCGCTCCAGCGGGCCATACAGGCTGCCGTGCAGGCCAATGTAGATGGGGCCAGGGTCACGACCGTAAAACCCACCGACATCGGCAACGGCACCCCCGAAACCGGTGTGAATTTGTTCTCGTACCAGGTGGTTAACAATCCGGCCCTGAGCAACGTGGATGCCCCTCGCCACCGCAACAAGGGGGATTTCACCCGGCGCAAAATGGCCCTGGAACTGCACTACATGGTGAGCGTGTATGGCGATGAAAACGAGCTCATACCCCAACGGCTGATGGGCAGCGTCTTGCGGATCCTCAACGAAATAGGTGATATTCCCTCCGAGCTGATTCGCGAAACCTGTGAAGATGCCACGCTGAGCTTTTTAGAAGGGTCAACCTTGGCGGATGAGCTGCAGCAAATGACCGTAATGGCCCTGGACTTCAACCTGGATGAACTGTCCAAAACCTGGAGTATTTTCTTTCAGGCTCCTTACATCCTGTCCATGGCTTACAAGGTCATGGTGGTGATGCTCGAAAGTGAAACCCCGCTGCAAGTGGGCTTACCGATCATTGGCAAGCCTCAAATTGGCGGGGCATCGCCCTACCTGGATCAGCCGGTGATTGAGCAGGTGATTGCCAGCGCCGGGCGTTTGGCTCCGATCATGATCGACAGTACCCTGCGAATCCAAGGCAAAAATCTGAAGGGGCTGCACCGCACCCTGATTCGAATTGGCGGGATCGAAGTCTCACCCACTGCTGCAAAAGCGACGGAACTGACCCTAAGACTCACAGACATCCCCACTCAGGCGTTACGGGTAGGGCTACAGAGTTTGCAAGTGCTGCACCCGCCTGCCCCAGGGAGCCTACCCCAGGGCTCACCACGCTATGGGTTAGGGGTAGAGTCCAATGCAGCTCCGTTTATTTTGAGACCCACCGCCGAGTCGGTCTCGGTGAGCTTGGCCGAGTCTGACGACGACGAAAACTGTATCGGAGCAGTCGTTGCCCAGCTCAACTTACCGATCGGGGCTCAACAGCGGATTGTGATGTTCTTAAATGAGCTTTCCACAGAGCAGCCCAAGTCCTATGTCTTTGATAAAGGGGTAATTGACCCAGATCAGCCTAATCAGGTGACGATCTCCTTTCAGGATGTGCAGCCCGGCGACTATCTGGTGCGCATTCAAGTGGATGGTGCCGAAAGTCAGTTGGTGGTTGATGACGCGCCTAACAGCCCCACCCATAACCAATTTATTGGCCCTCGGGTCACCATTTCCTAAGCTGCCTGTTGGCCTATTAGAGCACTCCAACCTAAAAGTTATCCTGCACTATTGCCCTCATCCCCCAACCCCTTCTCCCAATCCTAGGAGAAGGGGGGCCGGAAACCCTCTTCCGACATCCCCCTCGCCCATTTTTGGGAGAGGGGGACCGAGGGGGTGAGGGCGACTAAGCAGGACAATTTTTAAAACGCTCCACTCTTACTGTTTCTTGAACACACTGAGGACTCAAAGCCATGGAAATTGATCCGCTCAAGCAACGCTTAAACCTAGAAATCGAGGGGATGAGCGTCAACCAACTCAACGAGCTGAGTAATCAGGCCATTCATATGGGCCTGATCGCGGGTCACGGGTATCACAAAGGTCAGTATGAGATTTTGCGCCAAGGCAGAGCTCTGTTGATGAAACCCGAAGAGGCCCTGGCGTATTTACAGAGGCTGATTCAATCGGTTTCAGAATCGTCTTGAGGGGCACGGTCAGTTGGATTAGCTGGAATCAGCTCGATCCAGCCGCTGCATCAGCGAGCGTTCGCCCCTCCAGGCAGTGGGTCCGTTTGACTCCGGTTGGGAGCATGAATCAGGGCTACCAACTTTTCCACATGGGTGAATTGGACTTGCCTGAGGCTAACGGTTTTTAACCATCGCCGCATCACTCGACGCTGTAGGGCAAGGGGCTTGTCTCTGAGCAGATCACGGTTGAGCCGCTGCTGTTGGCCATCCCAGCATTGCTGCCAGAGCCGATGAATTTGCGCCTCTAAGTAATCGACCTCGGCAGTTAAGATTTCAGCCGCTTGGGCCAGGGTGCGATCCACCTGAGGATTGAGGTGCTGACGCAGTTGAGGCAAGACCTCTAGGCGCAGGCGATTGCGGGCATAGGTCGGATCGGCATTGGTCTCATCTTCCCAAATGATCAGATTTTGAGTTTGGCAAAAGTCTGTGATTTGAGACCGGGTAATCTCCAGTAAGGGACGCACTAACTGAATCGTCGGATTATCAGCTTGTAGGGGGCGCTGCCATACCAGCGCCTGCAGTCCGTCCGCGCCGCTGCCCCGCACCAGGTTATAAAGCAAGGTTTCGGCGCGATCGCTGGCGGTATGGCCGGTAACCACTGCCACACATTGCCCGCGACGGGCCACGTCATAAAAGACGCCGTACCGCCATTGTCGAGCCGCCGCTTCCCCAACGAGAGAATCGGTTGCTGCCGCAATCTCACAGGGGATGTCCCAGTCTTTTAGCGTCTGCGCCACGAATTGGGCATTGGCCTCGGCATCGTCGCGCCAGCCGTGGTTGCAGTGAATGGCCCGCAACTGCCAGCCCCAGTGGGGTTGTAAATCCACCAGCAGACGCATTAAGGCCATCGAGTCTTGTCCGCCAGACACCCCCACTAAGACCCGACAGCCACGGGGAAGCAGCCCGCGATCTCGCAGGGTTTGGTGAAGATGAGCATGTAAAGGGCTCCAGTTCACAGTCTGTTGGGGATAGAACGGGCTAGCGTCACACCATAACTTGAGCAACCCCTCCGAAAACATAACGTCACCCAAACGTAACGACTGAGAAATCCTGAACTAACATGTCAAAACTAGACGACCTCATGATGTCAATGACATCGGCCCATTAGCCATGAATTCGGAGTCTCCGCCCCTCAATACCGTCTCTGAACTCTCCGTTCTGGAGACCAATCCAGATGACCAGGTGCGCCTGAAGAGCCAAGGCGGGCGCTTGTTGCTGCTCCTTCCCTCCGAACCCGAAGGGGATGGCCCAGCCCTGCTCTGGTCAGAACTGTGGGAACAGCTTAAGCATCGACTGAATGCGGGGGAGCGATTTTGGCAGCCCCGCACCACAGTTCACCTACTGGCCCGCAACCGCCTGTTAGATGGGCGTCAGTTACAGGCCATTGCCGATGTCTTAGCAGAGGCCGATCTGTTCCTCAAGCGTATCTATACCAGCCGCCGCCAAACAGCGGTCGCGGCCACCACGGCGGGCTATTCCGTCGATCAACATGTGCCGGTCACCCATCTCAACCAAGCCCCAGAATCCGGTCGGGCGCTAGAAGAGCCCCTTTACGTACAAAGCACGATCCGGGCTGGGGTCGAAATTCGCCACAACGGGACGGTGATTATTTTAGGTGACGTGAATCCTGGGGGCAGCATTGTCGCCGATGGAGATATCTTGATTTGGGGGCGGCTACGAGGGTTAGCCCATGCAGGCTATGGCGGCAACTCCGACTGTCGGATTATGGCCCTGCGCATGGATCCGACCCAGCTACGGATTGCGGATAAGGTGGCCCGTCCACCCGAGACTCCCCCAGATCAATATCTGCCTGAAGTGGCCTATGTTGGCAGCGATGGCATTCGGATTGCACTGGCCACTGATTTTTCGCGATTGATTGCCAAAGACAGCAAAGACTCAGCCAAAGGTACGGGCGAACGTTAACCGGCAACGTTTGCTGATGCAGGCCAGCGGCATGGGACAGGGTTGAAACCTGGTATCCTCCTAGGGAACTAAATGTCAATCGTGCCGCCCGTTCTAATCCATCTCTGTTATCAAAGTCATCGCCGTTAAGATAAGGCCGAATCTTTTGAACCTATGACCCGCATTATTGTTGTCACCTCCGGTAAGGGAGGCGTCGGTAAAACGACTTGCACTGCCAACTTAGGAATGGCCCTGGCCCAGCGCAGCCAACGGGTCGCAGTGTTAGATGCTGACTTTGGTTTACGCAACCTCGACCTACTCTTGGGCCTAGAGAACCGCATTGTCTACACGGCGCTGGACGTGCTGGCTGGGGACTGTCGCATGGATCAGGCCCTGGTGAAAGATAAACGCCAGCCTAATCTTGCTCTCCTTGCCGCTGCCCAAAACCGCTCGAAGGAAGCCATCAATCCTGAGCAGATGACGACGCTGGTGGAGCAGTTAAAAGACAGTTTTGACTACATCTTGGTGGACTGCCCAGCGGGCATTGAGATGGGCTTTAGAAATGCGATCGCCGCGGCCAATGAAGCGATTATTGTCACCACCCCAGAGATTTCGGCGGTGCGAGATGCCGATCGCGTCATCGGCTTGCTTGAAGCCAACGATGTCAAAAAGATGCAGCTGATCGTCAATCGTCTCAAGCCAGCCATGGTGCAAGAGCAGATGATGATGTCCGTGCAGGATGTTGAGGACATTCTGGCGATTCCCCTTTTGGGCGTGGTGCCCGATGACGAGCGCGTGATTGTCTCCACCAACCGGGGCGAGCCGTTAGTGCTAGAGAAAAAGCTGTCTCTAGCGGGATTGGCCTTTGCCAATGTGGCCCGTCGCCTAGAAGGGGAGAAGGTGGCCTTTCTCGATTTAAATGCCCCCCACGACGATTTATTCATGCGACTGCGACGTTTTCTCAAGGGTTAATGGCGATGTTGCCCCCCACTACCCGTTTTTTTCCCAGTGCCTATGCTTAGTGAACTGCTTGATCGCCTCTTTAATCGGGGTGCCAATGAAACCAGCCGAGAGGCCGTTAAACGCCGCTTGCAGTTCGTTTTGGCCCACGATCGCTCCGACCTCTCCCCAGAAGTCGTCGAGAAGATGCGCAAAGAAATTCTTGAGGTGGTCTCTCGATATGTCGAGATCGACACCGATGGCCTGGAATTTGCCCTCGAAAATGATGAGCGGGTCACGGCTCTGATTGCCAACCTGCCGATTCGTCGGATTCGAGGCAATAAGGAAGAGCCTGCCGTTGCCGATGCGACGACTGAGGCTTAGCGCCCATGGCTGCTTCTGATTCGACCCGCATCAAGGCCCCGGATACCAAAGTTGTTGAGGCGCTAAATTTAGATGCCATTCAACGGCATGTGCTGCTCTGCGCCGATCAAACCAAGCCTAAATGCTGCGATCGCGAGGCCAGCTTGGAGTCCTGGAACTATCTCAAAAAGCGCCTGAGCGAGCTGCAGCTCAATCGCTCCACAGAAGCCCGCCCCCACTGCATCTTTAGGACCAAGGCCAACTGCTTGCAGGTCTGCCAGCAGGGACCGATTTTGTTGGTGTACCCCGATGGGGTTTGGTACCACAGCGCCACCCCAGAGGTGATCGAGCGCATCATTCAAGAGCACTTGATTGGCAATCAAGTGGTTGCCGACTACGCCTTCCTCACCCATCCGCTCACGTAATCAACGGGTCTGAAGGGCGACCTGTTCAGAGGCGATCACAATCCGGGCACAGGCTTCGGCATCAGACATGGCGTCGTGGTGATTGAGTTCAATGCCCAAAAAGTCACACACATTGGGCAGCTTGGTGGGGCGGATATTCCAGGTTTGACGGGCCAGCTTAACGGTACAAACAAAGGTTTGCGGCGGCGGCGCGATGGCATAGGCCTGACAGCAAGCGTATAAAACCCCTTTGTCAAAAGAAGCGTTGTGGGCCGCAATAAAGTCGGCTCCGTTGATCACATCCGCAATCAGGGGCCAAAGCTCGCCAAAGGTAAGCTGATCGGCGACATCGCTCCACCGAATGTTATGGACATAGGTGAACTCGAACCGGGCTCTGGGGGGGCGGATCAAACAATGGAAGCGATTCACGATTTGCCCCGCTTCCACCCGCACCAAACCAATGGCGCAGGCACTATCGCGGCCCCGATCGGCGGTCTCAAAATCCAGTGCGACAAAGGTGCTCATAAGCAAGACTTGGGGG
The DNA here is from genome assembly GCA_050043365.1 of Leptolyngbyaceae cyanobacterium. Classification (GTDB taxonomy): domain Bacteria; phylum Cyanobacteriota; class Cyanobacteriia; order Phormidesmidales; family Phormidesmidaceae; genus PCC-6406. Next base: position 27,501 of record JBHJIP010000044.1, read on the forward strand.
TAATCTTTGGGATAAGCAGATTGGCAGAATTATCTGTGAGATAGCATTTTCCAGAAAACCCCCTGTAGTCCCCCTAAAGCCCTTCGGGCATGCGCCAAAGGCGTAAGCGCAAGGGGGACAGCGAAGCTGGGGGGCTGCGCGGCGATGTCTAACTTGATTATGTCTTCCTAATTAGCCAGCCCGTAAACCAGCACATCGTAAACCATACGCACCTGACCGGATCGCGCCTGATCTGCAAATAGGCTTTGCAGTTTGGCAAACAGCGGCTGGTAGTGGGGGTGATCGATAGGTGGGCAATAGGAACAGGACTCCAGTCGTCCTTTTAATCCTTGCCAACCCAGGTCTTGGTGATTGTCATAGGTGGTGGTTGAGAGATCAAAACCACTGAAGAGTTGGCGGATGCGATCGCCCGTAATATTCTCGTGACGCACCTTGGGGTAATCGATAGCGTACTCACGCAACAGCGCTTCGTAGCCCTCGGTAAAGGAACTGCCCTGGATGCGGCGCTGATTCCAAATCAGGGCCACGAAGCCACCGGGTCGGAGGATACGCTGAAATTCGCTCACGGCTGCGGGGGTCGCGAACCAGTGAAACGCCTGGGCACAGGTGATGCAATCCACGCTGTGATTGGGGAGGGTGGTGGCTTCGGCTCGACCGGCAACGGAGCGGAAATGGGGATAGGTGCTCAGATCCGCTTCGGCCTGATGGCCCATGGCGTCATTGGGCTCTACGGCAAAAACGGTGAATCCTTTATCCAGTAAGAGGCGGGTAAAAATGCCGGTGCCAGAGCCGATATCCGCCACTGTTGCTGCTGAGGACAGGCGTTCTTGCAGGGCGTTCAGTAACTGCGGTGGATAGGTGGGGCGATATTTAACGTAGTCGGCAACGCGGCTGGAAAAACGCTGGGTCGGGTCAGTGTTCACTTAAAGCAGCGTTCCCAAAACCATGCCAATCAGCAAAATAAATCCCTGCACAACATTTTGCTTAAAAATCAGCCCATAAAGACCAAGGGGGGGCTTGCGTTGACGGAGGCAGTAGCTTTGCCGCCCCCAGAGGGAGATCGAGATCGCCAGCGTCACCCAATAGGGCCAAGCCAACCCCATCGCCACCCCTGTCGCCGCCAACAATAGCGAGGTTCCAATAAAACAGAGGGTGACGATTTGCGGGGTACGATTGCCAAAAAAGAGAGCACTGGAGTTAATGCCCAGTTTGGCGTCGAAAGGGCGATCTGGAATTGCGTAAACCGTGTCAAAGCCCAGAGTCCAAAACAACACTGCCCCCCATAGCAAAATAGTAGGGAGTTCCAGCGTGCGAGTCACCGCCGCCCAGGGAATGAGTACGGCAAACCCCCAGGCGATCGCCAGCACCAATTGCGGCACGGGAAACACTCGCTTAGCCAAGGGGTAAACCACAATCACCGGCACCGCCGCCACACAGAGCCAAAAACTGAGCGGATTCAGGTAGAGCGATAGCCCATAGGCACAGAGAAAAGCAACGATGGCGAGGGCGATCGCCACCCTCACAGATAATGATTTTGCCGCCAATGGTCGAGAGCGGGTGCGCTGCACCTTTGGGTCAATATCGCGGTCCCAAAGGTCGTTGACAATGCAGCCCGCTGCGCTGGTGACCAAGCTGCCCACGATAATCACCCCTAGCAAAATCAGGGGCGGCGTTCCCCGCGCTGCCAGCACCAGAGACCACAAAGCGGGCACCATCAAGATCAACCGACCCGTGGGCTTATCCCACCGCATTAGCCGTAAAACAGTTTTCCAAGTGGGTTCAGGGGACTTGAGGGGGGAGGGGGTCATGGACTCTCAATCGCTGCTGCTATCAGCATATCTTTGCCGATGACGGTCCTGTCACCCTTACGCCAGGAATTCAATTAATTATAGAAATCACCAAAAGTTGTCTTCACGCCTTTTAGCGACGAAGTTATGTCAGCGAGTCTTGAAAACGCGCCTTAACCATGGCATATGACCCGCCATGATGTTTCTAACGTTGAACAGTAGAGCAGCATGGCTTAGGGCAAACAAAATCGGCGATCCCATAAACGCCTTAAAGTTTTCATCAAATTTCCGGAATAGATTCAATATTTATAGTTAAAATAACCATAAGTCATGCGAGAACCCCTATGGCCATTGCACCGTTACGGGTCACCCCCGACGACTATAGTCTGCTGACCGATCTCTACCAGCTCACCATGACCGCCTGCTACGTGGGCGAAGGGCTGGATCAGCGGCGCGCCAGCTTCGAGCTGTTTGCCCGCCGCTTACCCAAAAACTTTGGCTATCTGATCGCCATGGGGCTCACCCAAGCCCTGGAGTTTTTGCAAAATTTCCACTTTAGCGATCGCCATCTGGATGCGCTCAAGACAACCGGCATCTTTGACCAGGCCCCAGCCCAGTTCTGGGAGCTGCTCTCGGGGGCACGCTTTACCGGCGATGTCTGGGCCGTCCCGGAAGGTACCGCCGTCTTTGCCAATGAACCGCTGCTGCGAATCGAAGCGCCGCTCTGGCAGGCCCAGGTGGTCGAGACCTATCTACTCAATACCCTTAACTACCAAACCCTAATTGCGACCCGGGCCGCGCGACTGCGAGATGTGACCGGTCCCGACGCCACCCTGCTGGAGTTTGGCACCCGCCGCGCCTTTAGCCCCCAAGGCTCGGTCTGGGCAGCACGGGCGGCGATCGCGGGTGGCCTTACTGCCACGTCCAATGTTTTAGCGGCGCTGCAGTTGGGGCAAAAACCGGTGGGCACCATGGCCCATGCCCTAGTGATGGCGATCGCGGCGATCGAAGGCAGCGAAGCCGATGCCTTTGAAGCCTTTCACCGCTACTTTCCGGGTGCGCCCCTATTGATCGATACCTTCGATACTGTCGCAGCAGCCCGCTATTTAGCGGAGCACCGTCAAACGGGTGAATCGGCCCTCGCTGGGGTTCGTCTTGACTCGGGTGACCTGGCCGATCTATCCCAACAGGTGCGGGCGCTGCTGCCAGAGGTCTCGATCTTTGCCAGCGGCGACTTAGACGAATACGAAATTACCCGCTTAAACCAAGCCGGAGCCTGTATCGATGGCTATGGTTTTGGCACCCGCCTGGTCACCGGAGCCCCCGTCAACGGCGTTTACAAACTGGTGGATATTGACGGCATTCCGGTGATGAAAGAAGCCAGCGGCAAAATCACCTACCCCGGCTGTAAGCAGGTGTTTCGTTACGGTCAAAACGGCGAGGTTCATCGAGATGTTTTAGGGTTGGCGACGGAGCCCACACCTGAGGGCGCACAGCCCCTACTGCATCAGGTCATGGCCCAGGGTGAACTCAAAATATCACCCGAGCCCCTAGCCACCATTGCCCAACGCACCGCCACCAGCATCGCTAGCTTGCCCCAATCCTGCCGCACCGTCACCGATGCTGAATCCTTCCCTGTCGCGCTATCTCCGGCCTTGTTAGACCTGACCGAACAAACTCGTCGTTCTTAGGCGTGAAGACGTGAAGGGTGAAGAAGTAAAGAGTGAAAAGTAAAAAGTGAAGATGCCCAAGCAATATCACTCCCTTACTCCCCTCTACCCATCCACTCCTCTACCCGTCCACCCATCCACTCCTCTACCCCTCTACTCCTCCAGCACCATGCACATTGCTCTCTTTGGTACCAGCGCTGATCCGCCCCATCGGGGCCATTGCGAAATTCTGCGATGGTTGGCCACTCAGTTCGACCATGTGGCTGTCTGTGCGTCGGACAATCCGTTTAAGACCCACCAGAGCCCCTTGGGCGATCGCTCGGCAATGCTGCGGTTGATGATTGGGGATATCCCGGCTCCATTAGGAGCGATCGCCCTCTATCCTGAGCTGCGTTCCAGCCGCGCCATAAAAAGCGCTGAGCAGGCCCGTCGGCGCTGGCCCACAGCAGAGTTCACTTTGGTGGTCGGGGCCGATTTAATTCAGCAACTGCCCCGTTGGTACCGATCCCAGGAGCTGCTACAAAAAGTCAACGTTCTGGTGATTCCTCGCCCTGGCTATGACCTCTCAGAGGATGATTTGATGGAGGTAAAACAGCAGGGGGGGCGCGTTGCGATCGCCGCTATCCCCTTACAGTTCAACCTATCATCGAGCTATTACCGACAAACGGACGATACGGATGCGCTGCCCAGGGCAGTTCGGACCTACATTGATCAAAAAAAACTTTATCCATGCCTGGGAAGCTCCAGAAAAACGCTGCCGACACATTGAAGGACAACGCCCTTGCGGATTTCAAGGTGGGGGGCGATAACGGCATTTTTTCGGTAGATACCCAGCAAAATCGGCTGTTGGTGCTGTTGGTGATGCGTAATGATGACCCCTTTGCGGGCTACTGGAGCTTACCGGGGACCCTGGTGCGCCAGGGCAATTCTTTAGAAGATGCGGCTTACCGGGTGCTGTCAGAAAAAATTCGGGTCCATAACCTTTACCTAGAGCAGCTCTATACCTTCGGTGGCCCCAACCGCGACCCTCGCGAAGCGGAGGAGGTCTACGGGGTGCGCTATCTCTCGGTGAGTTACTTTGCCCTGGTGCGCTTTGCCGAAGCGGAGCTGATTGCCGATGGGGTCAGCGGCATTGCCTGGTATCCCCTCAGTCGGGTGCCGCGCTTGGCCTTTGACCATAACGAAATTCTCAACTATGGCTATCAACGGCTTAAGAACAAGCTGGAATACAGCCCGGTTGCCTTTGATGTGTTGCCGGAGGTCTTCACCCTGGGGGATCTTTATCAGCTCTATGTGACGGTGCTGGGGGAAGATTTTGCCGATTATTCCAACTTTCGTGCCCGCTTATTGAAGTTGGGATTTTTGGAAGACACCGGCAAGAAAACGTCTCGTGGCGCAGGCCGTCCGGCCAGTCTTTATCGCTTTGATGCCAAGGCGTTTGAGCCGCTGAAAGATAAACCCATGGTGTTTATCTAACCAAGGTTGATTTGTCCGTATATCAGGTTCTATTCGCCAACTTAATTCCTGACTGGAAAGGAAATTTCAATGGCTATCAATAATGAGCCTTCGACGCAAAGATTGGCTGCTCTAATTGATGGGGATAATATCAGCTCTCGATTTATAGAACCTCTGCTGAAAGAAGTTTCAAGATATGGAACAGCATATGTCAAACGAGTGTATGGCGATTGGACGAACAATCAACTGAGTGGCTGGAAAGAAGTTCTAAACCAATTCTCGATACAACCAATTCAACAGTTTGCCTTTACTTCAGGTAAGAATGCTACAGATAGCGCCTTAATTATTGATGCAATGGATCTCTTGTACACAAGCAACTTTGATGGGTTTTGCATTGTGTCCAGTGATAGCGATTTTACTAGACTTGCTTCGAGAATAAGAGAATCTGGCTTAAAAGTATATGGGTTTGGAGAAAAGAAAACGCCAGAACCTTTTGTTAGTGCTTGTGACAAATTCATTCACCTAGAGAACCTCATTCCTGAAAACTCTGATACTCAAACAAAGAAGACAGGAACAAAAATAAGCAAAAAGATAATTCGACTTTTGAAAGATGCTCATGGAGCTGTGGCTGGTGATGACGGATGGGCTGAACTTGGCCTTTTAGGTGGACAACTAAATAAACTTTCTTCTTCTTTTGATCCTAGAACATATGGCTACAAGAAATTAGGTGAGCTGATTAAGGATATTGATGATTTTGAAATCAGGAAAACTCCACATCAAAATCATCCGTTTGCCTATCTTATTGAAGTCCGACTAAAGAAGAATTAGTGCTTCAACTGTTTTCCAAGACGGATATCAATCATGAAAATTACGATCGCCCAACTCAACCCCATCATTGGCGATCTCGCCAATAACGCCCAACAAATCCTCGCTGCCGCCCACCAAGCTGCCGATCAGGGTGTCCGATTAGTTCTCACCCCAGAACTTTCCCTTTGTGGCTATCCCCCCCGCGACTTGCTGCTGCGTCCCGGTTTCATCCAGGCGATGGGCACCACGCTTACAGATCTGGCCAGCCAACTGCCCGAAACCGTTGCCGTACTCGTCGGCTTTGTGGAACCCAATCCGACGGCGGGCGATCGCGGTGGCAAGCCTTTGTTCAACAGCATGGCCCTGCTAGATGACGGTAAAGTGCAGCGGATTTTCCATAAGCAACTGCTGCCCACCTACGACGTGTTTGACGAAGACCGCTACTTTGAACCAGGGGAACAGGTCAACCATTTTGAGCTGGCCACGGGCGACGGCACGACCCTGCACCTGGGCGTCACCATCTGCGAAGACCTCTGGAACGATGAAGAATTTTGGGGTCAGCGCAATTACCCTAACAACCCTATTGCCAGCCTCAAAGCGGCGGGGGCAGATCTAATCGTCAACCTCTCGGCCTCTCCTTACTCCCTGAATAAACAGCGCACCCGTGAGGCGATGCTCAGCCATAGCGCCGCCCGCTTTCAGGTGCCAATTCTCTATGCCAACCAGGCGGGGGCCAATGACGATTTGATTTTTGATGGGGGCAGTCTCGCTTTCGACGCCAGCGGTACCTTGGTCGGTCGGGCCCAATCCTTCCAAACCGATACCCTTTGCCTCACCTATGATCCCCAAGCGAAGGATCTGTACCCTGGCACCCTGGCACCCCCCATCACCGATACCAATGGCGAGATCTGGTCAGCCCTCGTACTCGGGGTCCAGGACTACGCCCGCAAATGCGGTTTTAGCAAAGCGGTGATTGGCCTGAGTGGAGGGATTGATTCGGCGCTTGTGGCGGCGATCGCCGCTGCCGCCCTCGGTCCCAAACAGGTGCTCGGCGTCTTGATGCCCTCCCCCTACAGCTCGGACCATTCCGTCGGTGATGCCAAAGTTCTGGCTGAGAATCTCGGCATTCACCAGACGACCCTAGCGATCGGGGAGCTGATGAGCGGCTACGACCACACCCTAGAAGCCCTGTTTGCCGACACCGACTTTGGGGTGGCAGAAGAGAATATCCAATCGCGAATTCGCGGCAATTTGCTGATGGCGATCGCCAATAAGTTTGGTCATTTGCTCCTCTCCACAGGCAACAAGTCCGAAATGGCCGTGGGCTACTGCACCCTCTACGGCGACATGAATGGCGGCCTCGCTGTGATCGCCGACCTACCCAAAACCCGCGTCTATGAGCTGTGCCACTGGCTGAATGATCAGCTTGCAAAGCAGCAAGGCCCATCCCCCTGGCTCCCCATCCCCCCAGCCACCCCAACCGCCACTGAAATCATCCCCAGCCACATCCTCACCAAACCCCCCAGCGCTGAGTTGAAACCAGGTCAAGTCGATCAAGATTCCCTCCCCAGCTACGAAATCTTGGATGACATCTTGGAGCGGCTGGTGCAACACCATGAATCCGTGGCCGATATGCTGGCCGCAGGGCACGACGCCCAAATCGTGGAGCGGGTGATTCGCTTGGTGTCGCGGGCCGAGTTTAAGCGTCGTCAGGCCCCACCGGTCTTAAAGGTCACCGATCGCGCCTTCGGCACCGGTTGGCGCATGCCCATTGCCAGCCGCTGGTAATGCAGGCCTGCGTTCGGTCGTTGCGATAGTATTTTTCACACCCCCCACTCAAATCACCCCATGGCATCCCCACCGCCCTTTCAAGAGATTGACGTTCAAGCCCTCGCAGAGACCATGGCCACCGCATCAGAAAGCGTGCAGTTGATCGATGTGCGGGAGCCGCAAGAGCTGGCCATGGCAGAGATCGCCGGGTTTACCAATCTGCCGTTGAGTCAGTTTGCGGATTGGCAAGCACAAATCCATAGTCAATTTGAGGCGGATCAAGAAACCATCGTCCTCTGTCACCACGGCATGCGCTCAGCTCAAATGTGCCAGTGGCTGGCGGGTCAGGGGTTTACCCAAGTCAAAAATGTGGTCGGGGGCATTGACGCCTACTCACTCAAGGTGGATGCCTCAGTCCCTAGGTATTAAAGGGAGAATTCAGGAGCCAGGAGTTAGTACTTGACTCGGCCCCTAAAGGAACTGATTGTCGCCATTAATAAGAGCAATTTTGTCCTTTAAGGGCTGTCGTCTGCCCTCGCCCCTGACGTCTTACCGTGCGCATTCACGACCCAAACCGCATTCCCTTTCGGGGGGTTTGGGGGAGTTAGGCCCCCATATTAGGGGGTTTGGGGGCCAGCCCCCAATTCCGACTTCCGGTTGCGGTATCTTTTATCCACAACACCCCGCCAAATAGTGGCCACTGTATTGACCAAGACCGTGAGTCTCTTCACCTCGGCAGCACGCTACACCACCGCCTTAGACACTCAATTAAATCAGCCCTTGAAGGAACTGATTGCCGCCATTACGAGACAACTAGGGGCCGTCACCAATTAAAACTAGGATCCTTGTGGTGCAACAGTTTCAGCCCCCAGCAATAGTACAGAAACGGGCGCGGTAGTGCTTACCCAGCAAGGCTTTCATCCAGTGTTGATGACGCCCCCTGAGTTTCTCCCATTTTTAAAGGGCAAAAGTAGTCCCTTAAGGGCTGACTTCTGAATCCTGAATTCTATATCCTTTATCTACCGGAATTTCCCGGTTTAAACTACACGTCGTTTGGAGCCTAACCTTGCCTGATTCCTCTGAGCGCGATTGCGCCTTTATGCAGCAGTGCCTCATCCTGGCAGAGCAAGCGGCTGGGCAAACCGCCCCTAACCCCTTGGTCGGATCCGTGATTGTCAAAGACGGCCAAGTGATTGGCCGGGGCTATCATCCTGGAGCGGGGCAACCTCATGCCGAGGTCTTCGCCCTACGACAGGCTGGAAGTGCCGCTGAAGGGGCCACCCTCTACGTTAATTTAGAGCACTGCAATCACACCGGTCGGACCCCCCCCTGCACCGAAGCGATTTTGGCCGCAGGCATCCGGCGGGTGGTGGTGGGCATGGTTGATCCAGATCCTAGGGTCTCGGGCGGTGGTATCGAGCGATTGCGCCAAAACCAGGTTGAGGTCACCGTCGGGGTCGAATCAGAGCGCTGCCAGCAGCTCAACGAAGCCTTTTGCCATCGCATCCAACAGCAACGCCCCTTTGGCATTTTGAAATACGCCATGACCCTAGATGGCATAATTGCCTCCCGCACAGGCCATAGCGCCTGGGTGACTGGACCTGCTGCTAGACAAGCCGTTCACCGGTTACGCAGTCAATGTGATGCAGTCATTGTCGGAGGAAATACCGTACGCCAAGACAATCCCCATTTGACCTCCCATGGGCAGAGCGCCCACAGCCCTCTACGGGTCGTGATGAGTCGGCAATTGAATTTACCTAAAGCGGCCCACCTATGGGATCCGACAGAGGCGGCCACGGTTATCTTCTGTGGCCCTCAAAGGGATGCTCAGATGCAGAAGCATCTCGAAAAACAAGGCGTAGAGGTGGTGCTCCTAGACTCTCTAACGCCTGAGACTGTAATGGCTAACCTGTACGATCGCGGCCACTTGGCAACGCTATGGGAATGCGGCGGCCAGTTAGCCGCTGCTGCGATCGCTCAAAACTGTGTCCAAAAGGTTTGGGCCTTTATCGCCCCCAAAATCATTGGCGGTGCACAAGCCCCTTCGCCGGTCGGTGAGTTGGGGCTTGAGAAAATGGATAGCGCGAGCGCCCTCAAGCAGATGCAATGGCACACCCACGGCCCTGACCTTTTGGTCACCGGCTACTTGTCCTGAGGGCAATTGTGCCTAAGCTCAACCGCGATAGGTAATGATGCGACCCTGACGGCGGCGATGACCGCTCAACTGCTGGGTTTGCATAAACCCATCCAAGGCCACCCGCAGATCGTCCTTACCTCGAAAGCTATCTAACCGCTGACGTAGGGTTCCATTTTCAAACAACATCAGCGTCGGCAATGTGGTGAGTCGAAACTGATTAGCCAGCTTCAAGTTCTCATCCGCATTAATGTCTATCAACTGAACCTGCCCCGTCCATTCATTTTGGAAGGTTTCAAGCAGCGGCTCAATCATCCGACAGAGGCCACACCATGGTGCCCAAAAGTGGACCAGCACCGGGATCTGGGATCCGAACACCTCAGCATCAAAAGTTGCATCACTTACAGAGAATGACATGGGTTATTAAAGGGGGAAATATCGAAAAACTTACTTTAATAGAATCATTGTATAGGAGGGATGAACGCCATCGGTTTAAACCCCATCAGGTTTGTCGGCGTCCGCTAACATATAGAGCTTTATTAAAAAACAATGAGTATTACTACCTAATGTAATCAAGCGTGTTTGAGTCGATCCCTGGTAACTCTCCTCTGTATTTCAGGGTTAGTTCATTGTTTGCACGACATTTCCTCAGCCTTGATTATGTCAAGGATTGCGTTTTGGGAAGACCGAGGATTAAAGCCGCTATCCATAGCTAATCGCAATGAAACCCTAATCTCTTCAAGGATTGTTGCGAAATTTCTCCGCGATCGCTTTTAGAGGTAGACGCATTCTGTGGAATCTTTAAAGCCTGTTGCGCTTTGACTTGAATGTTGGATTCACCTTGATCGGAATATTTCCGTTTGGGATCAGGGTAATCATCTGTCCATGCCTTGAGGCCTGGATGGATACTCAATCCCCCCAGAGGTGATATGGAGCGGGGTGTCCACCGCTTTGGGATTGCTCCGTTTACCCCACCTTATGACCCAAGTCACAAAGATTCCGGAGCAAAATCATTTGGGTAATTCCACGCTGTCACTGGAAAATCGGCGGTCAGGATTGATATTAAATAACGTCGCCACTTCTGCCATCTATCATGACCTTCGCATCCTTGGCTCAGAGTTCTACTCCTCGGTTCTCCTGGGCGCTGTTATCAGCATTCGTGAAGCGTCCTTTAGTGATTCTGGCTCTGAGTCTAGGGTTGTTGGCCAGTGCCCTGCCGCTGACTTCAGAACAGGCGATCGCCTCCGCTGCCCCTGAAACCGCAGCTTTAGAAGAGGGTGTTTACCTCTACGGCGAATCCCCCCAACCCCAGCAGGTGGGCGCAACCTACATGGTGATGACCGTCCAAGCAGGACAAGCGGTGGGGGCCTTTTATATGCCCTCTTCGTCCTTTGACTGTTTTTACGGGCCGGTAACGGCTAACAGCTTAGATTTGACCATCGTCAATAGCTATGACCAGGTGGCCTACCCCTACGAAGTGGCTTTAGCTATCAATGGAGCGGTTGCGGCAACCGGGGCAGTCCCTGCAGTCGTTCCAGAAGGCTTCCACGCCATCGATACCCTCAGTGAAACGGATCAGCAAATTCTGGCAACCTGCCAAGCCAATTTCCCCTTTTAAAGCCATTAACCATGGGTTTCACAATGAAGACCGGTCGGGCACAAGTACCTGACCGGTCTTCGTTTCAAAGACCATCTTTTACGACGCACCGACTGCCGCCATCTGCTCCACAATTTGAGTCGAGATAAAGGGGAGGATGGCTTCGCTCTGGCTAGCATAGGTGCCTTCGGTAAAGACCACCAAGAGATAGGGGGACTGCTCCGGCAGCTCAATATAGGCGGCATCGTGGCGGACCTTACTGGTTAACCCTGCCTTAGACCAGAGCTTTGTTGAAGTCGGTAGTCCGGCCCCCAAGAAGCCGGTAACTTGATTTTCTGGATCAGCCGCTAACGCCTTGGGGTCCAAGCTGCGCTGCATCAAGGCCATCATGGCTTGCGATCGCGGGCCTGAGACCGATACGCCGCCAATAATGCTGTGGAGCAGTCGCGCCGTGGCCTCTGTGGTGAGCTGGTTGCGATTTTCAAAGGTTTCTCCGAGAAAGGTCCGCTCCCGCCCATAGGGACCATCACACCAAGTCTTTTGGTTAACGTTGATGGTCTCTAATTCCGGCCACTGCAGCGATTCACAATAGCGGTTCACTAAGTTGCGCTGCTGCTGCCAGGTTTCAAAGGGGCCAGGGGGCAGCTCTGGGCCGCTGGTGGTCCCCGTCAAGATATCCAGCACCAGCCCCGTCGCATCGTTGCTAGAGTCAACAATCATGTCGCGGGTGGCCCGCTCTAGCTCAGCAGAAGGTTGGATCATGCCCCGCTCTAGCCATTCCTGTACCGCCACCAGATAAAACAGCTTCACCACGCTAGCGGGGTAAATGCACTCCACCCCGCGATAACCGCCGCAGCGCGGGCGGTGCTGCCAAAACTCGTTTGCACTGATAGCGCCACCGGTATTGATCGGAAACGGTGGGTCGTAGACCAACCAAGTAACCGCAATTTGATTCTTGGCAAGCTTCGGGAATTCGGCCCAAGTGGCTTCTAGCACTTGGTTCAGGGCCGACTGTAAACCCGTATCACTGTCAAAAAAGGTTGCCGCCACCGGTCCATCCTTAAAAATCGCCAGATCCACCATACCCGCTTGATACCCCACTGGGTCATCGCTAGTTCAGGTGGTGTACCTTACGGGCAGGGCAATTGAGGTCAGACACCAAAATGGGATGGTATGGCAACTGGGCGTTTCCACGTTTGCTGGATTGGACAATGGCAGGAGAGCCCTTTACCCAATACCGGCAGCAGCTCTTAGCGGAGGTGTCCGGGCACGTTTTGGAGCTGGGATTTGGCACAGGACTGAATCTGGCCCACTACCCCGATGCGGTGGAAGCCCTAACAGTGATTGACCCTAACCCTGGCATGGTGGCTTTGGCGCGCGATCGCATTGCCGCAAGCCCATTGACGGTTGAGAGCTACCCACTTCGAGGAGAATCACTCACCCTGCCTGATCAAACCTTTGACTGGGTGGTCAGTACCTGGACCCTGTGCAGCATCGAGAATTTAGACCAAGCCCTCAAGGAGGTGCGGCGAGTGCTAAAACCCAGCGGCAAGTTTCTCTTTATTGAGCATGGCCTTAGCCCTGACCCAGCCCTACAAACCTGGCAAAATCGCCTCACGCCCCTGCAAAAGCGAATTGCCGATGGGTGCCACCTCAATCGCCCCATTGCCGACATCGTGAATCGCCACCTGCCCCTGGAGCGAATAGAAACGTTTTACAGCCCAGGCTTACCCAAAGTAGGAGTGTATTTTTACCAAGGCTTAGCGGTTAAGTCCGCCAACAGCTTCTAGCTCCCACTGCGCCTTATGCTCCCCTGCACCACGCTGGGATCCTCTGCCACCCAGAACAGTATTGAAACCTAGGTGCTCAGCTACTGGTTTGCTTCCTCCGCAGGCTCCACCGTTACCGAGCCATCTGGGTCGAGAATCACTTCAAATTGAGCCACCGGTTCTTCCACTGCTTCCTCAATATCGATCAGGGTATAGACCAATTCCGGCAATGGAGTCTGTTCTGCATTTTCCCCAGAGATAGCATCCTCGTGGCGGTAGCCTAAGAGGTCCCCCGCTTCGGAAACGGCAACCCGGTAGGTTAATGGGGTTTCCAGACTGTCTGGGGCCACCCAATCCGCTTCTAGGGTCTCTACCAGGGTGTCTTGTAACTGGGTCAACGTGTCATTATCCGTGATCTCGGGTGCCGCATTCAGACGGGCCAAGGTCCGGGAGGCGGCTAGGGCTTCATCACTGATCTCGAAATTCGTAGGCTCAGGATTTGCATCGCCTGCAGGCGCAGAGCTTGAGGTCGTGGGCGTAGAGGCTTCTGTTTGAGTCGGACGTTCTTCCTCAATCCGAATGGGCTCTAAATTGGGTACCGGCAAGAAGAATACCAGAGCCGCCGCTGCGGCCAAGCCAGAGGTCCCTAGAGCGATGGGAGCCGCCTGCTGTGCTAAAGGTGTCTGTGATCTGATATCTCGACGGGCCAGCGGCGACAGGGATAGGGTCAGGTCCGGCAGGGTTTGAGCGTCGGCTAAGAGCTGATCAACCGCTTCCATCAGGTCAAACAGTTGAACATTCGTTAACTTGATCGAGCTCGGGGAATTCTCATCGGCTTTGTCTGGAGCCGCTAGGGCAAGACGATGGTAATATCCCTGTTCCTCAGGGATAAGACTAACGCCATGGACAGCTTCTGTAGCGCGCGTTGCGGTCACACCACTCAGTAAGGACTGAGCATAGGGGTTAACCGCTTGAATTAGCCCTTCTAAAAAATCACGCCCGCCCACTAAAGGCGTCGAGATGCCCGGAAATTGGCATTCTGCATTTAACAGGATGGTCATTGGCGCGGCGAGATTATTGATGTCTTCGCCAGACATGCCTTCCAAAATCAAGTTGCAGTTAGGTAGGGTGTACTGTCGCTTAATGGTCATACCACTTCCCCATCAAACAAACTGATCCACAATCGTTGGGGGCCATGGGTACCTGTGCAAAATAACAGCCGCGTCAAAAGGTCGATCGCCAGTTCGTTCAGCTTCTCATCGGTTTGATAGGCGATCACCCCAGCCCGACGGGCATTCATCCGGGCCCGAAAATGACTGCGGAAGCGCTTCAGGTAATCGGCAAGGCGGAAGTGATGGTCTAGGGGCAGTTGGCGATCGCTGAGCTGTTGATACCCCAGTAAAAGCTGCCGAATTAAGACGGTTAGTTGCTTGGACAGATGACAGATGACCAACGTCAGCGCCTTGGCCTCCGGTAAGGTCATCGGGCGACGTTGGCTATAGCGGCGCATCGGGTTTGTGCTGCGCAATCGCCAGAGCTGCACTCGCCCCTTCACGACCGTTTTCAGGGAGAGCTGGTCAGCGGCAACCAGCATGGCCTGAGAGCCACCAATATCGAGAGCTTCAATGGCCAACAAAAGCAAATCTAGGTCCACCTGGGTACGGCGGGGACAAGCTGGCGTGGGCAGGTTGGGTTCAGAGAGGGTTTCCAAAAGCAGCGGTCTTGATTCGACCGGAGGACTGTCAACTTGCATATCCTCAAGGGGTTGAGCCAGCACAATTTATCAAACCACGGTTTCAGGCATTTTGCTGGAAAGGCCATCACAGACCTACACAAGCCACCCTACCGTTAACGTACAGTCGCCTAAGATAACCCATGATGCCCCAACTGGTCATCTGGCCCTCAAACAACCTCAACTCGATGGAGCTGGGTCAGCCTTGCCACCCGCCCACAGATGAATCGCGGGCTAATTGGGGACGAATCAATCCTTGACGGGTGTTGGGACAGGTAATTCGTTGGAACACTCTTAGTCGAGTTTATCCATTGTTCTGATGCGCCAATTGCCGTCTTGGCGAACCAGTTCGTAGCGCATGGTTAGGGTCTCATCGTAGGAGGCTCCGAGGTTACGAACCCCCAACTCGTAAAAGTTAGCCTGCTCAGTCACCTCAGCATCAACAGTTAACGTATCTGCAGCGGGGTCTTCCGGTTCTACCTTCAGAATTTCTACTGAATGGTTATAGTCCCAATACCAATTTTCTTGAACCCCGCTCTGAGCGCGATTTCGCCATTGGTTTAAAGCTGGGTCAATCAGGATGGTGTTCAAACCGTCAATGTTGTGATCTTCACCTAGGGCTTCACGTTTAGCTGCTAGCCAAGTATCAATGGCCCGCTCAGCCATGTCCTGTACGCCAATTTCAGCCGCAGGCTCTGGTGCAGTGGGAATGTCTACGGGGGGGGCGTCTAACTGAACATCTAAGGCAGGTTGGTCTAGTTTGGGACCCCCGAGTGCAGATGCTAACCCCCGTAAGCTGCGAATTGCTAAGACCCCCAGCAACCCTACGCTAAACAACCCCAAAATCGCGACTAGGGTGAGGCGGCCCCAGCGGGGCGATCGCCCTGCACGGCGAGACATGCTGGGGCCGATTGGGGCAGTTGCAGGCGATCTGGACGCAGCTTGAGAGGGTGCCGGAAGAGGTTGGCTGCCGCTCAGCTTTCCATCCGGCGATAACTGGGAAACGCGCTCAGCCACCGTTGGACCAGGGGCAACCACCTCCTCCATACGCCCGGCCCCACTGCCTGTAAAGCCAGATGGACCGACGCCATTGGTGGTCAAGGGTTGCCAGGGGGTGCCTTCAGAAGGGGGCGTAGACAAAAGCCCAGTCCCGGTGGCGGCGAACGTAGCGGATGATCCCCCTACGGCTCCAGCTTTACTGGCCGCCCCATCTGACCGGGTGGCCATGGCAGGCATGGCTTCGAGATAGGCTTGCACCTGCTGATCCGCGAAATACTCCTTTAGGGTGGTCTGCTGCTGGGCCAAATCCCGAAAATGCGGAAACACCTCCTCCCGTAACCACCGCTCAGCGTACAAGCACAAACCGGGTAACAAGTCCTGAGAAGCTTGAGAATGCTCCCGAATAAAGGCTAGGGGCTCGTACTCTTGACTGCGTTCTAGGGCGCGACTGGCTTCTTCTGTTTGTCCTAGAAGCAGCGCACACACTGACTGCTCCAAATGCACATCTTGTTGACTGCCGACCCGCGTCAAAAGCTGTTTTGCCCGACGCACTAGAGCCGGTTGATGGAAGGCAAAGCCTCGGGCCAGCAGCGCGTAAACAGCGAGATAGATCGCCACTGCAGAGGGGCGGCGGGCCTCGCCCTCAAAAATCTCTTGCTGCTCACCAGCGGTGAGGTAGCTGCGGAGTTGCTGAATAAACCGCAAAAAGTCATCGGTACTGAGACCCGAGAGATCATCCTCAGCCCCATCAATGCCGTTACGATCCTGCAGCATCGCCTTCAGGAGCTTGATGCCCTGGCGGCGTCCTGCCGTTTGCTCCATGGGCCGCGCCACCAGCTCTAAGACGCGATAAGGACGAAGCTTGTACAAATCAGACTTGAGTTCAGCCCGAATTGCCGGAAAGACATTCTCTCGAAGCAGCAGTTCTTGACCCGTCTCTAAAGACTCAGCCGCGTTTTCGTACTGGTGCTGTTGCCATTGCTCCCGACCTAGCTCTAAACAAGACAAGGCCAAAGTCAGGACGATATCGCCAATCACCCGTTTGGGATCGCCAAAGCGGCCATCTTGAAGGGGCTGACTGCCGCTGGTGAGATAGGGACGCCCCAAGCGGATCACCAGCTCGTATTCTCCCAGTTCCAGTAGCACCAGTAGGGCACCGGTGAGCTGTTTCCCTTCGATTTCGATGGTTGGGGTATAGGTGGTGCTGGCATCAACAGGCTCACCCTTGCCCTGTTCCGTGTCAGTGGCGAGCGATCGCAACGCCGCTTCTCCAGCACTGGTCTCAGAGCCAGTGGGCGTCGCGTCTTCCAGAACCGTTTCCACGGGTGCATAGGCCCGAGCCAAAAACTGAGCATCGTAGGCTTGCCGCTGCTCACCATCGGCTAACACCGTGTATGCCTCATCGATCAGGGCTTTGCGGGCCTCGATCGCCACTTCGGAATACTCCCGCCGGGGCAACTGCAGGGTGCGATCGCGATGGGCCTGACTCAACTGCTCCGCCGTAGCCTGAATCGGCAACCCCAAAATTCGGTAGTAGTCCAGTGGAATCCGCACAGTTTCCCTCAATGCCTGAATCAATGCCTTGATCGCCCCAATTTTCGATGCCGGTCCGTCTGTCTTAACCCAGAGAGATTATAGGGAAAGCCCCACGAGCCCTGATTCGCCGTTGAAAATGCCTTAATGTTAGGTCCGATTTGCGGAGAAAGAGAGGCAAATTTGAGCACCCCTAACCGGTTCAGACTTAAGACCGGAAGAGCGCCGGGAGGGGAAAGGGGGTAAATCTCGGGGGTCGCGGTATCATAAAAAAAAAAAAAATATACATGACCATCAAGATAAAACTCAAACAAATACAGT
>JBHJIP010000045.1:0-14094 GCA_050043365.1 Leptolyngbyaceae cyanobacterium
TCTGGCCTTCGGGGGAAAAACTCACTCTGAATACCGTATCCTCATGACCATCGAAGATTTGCAGTTCGCGGCCCTGTAAGTCCCAAAGCCTGATAGCGCCATCTTCACCGGCACTGGCAAGAGTCTGACCGTCAGGGGAAAAACTCACACTCCAGACCCAAAACGTGCGTCCTTCAATAGTTCGCAATTCGCGGCCCTGTAGGTCCCAAAGCTTTATGGTGCCATCTCCACTGGCGCTGGCGAGGATGTGACCGTCAGGGGAAAAACTTACACTCAAGACCGCATCCTCATGACCTTCGAAGATTTGCAGTTCCTTGCCCTGCCGGCCCCAGAGCCTAACTGTGCCATCGTCACCGGCACTGGCAATTGTCTGACCATTAGGAGAAAAACTTACGCTCCTGACAGTAGATGTATGCCCTTCAAGAGTACGACGGTGTAAATAGCCTGGGTAGTGATAGATTTCCCTTAATACAGAGATTGCCTGAAGTCTGATTTCAGAGCGAAGACTATTGGTTTGGTTTGGAGGGTTGTTCTGAGTAAGTTTTGTGTTTTCTTTGGTGGAAGCAATAGTGGTGGTGAGCGGGCCAGCATCCAGCGTCTGTATCTCTCGTCCTAGAGCCAGGGCATTTATCCAAGCCCTAAAGTTTAACTCTGAGGCCATCAGGTTTTCGACTCGCAAGCTTTCTGCTTGGATGCTTGCATTTAGGGCGTTTGCCTCCGCCTGTTGAGTCGCATTTTGGGCAATTCGGGTTTGTGTTTGGGCAATTGTCGTTTGCTGCTGGGCTAAGACAGCATTTTCCTCTGCTGATTGGCGCTGCTGTTGCGCAATATCCCGCTGCTCGTCCGCATCTGCGCTGGCATCCTCTGCCGCTAGTCGTTGCTCATCCGCCTCTTGTTGAGCATCTTCTGCATCCTGTCTGGCCACTGCTTCTGCCGCTGCTTTTTCTTCTGCGTCATCTCGGGCTGACTCTGCATCTGATCGAGCATCTTCTGCATCCGCTAAAGCCGTTTCCGCTCGCCGAGCCTCATCATCTGCCCGCTGTTCCTCAGTCTTCGCCAACTCAAGTGCTTCGAGTGCTAGATTCCTTGCTGCGACTGAAGTCCAAGTCAAAATTCCCATTGCTACCGATATGGCCCCAAACGTCGCAATCAATGGCATCGCCGGTTTCAACCGCTGCCACCAATTCTCCGGCCACTGCTCCTTAACCCACCCCAGCCCAAAAACCTCCCAATAAATCCCATTCCGCACATGCAACACCGACCCCACCCGCTTCACCACCCCCGATAACTTCAGGTGCGCCTTCAACATCGAATGGTCTTCGTCATAGATCGCCTGCCGGTCCCGCCGAATCTCTCGATAAGTGCTCAACACCCCCAGCACGTTTTGCTCAGGAGCCCGCCCCGTCAGCATGCTCTGCACAAACTGCAGATTGTTGTCCTGCTCCCGCTGCTCCCCCAAAAACAACTGCCCAATCAGTACCGCCACTGCATCCTCATCCCAGTCCTGACGGTTCTGCTGCAACACCGCCCCGCAAACCCGCTGGGTCAGATAGGGGTGCCCTCCCGTCCAAGCCAACACCCAGCGCAATACCTGCCGCGCCTCGTTCTCTGGCAACCCCAACCCTGCCGCCAAAGGCATCGCCTCGTCTTCATCAAAGTCCCGCAGCTCCACCAGCGTGCCGATATTAAACGGCGTTCGCTTTTGGTCGCGGATCAGCTCGCTGGGTGTCGCCACCCCAATCAACACAAACGACAGCTTGCGAAAGTCTGGATTCTCCGCCCGCGCCGTAAAGCAGTAGCGCAGCGCAATAAAAAAGTCGTCGGTGAAGTCCAGGCTGAGGGTGCTGTCGATTTCATCGATAAACACCACCAGCCGCGACCCCACCCGAGGCAGCACCAGGTCTTCAATAAACTGCAAAAACCGCTGTGCCGCCCCCAAGCCCGAGTTCTCCTCCCACCAGGTCATCAACTCGGGCAAGATCCGCAGCTTCCGGGCCAACACCGTCAGCACCCCCAGGTACCAACTGTTAGCATCCGTGGTTTGTGCCCCCAGCCGCTGTAGATCGGCAATCGCCGTCTGAATGCCCTCCCCCTGCAGCCGCTCCGCCGTCGCCACCATCAGGCTCGACTTGCCCATCTGCCGCGAAGTGAGGATATAGGCGTATTCTCCCTGACGACAGAGTTGAAACAGTTCCTCATCCGCAGCGCGGGTAAGGTAAGTGCCGTCCTGGGCTTGGACGGTGCCGCTGGTGGTAAAAGTGACGGGGTTACTCACGCAAGTGCTCCTTGAAGTACTCACCATAGAGGCGGCAGCGGGGCTCAACCTGCCGCCCTTGTCGCCGCACCAGGCCCGCCCGCTCTAGGCGGCGCAGCACCTGTTCATCGCTGCAGGTCTGAGACCGAATCACCTGTAGCATCCCCTGCACCAGGGATGCTTTGTCGTCCATACGGAACAGGTGATAGCGCAAATGGCCGCCGAAGGGACCCTGATCCACCGTGGTCACATCCAGCAGATCCGTCAGAGTCATGCCGCCACTGGCTACTTCATACAGGGCCTTGCGGGTCAGGTAAGGGTGGCCCCCTAGCCAGTCCATCAGTTGGGTGAGGGCTTGGGCATCCAAAGCGCCATTGTGGCGACGATTGAGCTCTGCCACTTCCTCATCGTTAAAGTCCTTCAGCGTGATCGAGGTGCCCACATTAAAGGGGGACTGGTTCAGGTCTTGGATCAGCTGATAGGGCTCGGTGCAGGTGACCATGGCCAGGTCCAACTGCTTCCACACCGGCTCAAAGGCGCGCTCGTTGTGCCAACTGCGCAGCATCGAGAAAAACTCATCCCGAAACGGGGCGGCAATCAGCTTGTCCACCTCATCCATGGCCAAAAAAATCGAGCCTGGCACCTCCGCTAGCAGATAGTCCTGTACGTAGTAGGTGCAGCGCAGCGGATTCCCCAGGGATTTGTACTGCTGCCAGTAATGGTCCACCTGGCTGGCCATACGTAGCCGCACGGTCATCCATTCACAGAAGCGCCGATAGAACAGGTCGTCTTCGGTGAGGGCAGCGGTTTCCAACTGCTGAAAGTCCAGAAACACCACCTTCTTGTTTTGCTGACGGGCCTGGGTAATCGCCCGAATCAGCAACGAGCTTTTACCCATTTGGCGCGGCCCCAGAATGGTGACCGTGCCCCCCTTGCGCTGCAGAGCGGATAGGGCAATCTCATCCTCAGCCCGGCCAATATAAAACGCTGAATCCGCATCCATCGACCCTTCTGGTGGCTCTAAGGGAATCGCCAGGGGGGTCTGGTCTAGGGGCGGTTGGGCCACGGGGGTGGGGGGCTGCAGCTTCGGTGGAATCGCGCGCTGCAGCAGCTTTTGCTTGGCCGCTTCGGTATCAATGGGCAGGGGATGTCCCGCTAGGGCACTTTGCAGCTCTGCAATCAGCCGCTGGGTATCTTCAGGGGCTTCCCAAAAGGCCCACTGCAGCGGGTCTAGCACTTGATTGAGCGGGTAGGGGAAGGGGGCCGTGTGGGCCAACCGCACTGGAAAGATGCGCGGCAAACCCCGCCGCTGGGCTTGGGACTGGCAGGCCAGCTCTAGCTCCTGCTGCACCATTTCGCTCTGCAGAGATTCGGCTGAGAGCAGCACCAGCAGCACATCCGCCTGGAAGATCTCTTGCTTGATTTGCGCCACCCAGTTGGTGCCCACCGCCATGGATTGATCAATAAAGAGCGAGTGCTGGGCTTTGAGGCCGTCGTAGAGGGCCAGGGCCACGGGCTCGTCGGGCGCTACGCCGCGTTTGTAGCTGAGGAAGACCCGACTGGCGGCGGGCAGCTCCGCCGCAAAGGACTCCAGCACAAAGGCCCCTGGGGCGGCCAGTTCTAAGGTGTCTAAAAAAGGCGAGAGCCCACAGCCCCCAGGACTCTCGACCCATTCCAGCAGAGATTTAGCCCGACTACTTTGGTTCATCGAGGCTGCAGGGATTACCCCAGGGGGCGGGTTGAGGGCAAAGCAAAGGTTGTCAAACTGCGGCAGCGCACAGAGGGTCTCAATCAACTTCAGCCGCTGGGGCAGCGTTAAGGCAGGCATGGGTTGGGGGGCGATATGGGTGGAGCCGTACTGAGCAATGGACCATTTTGCTCCCATTAAACCCTATCCGTTAGGCAGAACTCTACACAAGACTTGTATAGAGAGGGTCCTGGCCTTACGTTACAAGGGGAAAACCTCTAAATCGGCCCCCTAAAGGAACGGATTGTTGCCAGCCTCGCCCCTGTCGTCTTACCGTGCGCATTCACGACCCAACCCGCATCTCCCTTTCGGGGGGTTGGGGGGAGTTAGGCCCCCATATCAGGGGGTTTGGGGGCTAGCCACCAATTCTGAGATTGGCTCTTCTGGGGGACAGGCAACTTGCAAACCCCTTTTCTGAAAAGCGATAGAACGACTTTTGCGTAAAAAAATATAGATTAAACCAGGGGTTTTACCTTTGCGGAATTGAGATTAGTCCAAGCGGTAAGGCACATCCACAAAGGCATACTGCTCTGGGGGAAAATCTCTGATATTGCGCGTCACCAGTTGCAACTGATGAAACTGCGCCATGGCCGCTTGAATGGCATCGGGTAAGCGCCAACGATGCTGACGTCTCAAAGTCGCTGCTAGGTCTGCAATCGGGGCAGTCATCGTTAAGGTCGGAAACTGTTGCAGGAATTGAGTAATCAGTGGTAGCTGTGGCTCATCCACTCCGGTCAACACTTCCGCTCGGGTAATCACTGAAATAGCACAGTGGCCTGCTTGCGATCGCAGATATTCAGTTGCGGCTGGGATGCCATTCAGATGATCGATGACTATCACCGAGTCCAGTAAGCAGCGCATTCACCAATCCTCACGGAGCGCTTGCTGGTAAGCGAGACCATCGCCTTGAGTCCAAACCCCCTGAGTGCGTTCCAAGAGGGTGTCAAAGGCGGGCGTTTCGATTTCCACCTCTTGTCGCATGCGCCTGACGGCTTGGCGAATCAGGCTAGCGATGCTGGTTTTGCGGAATTTAGCCTGTTGCTCCAGCCACTGCTTATCCTCGGGCTCCAGGCCAATAATCGTACGAATCATGGGAGAAGTGATATCAGTTTTCTTTTATGATATCGCCACCAAATCGAAGAGACGATTTCATCTACTTGAAAACGATCTGGACACTGCCCAGCTTTGCTAGTACATTAGAACCACAAAATATTTCAGGAGGGCAACCTCATGGCTCTGAAGGATCAGGTTGGCAGCTTTTGCTGGTGGAGTTTGATGACCAAAGACGTTGATCAGGCCACAGCCTTTTATCAGCAACTCTTTGGCTGGAAGCTAGACAAAATGGACATCCCGGACCAAGGGCCATCAGACTTTTACGCCACCGATAGGGGCGGCTTTGCCAATCCGGTACCTTTAGAAGCGGACTTTCCCGGCCCCAGCCACTGGATAGCCTATGTGGTCGTAGAAGATGTGGATCAAGCCTGCGATCTCGTTACCCAGCTCGGAGGCAGCGTCTGCGTTCCAGCCTTTGATATTCCCTCGGTGGGTCGCACCGCGGTGATCAGCGACCCCGCCGGAGCAGCCCTGCACCTATTCACGCCCGCCCAAGACGAAGAAACCCTGAATATGATTGGCAACGGTCTGGGGGAAATTTGTTGGGTGGAGCTAATGGTGGATGATCCCGCTGTTCTACTGCCGTTTTATTCGGCGCTTTTGGGCTGGCAGTTTGCCGCCCCGATGGCGATGAACGGCACGGAATACACCAGTTTCGAGAGCAACGGCGTGCAAGTGGGCGGTCTGCTCAAACGTCCCTCTGGCGTTCCTCAGACTCCGCCCCACTGGCTGAACTATTTTGCGGTGCCGTCAGTGGGTGAGTGGGCCGACAAGGCTGAGTCCCTAGGTGGCAAAATCGTGGTGCCCAAAACATCCATCCCAGAGACGGGCTTCTTTGCCATGATCGAGGACCCGACCGGTGCCCATTCGTATCTCTTTGAGATGACTGCTGTGTAACGGTGCTAACGTCCGCCCAGGCAGGCAAAGGTTGCCACGAGACCAAACCACCAGATCCAAGCCGGTAAAGCCAACCCCCACTCCCACAGATGAGGGATGCTATCCACCAGGTTCGACATTAGGGTGGCGATCGCTAGTAGGACGAGGAGTGCAAATAGGGCCATGGAAACTTATCGTTAGACGCCGACCAAGGTTTTTGCCCGAGCCCGCACCCCGACCTTCTTGATTTGAACCGGTTGGTTGGGACCGAGGGTGACGCCCCGCCGGGCCGGTTGAATCGGTCTCTTGTTCATCAGGGTCATGTCTGCTTGGGTGAGCATCGTCGCCAGGGCAATCTTCAGCTCGTACTGGGCCAAAGCATAGCCCACGCAGCGGCGCACGCCACCGCCGAAGGGCAGAAATTCGTAGGGAGAATATTGCCGTTCTAGGAACCGTTCGGGTCGAAACTGCCTTGGTTCAGGATATAGATCTTCGCGGTGATGGATCAGATAGATGCAGCCCATCAGCAACATGCCAGGTTCCAACTGATGGCCGCACAGTTCTAAGGGCACCTGCAGTTGTCGAGGGAAGGTGAGCATCGCCACCGGATAGATCCGCAGGGTTTCATTGCAGACCGCATTCAGGTAGGGCAACTGCAGCACTTCAGACAGATCAGATGGATCGGAGAGGGCATCCAGCTCTGCCAGCAGGGTTTGCTTCACCTCAGGTAGAGCATTGACCCAGTACATCGCCCAGGTCAATGCCGTGGCGGTGGTTTCATGGCCCGCCACTAGCAGGGTCATCAACTCATCGCGCAAATCTTGATCGCTGAGGCCGTTGCCGTCCTCATCTTTAGCGGCCAGTAGTAGGGAGAGAATATCGATGCGAGCCGGGTCAGGATTGGCCCGTCGCTCTTTGATTTCGGCAAACAGTAGCGTATCGGTTTCCTCCGCCAAGCGCTGAATCCGGGCTCCGGGACTCCAGGCCCCATAGTCTTTCTGCAGCCAGGGCATGAAAATGATCACCGACGCCAGTGGGGTATCGGTCATTTCCATACGCAGGCTGAGCAGTCGCTCCAGTTGCTCGTAGCGCTCCCCTTGGTGGAGG
The DNA here is from genome assembly GCA_050043365.1 of Leptolyngbyaceae cyanobacterium. Taxonomy (GTDB): domain Bacteria; phylum Cyanobacteriota; class Cyanobacteriia; order Phormidesmidales; family Phormidesmidaceae; genus PCC-6406. The sequence goes on from JBHJIP010000045.1 coordinate 7,098, forward strand.
CCAAAGACCACCTGCAAAATCACCCGCATGGTGATCTTTTGCATCACCGGACGAATATTGCGCCGTTCATCCACGGGCCATTGGGAGATCGCCGCTGCGGTAATCTGCTGAATGGTTTGGCCATAGGCTTTCAACCGTTCCCCGTGGAAGGGCGGCATCACCAACTGTCGCCGTCGTCGATGCTGCTGACCGCTGAGCAAAATCAAGTTCTGCCGACCGATTAACGGCTCCAAGATGGCGTTTAGCTCCCCTGGGGCGGTAAAGTCCTTGCCGGTATCGTGGGTGAGCATGTACTGCACCGCCTTCGGCTCATTCACAAACACGAAGGGACTGTTACCGCTCCAAGCCACCGACGCCTGGAAAATGTCGCCATAGCGCTTGAACTGGGTTTGCATGTAGCCCACCGGATCTAGAATCCATTGACTGGTTTGCCAAAACTTGGGCTGGGTAACCATGGGTGCAGTCGGCATGGGGAGGCATCCTTTTCCCTAGGGTGTTCGGAGTCTGGGCCAAGGTTGACGGCGCAGTCGTGGCAACAGGCTACACTGCTGAGGGTGATGACGTTGGCCTTCCTCTAGTATGAACTTTCTGTCTCAGTTGCTGCCCAATCGCACTTCATCCCCAGCGCGGCGCAGGGCGCGACGGGTGCGGGGGGTTGAACTCAAAACAGAGAGCGAAATTGCCACCATGCGTCAGGCCAGCAAAATTGTGGCTACGGTCTTGAAAGAAGTGGCGGAACAGGCGGAACCCGGCCAATCCACCGCAGATTTAGATGCCTATGCCGAATCTCGCATCCGCGAAATGGGGGCAACCCCCAGCTTCAAGGGCTATCACGGTTTTCCCGCCAGCATTTGTGCCTGCCTCAATGATGAGGTGGTCCACGGCATTCCCCGACGGCGGCAGATCATTCGCAAAGGGGATTTGCTGAAGGTGGATACGGGGGCCTATTACAACGGTTTCCATGGGGACTCTTGCATCACCATCGCGGTGGGTGAGGTGTCTGCTGCCGCCCAGAAATTGATGGATGCCGCCGAAAAGGCTCTCTATGTGGGGATTGAACAGGTAAAGGCGGGGAATACCCTGCTAGACATTGCCGGGGCGATTGAAGACTGTGCCCAGGCCGATGGCTACAGCATTGTCGAAAACTACACCGGTCACGGGGTGGGGCGCAATTTGCACGAACCGCCGTCGGTGTTTAACTTCCGCACCAAGCAGTTGCCCAATGTGAAACTGCTGGCGGGCATGACCCTGGCAATCGAGCCGATCCTGAATGCCGGGTCGAAGCACACTCGCACCCTCAGAGATCGCTGGACCGTGGTCACTGTAGACCGCTCTTTATCGGCCCAGTTTGAGCATACGGTGCTGGTCACCGAGACGGGTTACGAAATCTTGAGCGATCGCCGCCACCTGTAGCCCGCACTGCCATCCTCACGCCCTTTGGGCAGGCTCCCCCAACGGCCCCCCTCTCCTAAAGATGGGCGTCTGTGCGCTTGGGGATTGTTGCCAGCCTCGCCCCTGTCGTCTTACCGTGCGCATTCACGACCCGACCCGCATCTCCCTTTCGGGGGGGTTGGGGGAGTTAGGCCCCCATATCAGGGGGTTTGGGGGCCAGCCCCCAATTCCGACATTGGCTCTTCTGGGGGACAAGCAACTCGCAAACCCCTTTTCTGAAAAGCGATAGAACGACTTTTGCGTTCCTAGAATTGGGAGTAGGCTGGAGGACCTGCGCAGCAGGGGTTGGGGGATGTAGAGCGACTCTGCGAGAAGCGGCTGCGCGTCTAGTGCGCTTCCCGCAGAGTGGGCCAGTGGTGCAGGATAGCTTGCCCTAAAGCTCAGGCGCTTCATCCTCTTCAATCGTCACTGAAGAGGGTTCGCTGGGGGTGGCCTCAGTGCCGCCGCCGCGAATCAGTTGACTCACCTGACTAATCACAATGCCCAGCTTGCCCTCCTCTAGCAGGCTGTTGATTAAGGCCAGGCCACTGGTGGAGAGCAGCATTTTATTGATATCCCCAACTCCGTTGCCATCGCCATTTGCGCCAGGGAAAGAGTAGATGCGGGCATCGCCGATCACGCCCGGTTGCGGAGCTAGGGCCTGCAGGACTTCGGGGAGACGATCGGCCAATTGGGGCCAAATTTGTGCAATCACATCGGCAGTTAAATTGGCGTCGCTGATGGCGTTGCGGGCCTGGATGCGGGCTTCGGTACCCTGGGCCTCTGCCATGGCTTTGTCGAGTTCCGCTGCGGCCAAAGTGCGGATGGCTTCGGCTTCTAGCTCAGCGGTTTGGCGGGCAATTTCGGCCTGACGGCGCTTGCGGAATACGTCAATTTCCACCACGTTTTGATCGGCAATGCGACGCTCTTGGGCCTCTCGCTCAGCGGCAATCACGGCTAACTGCTGGGTTCGTTCCGCCTGTTCTACGGCAGTGGCCGTTTGGACGGCAGATTCGGCCTGGGCGCGGGCGGCTTCAGCCTCAAAGCGATCGCGCTCTCGCTCAGCCACAGCGATCGCTGCTTCTTCCTGAGCTACCTTCGACTCTTTCTCCGCTTCGGCCACTTCCACCAAGGCCCGATACTGGGCCGAATCCACGGCTTTCTGACGCTGAACTTCCGCCACATCCGCTTCTTCCCGCTGCAGGGCCTGGGCTACTTTTAGGGCTTTTTGGCGCTCCTCTAGTTCGATGTCGGCCTCAATTTGGGCCTGACGGACGCTGAGCTGCCGCTGAATTTCCTCCTCTTCCACGGCCTTTTCCTGGAGGATTTTGGTGCGCTGGGCGGTGGCGGTTTCGCGATCGCGCTTTTCTTGGATTTCCCGCTCCCGCTCAGCCTTCAGAGATTCAATTTCCAAATTTTGGGCCAGCTTGGCGTCTTCTTGATCCTTGGTGATGGTCAGCGATCGCTTCTCGGCATCCAGCTCCTTTTGCTCGATCGCCACCCGAGTTGCCAGCTCCACTTCCCGCTTTTGCTGAATCGAGCGCTGAATGGTCTCGGTACGCAGTCGCACTCCCTGAGCATCAAAGAAGTTATTGGTGTCGTAGGTGTCGCTTTCTTCAATTTCAGAAATGGCGATGTTGTTGAGGGTCAGCCCCACTTTTTTGAGATCCGGCTCAATCAGGTTCAGCACCTCTTGGGCAAAGCCCAGTTTATCCGAGTCAATCTCCGCCAGGGTCTTGGTTTTAGCCGCCGCCCGGATGCCGTCATCCGCCCGTTTTTCCAGGGCGTTCTTGATATCGTTGGGGGTGATTTTGCCGTTATTCGATAGCCGCGCCGCCGAGGTCAGCACATCCACCTCTGAGGCATTGATGCACACATAAAAGGTCACCCGCATATCCGCCCTGAGGTAATCCTGGGTGCGCACCGCTAGCTTGCCGGTGCGTTCCACATCGATCGACAGCTCTCGCAACGGCACCCGCGTTAACTCATGGAAACCGGGCAGCACCACACAGCCCCCGTTCAGAATTACCCGCTTGCGTTTACGCACTACTCCACCGGTTTTTACAAAGGCTTCGTTGGTGGGGGTGATGCCGTAAACCCGGGTGTAGCCCCATATCCCCAACAGCAGCAGCACGATAAAGGCTACGAACCCACCGGAGGCAATCACCCCTAAAACTCCCGCTTGGGTGGCTGGGGGCGGCAAGGGTGAAACCGGCACTTCAGCGATTAAAGCCGTAGGCTGGATAGCGGTTTCCCGCTCCCAAGGGGCGGTGCTAGGCAGGGTGGGCAGGGTTTGAATCAGGGTCAACCAATACATGGAGGTTTCAACAGGGGGTAAGGGGCAGATTGGGCGATCGATCCGAGATTTTGGCTGGTGTGAGGGCTGTTCAGCACCTATCTAACGTCAGTTAAGCGAGTGCCAAGCTGCCTAACCAATTTCCCCCTCCTGGGAGGGGTTACCGTACATACATGAGTCCTGGCTTTTCCAGAAATCTGCTTCAGACCCCCTCTAGCTCCCCCTTACCAAGGGGGAGAACTGAGTTTCCCTCCTTGGCTCTAGCGCAGCGGCGCGATAGCACGAGGGATTAAGGGAGGTTGTCCAGCATTGGGATTGTCTAAACCGAGATGTTTATAAGCGGTAGCTCCAAAGAAGGGGATATTTCAGCCAAGTTTCCTTAGGTCTGTATTTAGGCTATCTAGGGTTCTCGGATCTCCTCTAAATTCATCAGATGTGCTGCTTTTTCCAGGAATTAACGACTTGAGGATTGGGCCGGGGTAGAGCCATTCAGCCACTGATCTTGGTCAACGCTATCGCGGGCCACCACCAGGTAATAGTCGCCGGGTCGTTCAATCACCAGAATTCTGGCCCCGCGCCGCAGAGTAATTGTCGCCCAGGCGGGTAATTTGACGCTAATGGTCACAAAGTTTTGGGCGGCATCTTTGACGTCCGCCTGACCAATTTTGCCCGAGTCCTCTAGGGGTACAAAAGCGGAGGTGACGGTGCCGAGACAGCCCACGAGGCGATCATCACTGGCATCTTCCCCAAAGGAAGCAAAAATGCGACCAATCGGGTGAGAGAGCACTTTGCCCACCAACACCGCAAACGCAAACGCCCCTAGACCAATGCCGATCGCAATCAACCCCACCGGAGTCGCCTCGATCGCTTCGCCCACGGCCACATTCAAAATCCAGCCGACGAACCCCCAAAGGGTGAGGTCCATGGCCAGCAGTAGCAGCAGCGGAGTCCGCCCCACCCCAAACCAGGCCAATACTTCGATAGGGCTAAAGCCATCCCCGTCGCCGTCAACGCCCAGAGGGACATCTGTATCGACGTCCACGTCAGCGTCCACGTCTATATCGACGTCGGCATCGGCATCAAAATCGAGCCCGCCGTCTACGTCCATATCGTCATCGCCGCCGCCGGAGAAAATCACCAGCAAAAACAGCAGGATGCCGGCACTCAGCAGAATCCAGTAGGGCAGGTTGGCGAGGCTAAAAAGCATGAATCCCTCAGACAGCTCAGCCCTAAGATAGCTGCCCTACAATGAATTCAGTGGATTAGATAGCTTTTTTAACCGATGAAACCGAAGCGGCTGGGCCATGTGGCCATCTGTGTGCAAGACATCCCGAAGGCGGTGCAGTTTTACCAAAACCTGGGCATGGAAGTAGCTTGGCAAGATGCCGACTGGGCCTATCTCAAGGCGGGGGATGACGGGCTGGCCCTGTTGAGTCCGGGCTATGAGCAGGCTGGCCCCCACTTTGGGTTTGTGTTTAGCGATCGCGCCGAAGTTGACACCGCCTACGATCGCCTCAAAGCCGAAGGCATCCACGTCACCCAAATTCATGAGCACCGCGACGGTACCGCCTCTTTTTATGGCCGTGACCTCGACGGCAACTGGTTTGAGTATCTTTACGAACCGGCCAAAGTTGCCGCAACCGTATAAAGACGGGTTTAGGGGCGTTAAGTCAGGTAACAAACCCTAGGTTTCCCCCACCCGTATTGGGGGTGGGTGCCCCCATGATGGAAAGTGCAACCCACCCGCTCTACCACCATGCTTCATCAACCCTGCTGTAAAAAAATGCTCACCCGTCGGATCGTTTACCTGATTTTGGGATGGAGCGTATTGGTGTTGGCGGTCGCCGAAATTCAGGCCCACAGCCGCCAAGGCACCACCCGCTTCAGCCGACTGCAGCAGTTGGGGTGGTACGGCATGGTGCTCAAAGCCAACCGCTAAGTAAAGCGGGCTTTCCGTTAGTCCTTATTTAATCGCTACAATCCGGAGCGCATCCTCTTTCAGGTTTGCCCATGCCAACCCGCTGTGGATGGGTCCATGACGACCCGCTCGAAATCGCCTACCACGACCAGGAATGGGGCGTCCCGCTCCATGACGAGCAAAAGCTGTTTGAATTTCTAATTCTGGAAGGGTTTCAGGCGGGGCTGAGCTGGATCACGATTTTGCGGAAGCGCGAAAACTTTCGCCGTGCCTTCGATCAGTTTGATCCAGCGGTGGTGGCTGGGTACGACGCGGCCAAGCAGCAGGCCCTACTCACCGATAAGGGCATTGTGCGCAATCGCCTCAAGGTGGCGGCAGCAACGATCAACGCCCAGGCTTTTTTGAAGGTGCAGACAGAGTTTGGCAGCTTTGACCGATACCTATGGGCCTTTGTAGACGGCACCCCCATCCAGAATCAGTGGCCAACCCTGGAACAGGTCCCGGCCCGCACCGAATTATCCGATGCCCTCAGCAAGGACTTGAAAAAGCGGGGCTTTAAGTTTGTGGGCTCAACCATTTGCTATGCCCTGATGCAGGCGATCGGCATGGTCAATGATCACACTGTGGATTGCTACCGCCATAGCGAACTGGCCGTAAGTGGCGTGACAGAATAAACCTGCCGCGCTTCTCTTAAAATCCCATGGCCTCCCTTCCCCCCACCCTCCGTTGGGACAATGGCGTCCTGCATTTGATCGATCAAACCCGATTGCCCCTCGAAACCGTGATCGAACCCCAGCACACCGTCGAGCAGGTGTGGCAGGCGATTAAACAATTGAAAGTGCGAGGCGCACCCGCGATCGGCATTGCTGGAGCCTACGGATTGGTGATTGGCCTGCAGGACAAGACCCACTTAGACCGCACTGCCTTTATGGCCGCCTTGGCGGAGACGGTCACCTACCTGGATAGCGCCCGCCCCACCGCCGTGATTCTGTATTGGGCCTTGACCCGACTCAGCAAAGTGGCGGAGGCCATGGCCGAGGCAACGCCTGCGGAGATCTTGCCGCGTCTGGAGCAGGAAGCCATCCAAATTCACGATGAAGATCGCCAACTGTGTCGGTCTATGGGGACTATGGTGCAACCCTGATCAAACCAGGTATGGGGGTGTTGACCCATTGCAATGCCGGGGCTTTGGCCACCTCGGAGTTGGGCACCGCTCTGGCCCCTATGTATGTGGCCCATGACCAAGGGGTGTCTTTTCGGGTCTATGCCGATGAAACCCGGCCTCTGTTGCAAGGGGCGCATCTCACCAGTTGGGAACTGCAGCAGCATGGCATTGATGTCACCCTAATTTG